>NZ_NRDP01000035.1:0-71150 GCF_002878475.1 Dyella sp. AD56
CCTTCAGTCGCTTTGCTTCGGGCACGCTCATGCCTCCGAATTTACTGCGCCACAGGTAATAAGAAGCCTCACTGAAGCCGTGCTTGCGGCACTGCTCCTTGACTGGCATGCCGGCTTCAACCTCTCGCAGGAAGCCGATGATCTGCTCTTCGGTAAAACGCTTCTTCACGTCCAATCTCCTTCGGTTGGGGGATTGGACTCCAAATCGAATCGCTACTCAAAAGCGGGGGGACGTCGGTGTGCCGCGATCATCCAAGCATAGTGTCGCGCAAATTGAGATCCCTGTTGATGCCCCCGCATGTTGCGTGCCACAGCCCCCCCCTAAGAATTATAGAAACCAGATTTAATACACAAATAAAAACAATTACTTACAACAAGGCGAAGTAATTGCGCGGGAGCCAACACTACACTGGCGACACCAATCCGCCCTACCCAGTTTGGCGCAGAAGTTTTGGAATGCCGCCCCGGATCTTCAGTTCTTCCAGATAGTCAGCCCATGACTGCACGATCAGTCGCCTCTTGTCTCGAAACTTCACCCGAGCATAGGCGGCTTCGAGCTCGTTCTTCGGAGCATGCGCAAGCTGTGCTTCCAATACATCGGCGTCGATATCCAACCGCTCGCGACCTAGCGTACGAAAAGACGCCCTGAAGCCGTGCGTCGTATGCTCCCCCTTAAAGTTCATCTCACGCAGCGCCTTACTTAGAGAATCACGTGATAGATGCGCGGACTGCTGTCTTGCCTGAGGCGGAAAAACATACTCTGCGCCATGACTTCGTTGACGCATTTCCATTAGTACGTCGATGGCTTGAGTTGGTAGAGATGTATCGAAGTCGATACCAGTCTTCATACGATTGCGCCCATCCGGTTCCTTGCCCGGAATACGCCACTCTGCCCGCTCAAGGTCAATTTCCGACCAACGGGCACTTGCCACGACACCCGAGCGCACGGTTGTCCACGCAGCCAAAAGTAGCGCAGCGCGAACCACTCGATTGCTGTACGCGTCAATCGCTCGCATCAAATCGCCGAGTCGGCTCTCATCATCGGTTACTGCGGGCATATGACCCGGACGACGCGCGGGAAGCAATCGATCCAACCGAAGTGCACTCTCTTCAGGCCTTAGCCCTTCGTCGATAGCTTGCTCAACTATCCGCCCGATGTATTGTTTCGCCTTTCTTGCCAGCTGGGGCGTGCTCTCAGCCATCCTAAGCAGGAGCGACCGAACATCCTTACTCTGCAGGCTGCGAATATCTAGGTCGCCAATTTCTTTAACAAAGTACCCCTCCACGACAAGTCGTGCTTTGCGGTACGTTTCCTCAGCCCAATGAGTGTGATTGTCTGCAAGCCACCTTCGTGCAGTCGCCTTCAATGTCGAGCGCTCGGCTGCTATTTCAGCCTGCTTCTGCGCCTCATCCTCGGCAGCAGTAGATGCCAAAGCAATTTGCTGGACCTTGCGAACACCCGGCGTTGCCTTCCCCGCCTTAGCGTCCTGCTGAATCTGGATAGCCCGCACACGCGCGTCTGCCAGCGACATTGCAGGGTAATAGCCGATGCTGGCCGGGGTGGCTGTCTTGCTGCCCGGAAGTCGAAAGCGGACCACCCACGTCTTCAATCCAGCCTTGCTGACCTGCAGATACAGCCCCTTGCCATCTGGAAGCGTGTAGGCCTTCTGCTTCGCTCTAGCGTTGCGGACTTCCAATTCCGTAAGAGGCTTTGCGTGCTTAGGCATGAGCGGGGACCGTCTTGTGCATGAAATCCATATTCATACACAAGAGCATACACAACATTTTGGGATCTGCTGAGACGCCCTGAGAACGTCAGACACAAAAAACCCCGCGAAATGCGGGGTTTAGTGCGTTTCATGAGACTCACTGAGACTCGCTGAAACTTCTGTTGGTGCCCAAGGGGGGACTCGAACCCCCACGCCTTACGGCGCTACCACCTCAAGGTAGTGCGTCTACCAATTCCGCCACCTGGGCAGGTGTCTTACTTAGTTTTCTTTGCAGGTTCCGCGGCCGGCACATCGCCTGCAGGCTTGGCCGGCGTCGTCGCGGCAGGAACATCGCCCTGGGCCGACTTGGTGGCCTGCGGGATTTCCGCATTGACCGGTGCGGCGGGCTGCGCATTCTGCGTTGCCGCCGGCTTGTTGGCAAGACCCGACATCACGCCCAGATCACCGCTGTTATCGCTCTGCGTTTTGCCGCTGTGGCTCAGGTACATACCCATGCCCAGGCTCAGCGCAAAGAACAGCGCGGCCAGCACCGCTGTGGTACGCGTCAGGAAGCTCGCCGAACCACGTGCACCGAACACAGTGGCGGATGCACCGCCGCCGAAACCGGAGCCCGCGTCCGCACCAGCGCCGCGCTGCATCAGAATCAGCACGATCATCGCCGCGGCGATCAGAATGTAGAAGACGCTGAAAATGACGAACATGGTTCTCTTTAAGAGTCCGTGATGCTCAATAGGCTGCGGCGCAGATACCGAGGAAATCAGCCGATGCCAGCGAGGCGCCCCCGATCAACCCACCATCCACGTCCGGCTGTGCGAACAAATCCGCAGCATTTGCCGCTTTGACGCTACCGCCGTAAAGCAGTCGGGTCAGACGTGCAATCATAGCATCTTCTTTTTCCAGTTGGCTACGGATGAACGCATGAACGTGCTGGGCCTGCTCGGGTGAGGCCGTGTGCCCGGTGCCAATGGCCCACACGGGCTCGTATGCGATCACGGCCGTATCGAAGCTGGCGATGCCGTTCAACTCGATCACGGCCTTGAGCTGGCGCGCCACGACGGCGTCGGTGAGTCCGTTCTCTCGCTCGGCCAGCGTTTCACCCACGCAGAGAATGGGGGTAAGCCCGCCGGCCCTGGCGGCGGCGAATTTGCGTGCTACCAGCTCACTTGTTTCGTGATGGTAGTGGCGGCGCTCGGAATGGCCCACCAAGACCCATTGCGCACCCACGTCGGCCAACATGGCAGCGGACACTTCACCCGTGTAGGCACCCTGCCCTTCGTGTTCACTCACATCCTGGCCGCCAAAGCCCAGGCCGGAACCGGCATGCTGCATGGCCAGCTCGCCCAGGTAAGGAAACGGCGGAATGACGACGACGTCGATGTCCGCTGGTAGCGCGGCAGCGACGTCGCCGACCAGGGCAGTCGCCATGCTGCGGCTACCATGCATCTTCCAATTGCCGGCGACGAGTTTCTTGCGCATGCGCGTCTTCCCTTGCGTATAAACCCGAAAGCTTAACGTCGGACCATGCCACTGGCAACGAGTCAACGACAAGCCATTGCCTTTACGGAAAAAATCAGAAGAACCACAAGGAGACCACTTTATGACCACGACCCGTCCACTCAGCCTGGTCACAGGCGCTTCCGCCGGCATTGGCGCCGCCTTCGCCCGGGAGCTCGCGGCCCGCGGCCATGATCTGGTGCTGACGGCCCGCCGGGTGGAGCGGCTCGAAGCGCTGGCCCAGGAGCTGAGTGATCGCCACCAGGCCACAGTGACCGTGCTCCCGACGGACCTCGCCGACCCATCCGCCGTGGCGCAACTGTGCGATGCATTGGACGCACGTGGACTTAGGGTGGACTGGCTCATCAACAATGCGGGCTACGGCGTGCCAGGCACGTTCGAGGCGGTCGACTGGCCGATGCATGAGGCCTTTATCCGGGTATTGATGACCGCTCCCGCTGAGTTGGCGTGGCGCCTGCTGCCCGGTATGCGTGAACGCGGCTACGGCCGCATCGTGAATGTTGCCTCGCTGGCGGGGCATATACCCGGCTCAGCCGGCCACACTCTGTATGCGGCGAGCAAGGCGTATCTGATCAAATTCTCTCAATCGCTTGGTCTCGAGAACCGTCATCTTGGCATCAACGTCTGCGCGCTATGCCCAGGCTTCACTTGGTCGGAGTTCCACGACGTCACTGGTACGCGGCTGCTGATGAACAAGTTGCCGGGCTTTATGTGGCAGAGCGCCGAGGCCGTGGTGCGCGAAGGCTATGAAGCGGCGGAACGTGGCGACATCGTGCATGTGACCGGGGGCGTCAACCGCTTCATCAAAGCATTGACGAAGCTGCTACCCGACCGGTTCACGCTCTGGCTATCGGCCCGCGAATCGAAGCGTTATCGCGCGCTGGAAGCCACTCACTGATCGGTACCTTCGAGCGAGCATTGCAGCGTATCGCCAACCACGAAGTTGCCCTCACGCTCCACTTCCCAATCAATGCGCAAGCCTTTCTTGGGCTCTCGAATATAGGTGAAGCGCTGGGCTGGCTTGATCTCGGGGGCGGAACGCCAGACCAGGCGCCCGTCTTTCCAGCCGTCAGACGAAAACAGCCGAGCACCACCGAAGCTGTCGAGAATGGCCGCGTTGTAGCGGCCATTTTTGGCGTCGTATCCCCATGCCTCAAGCGCGTGATACGTCGCGGACGGTGACGTGTCGTCGTGGTGCTTGATCAGCGCCTTGCCGTTGAGATCGAAGTCGAAACGAATGGTGGAGTCGATTGTCTTTCCCGAGGCGGGAAAGACACCGTGACAGGTCCAGTGACCCGTCAGGTCCGTAAAGTCGCGAAAAGGGTCATCGGCTGTCGCCATGACGTTGCCACTCAGGAAACAGGCGATCCACAGCAACGACTTCAGGCGCATGGCGAACTCCCGCGACGAGGGAGTGCAGCGTAGTACGCGCCTGAGCCAGGGGAATCGATCGGAAGTCATGGCTCCCATTCCGGCTTGGGCCGGGCGGCGCGCATGAAACGCGGAACAAGTGCTCCCTCTCCATACGAAGAGGGAGCACAAAGCGGGATCAGATCAGCTTGATCTGGCGCAGGCGCTCGAGCAGATACTCGTGCGAGGTGATGCTGGTGTCGTACCGGCTCGGGTTGTCCGGCGTAACCGTTTGCGGCAGCGGGTCGAGTACCACGTCCGGGTTCGGGTGCAGGAAGTACGGCACCGAGTAACGCGGCTTGCGTGCGTTATCGTTCTGCGGATTCACCACGCGATGCGACGTGGACGGATACACGTGGTTGGTCAGGCGCTGCAGCATGTCGCCGATGTTGACCACGATGGCGTCGCCTTCGGTGGTGATCGGCAACCATTCGCCCTCACGCGTCAGCACTTCCAAGCCTTCCGCGCTCGCGCCGACCAGCAGCGTGATGAAGTTGATGTCCTCGTGGGCACCGGCGCGCACGTTCGGGATGTTGTCTTCGGTGATCGGCGGATAGTGGATCGGGCGCAGGATAGAATTGCCCTGGTCGATCTTGTCATCGAAAAAGTGCTCGGGCAGTTCGATATGCAAGGCCAGCGCGCGCAGCACGCGCGAGCCGAGCTGGTCGAGTGCTTCGAACAGGCCGTAGCCGTTTTTCTTGAAGTCCGAGATTTCGGCCGGCCAGATGTTGGGCGGCATCACGTCGGCGAACTTCGAGTCGCGCGGAATCTCGCGACCAACGTGCCAGAACTCCTTGAGGTCGGCGTGCTTGCTGTCCTTCGCCGTTTCCACTTTGTACGGCGTGTAGCCGCGCGCGCCGCCACTGCCAGGCACGTGGTATTTCATCTTGGTGTCGGCCGGCAGCGCGAAGAACTGCTGGAACGACTCGTACGCGCCGTCGATCAGCTCGCGCGGAATACCGTGGCCGCTGATGCAGCAGAAGCCGTATTCACGGTAGGCGTTACCCAGCTCGGCAACGAATGCGGCACGGTCCGTGTCGTAACGACGGATGTCGAGGGTTGGAACTTTCTTCATGGCTTGTCCACAGGTTGTGCGTGCGGTCCACTTGTCTGTCCGCCACCGCAGGGGCGGGGCACGTCGGGCCAATCCTTGGCGACCTGGGTGGGATGCAAGATCCCCGAACTTCTTACAGGCTCACGAACGTTCTGCGGAGGATTTTACGACACCGGCGAGCTTTTCGGCCAACTGCCGCACTTCGCCCTCGTCGGCAGCCTCTACCGTCACGCGCACCAGCGGCTCCGTACCCGAGGCACGCAGCACCACTCGACCACGGCCCGACAGCGCGCGCTCGGTCTCAGCAAGCGCTTCGCGTACCGGCTGACTGTGCAAGGCCTCGCGGGCGCCGTCCGCGCGCACGTTGATCATGATCTGGGGCATTTTGTGCAGCCCCTGCCGCGCCTCGGCGAAATCCGTGCCGGCATAGGTCAGCGCCTCCAGCACGGCCAGTGCGGAGACAATGCCGTCACCCGTGGTGGCGCGGTCCAGGCACAGGATGTGGCCGGAGGTTTCGCCACCCAGGTTGCCGCCGTGTTCCTTGAGCTGCTGCAGCACGTAGCGGTCACCCACGTTGGCGCGGATCAGCTTTACGTCGTGCTGGGCCAGTGCGAGCTGAAGGCCATAGTTACTCATCAGCGTGCCGACCACCGGGCCGAGCAGTAGGCCCTGCGCATGCCATGCGTTGGCCAACACGAAAAGAATGTCGTCGCCATCAGCCAGCTTGCCGTGGCGGTCGACCAACTGGACGCGGTCTCCGTCGCCATCGAAGGCGATGCCGATGTCGGCAGCCTGTTCCAACACGGCGCGCTCCAGTGCCTGTGGGTGCGTGGAGCCTACGTCGCGATTGATGTTGAAACCGTCGGGCCGATCGCCAATGGTGTTCACCACCGCGCCGAGTTCGGAGAACACCTTCGGCGCCACCTGATAGGTCGCCCCATTGGCGCAGTCGAGCACGATCTTCATGCCACGCAGACTGAAATCTTCAGACACTGTCGATTTGCAGAACTCCGCGTAGCGCGTCACGGCGTCCGCGATACGGGTGGCCTTGCCGAGCTGTTCGGAGGGAACGGTAGTGAACTCCAGCTCCAGCTCTTCCTCGATGGCCTGCTCCACGTCATCGGAGAGCTTTTCGCCATTCGCCGAAAAGAACTTGATGCCGTTGTCATGATGCGGGTTATGCGATGCGCTGATCACAATGCCTGCGTCGGCGCGCAGCGAGCGCGTGAGGAACGCCACGCCCGGTGTAGGCATGGGCCCGAGTAATGCCACGTCGGCCCCTGCAGCGACCAGCCCTGCTTCGAGGGCGGATTCGAACATGTAGCCGGATACGCGGGTGTCCTTGCCGATCACCACCTTCGGCCGTGCGCGCCCATGGCGCGCCAGCACCACGCCGAGCGCGCGACCCAGCCGCAGCATGAAATCCGCACTGATGGGCCACTGCCCTACCAGGCCGCGGATACCGTCGGTTCCAAAATATTTCCGTTGCGTCATGGCATTACTCCTGCCGAAGTCGGCGCGTTGATGCGCCAGACATCCTGTTCTGGGTGATTACTCGTCATCCGGCCAGCGCGGCATGGTGGGTTTGTCGTCACGGCGCGCCGGCACATCGCCAGCCTGCACGGCATGCCACACCGCGAGCGCGTCGACGGTAGCCGCCACGTCATGAACGCGCACCATCCGTGCGCCGCGCTGCACTGCAATGACGGCCGCGGCGACCGAGCCCGCCACGCGCTCAGCAGGCACCTGCCGTCCCGTCATCGCGCCGATCATCGATTTTCGCGACATACCGACATAGACGCCACTGCCAAGATTCGCAAAACGCTCCAACGCCCGCAGCAAGGCCAGATTGTGCTCTAGGTTCTTGCCGAAGCCGAAACCGGGGTCGACCATAACCTTGCGACGATCGATGCCGGCCAACTCGCAGGCAAATAGCCGATCGGTCAGAAACCGGTGCACCTCGCCGACTACATCGTCGTAGTGCGGATCGTCTTGCATGCTGCGCGGTTCGCCCAGCATATGCATCAGGCACACCGGTACGCCGAGTTCGGCCGCGGCATCCAAGGCGCCTTCGCGTCGCAGGGCATAGACGTCGTTGATCATGCCCGCGCCAGCCGCCACGGCCGCACGCATCACTTCTGGCTTGGAGGTATCGATGGCCAGCGGGACGCTGGTACGCGCTGCCAGTTGCTCGAGCACGGGCACGATGCGCCGCAACTCCTCCTCAACGGGAACGTCGCCGGATCCGGGGCGGGTCGATTCGCCGCCGATGTCCAGCATGTCCGCACCCTCTTCCACCATGCGCAGACCATGCGCCACGGCGTCATCTAACGATGCGTAGTTACCGCCATCGGAAAACGAATCGGGCGTGACGTTGAGGATGCCGACCACGCGCGGGCGGTCAAGTTTGAGCGACCGCCCGTTGCAGTCGAGCACGGGAGCGAACAGATCGAAGGACATGGTGACTCCCGTAGGAAGACTCAGAACTCGCCGCCCAGCGGCCCCATGAAGCGGCGGTAGTAGCGCAGTTCGTCGATCGAGTCGCGGATGTCCGACAACGCGGTGTGCGCGGATTCCTTGGAGAAGCCCTTGCCGACAGCCGGCGCCCAGCGGCGCGCGAGCTCCTTCAGCGTGGACACGTCGAGGTTGCGGTAGTGAAAGTAGCGCTCCAGCCGTGGCATCTCACGGTGCAGGAAGCGGCGATCCTGGCAGATCGAGTTGCCGCACATGGGCGACTTGCCGGCCGGCACCCACTCTTTGAGAAAATCGAGCGTGGCCTGTTCCGCCGCTGCGTGGTCATCACTGGAAGCCACCACCTGGTCCCACAAGCCAGACCGTCGGTGCTGGTTACGGTTCCACGCATCCATGCCTTCCAGCCGCTCCAGCGGGTGGCGAATCGCGAACACCGGGCCTTCCGCCAGAATGCGAAGATCCTTGTCGGTGACGATGGTGGCGATCTCGAGAATGGAATCGTTGTCCGTATCGAGACCGGTCATTTCCAGATCGATCCAGATCAGATTGTCTTCGTTCGCTTGGCTCATGCGCCCTCCTGGACGCGGAGTCTAACAGCAGCGCACCGACCAGGCCGCTGAATTCGGCACGATCGGGGCGCCTGCCAGGGGTGGGCCGCATGGAGCACGCAGAAGGGCCATGCGATGATCGCGGCATGCAGACTTTCTTCTGGCACGACTACGAGACGTTTGGCGCCGACCCTTGGCGTGACCGCCCGGTGCAGTTCGCCGGCATCCGCACCACGATGGACCTGGAGGTCGTGGGCGAGCCGGTGATGTTCTTCGGCAAACCGCCTAGGGAGATGCCGCCGCACCCCGAGGCCTGTCTGATCACCGGCATCACGCCGCAACAGGCCGAGCGCGAGGGCTGCCTGGAGTCGGACTTCGCAGCGCGCGTACATGAGCAGTTGGCCCAGCCAGGTACCTGCGGGGTGGGCTACAACTCACTGCGTTTCGACGACGAAATTGGCCGCCAGCTGTTTTATCGGAATATGTTCGAGCCTTACGGCCGTGAATGGGAGAACGGTAACTCTCGCTGGGACCTGATCGACCTCGTGCGCATGTGCCAGGCGCTGCGTCCCGAAGGCATCGAGTGGCCCAAGCGCGAGGATGGCTCGCCCAGCTTCAAGCTGGAACACCTGGCCACCGCCAACCATCTTCGACAGGAGCGCGCGCACGACGCGTTGTCCGACGTCTATGCGCTGATCGACCTGGCCCGCCTGATCCGCGTGCGCCAGCCACGCCTGTGGGATTGGTATTTCAACCTGCGGCGCAAGCAGCGCGTGTTCGAAATGCTCGACGTGGTGGCGATGACGCCGGTGGTACATGTGTCTTCCCGCTACCCGTCCAGCCGGCATTGCCTGGCCGTGGTCGCACCGTTGGCTGCGCACCCGAGCCGGCCGGCGGAGATCATCGTGTACGACCTGGCGAACGATCCATCCGAGCTACTGGCATTGGACGAGGATGAGATTGCCGACCGTGTATTTACCGCACGGGCCGATCTGCCCGAAGGCGTCGAACGGATTCCGCTACGCACCGTTCGCGCGAACCGCTCGCCAGCGCTCGCTCCGCTCTCCACGCTGAAGGGCGTGGACCTCGAGCGCCTGCAGATCGATCTCGACCGCGTGCACGCACACCGCGACATGCTTGCCTCTGCCGAGGGGCTGGCGGCCAAGCTTCGCCGCGTGTTCCAGCGCGGGGCCGACCTGCCACCACCGCAGGATCCGGAGCTGGCGCTGTACGGCGGTTTTCTGCCAGATGCGGACAAACGCCTGCTGGCGGACATCCGCGCAACGCCACCAGAGCAGCTGGGCCAGCGCAGCTTTCCATTCCGCGATTCGCGTTACCCGGAACTGCTATTCCGCTACCGTGCACGCAACTGGCCGGAAACCCTCAACCTTGAAGAACAGGCGCGTTGGCAGGCCTTCTGCCGTGATCGGCTGACCCGGCCCACACCTTTGACGAACCTGACGCTGGACCAGTATTTCGCCCACATCGCCGCGCTGCGTGCGGATGAGGCCCACCGAAACAAGCTCGACATTCTCGACCAGTTGCAAGCCTGGGGCGAGATGCTGGCTGCCGACATCGCCCTTCTCTCCGCCTGACCACTGACATCATGGCCAAGACTTACTTTTCGCCCGCCACTTTCCGTTTCCTGCGTTCGCTGGATCGCAACAACAACCGCGAGTGGTTTCATGCTCACAAGGCGGAGTACGAACGCGACGTACGCGATCCATTCCTCGCGCTGATCACCGACATCCAGGCGCCCATTGCCAAGATCAGCAAGCACTACCGGGCCGACCCGCGCAAGAGCGGCGGTTCGCTGTTCCGCATCTATCGCGATACGCGCTTCTCCAACGACAAGCAGCCATACAAACCGTGGCAAGGCGCGCGCTTCTTCCACGAACGCCGCCACGAGATCCCTGCGCCGTCTTTCTACGTGCATATCCAGCCGGGCGACTGCTTCGCGGGCGGCGGCATCTGGCATCCGGAGTCCGACGCGCTGAAGAAGATCCGCGAGTTCCTCGCCGACAACCCCGAGGCCTGGAAGCGCGCGACGCGCAGCAAGGCCTTCCGCGATCATTTCCAGTTCTGGGGTGAATCACTTAGTCGCCCACCGCGCGGGTTCGACGCCACGCACGAGCTGATCGATGACATCAAGCGCAAGGATTTCGCCTGCGGTGAAGGCTTCGACGAAAAGCTGGCCTGCTCCGCCGAGTTGCTACCGTGGCTGGTGGACACGTACAAGCGCGTGTCGCCGATGATCGACTATCTTTGTGCGTCGCAGGAATTGGATTTCTGACGATAGGGCGGACGAAGCGAGCCTCAGCTCGCTTCGTCCGCCGGCTTTAGCCCCGGCCTCTGCTTCGCAAGCTTGCGCAGCAAGACCGCGAAATTCTGCAGGTCCGCATGCCACGGTGAGGCCTCGCGCCAGTACAGCGCAATCTCGCGCCCTGGCGCCTGACCCTTGAGCTTGGCGAGCACCACATTGGGCATGGAAGCGAGGCGGTCATGGGCCAGTGCCGGCACGAGTGCATAGCCTCCTCGCAGTTCTACCAGTGCAGCCAGGCTCTCCAGGCTCACGTCCTGCACGTGACCGCCGCCGAGCACATCCTCGCAATGGCTCTCGGTCATCAGCGTGGCATCGCTGGCTTCGAGTTGCTCGATGCCCACGCTCCGCTTGCCGGCGAGCGCATGATCGGCGCGAAACATCACCTCCCAAGGCTCGAAGAACAGCGGGCGCATTGCCACGCCGCTCACCGGCGGAACGCGCGGAGCGAGCACAGCATCGAGCTCACCTTCGTTCAAACGACGCAACAGACCACGCGGCTTGCCTTCGGACAGGCTAAGCCGGGTACCAGGGAAATGCTGGGGAAACGGCCCGATCAGATGGGGAAGCAGATAAGGGCCCAGCGATGCGGGTACACCCAGGCGTAGCTCGCCACCAAAGGCAACCTCACCAGCGCGGGCGACCTGCTGCAGGTGTTCGGCGGCGGCGAGCACGGCGTCGATCTGTTCGAGCAATCGCTGACCACCCGCCGTCGGCACGATGCGCCGCCCTCCGCGCTCGAACAGCGGCGCCCCCAACGCCTGCTCTACCTTCTGCACCTGATGCGAAAGGCCCGAAGGACTGATGTGCATGGCGCGCGCGGCACTATTGAAGCTGCCATGGCGGCGCACCGCCTGCACCAACATCAGGTCGCGCAACGAGACTACCGATAAGTGGGAGGAGATCATCCGCTGCCTGTCGACTTGATGGAAATACGTGGCGAAGCATAAACGACAAAGCCCGGCACAGTGCCGGGCTTTGTCGTTTGTAAAGGAAGATACCGAGACTTTAGCCGGAATGGCCATAAGCCCGGATTTATGCAGGCAAGGAGCGGTTGTGGCTGGCGATGCCTTCATAGAAGGCGTTGAGCTCTTCGATGGTGACATCCAGCCATGGGGTAATAACGCTGATGTGATCTTTGCCGGTGAGTGTGGGATGAACGTACCAGACTCCCTTCTTGGGTTTCTCGGTCTTGCCGGCCACCACGGCGTCGTGTGCATGACCAAACGGGTACTGGGCCGATGGCACGGGAACGGCACCATCGTTCGGGCGCCAGGCATCCGCACCACCTGGCAAATCACGCTCATTCTTGCCGATCAAGACACCGCCCAGCTTGAGCGCAGGATTCATGTTAGGCGCCGGAAGGCGCACTCCCAAAGGCCCCTCGAACGTGCCATCTACAGCATAGGAGCTGTAGTAAACATCCGGCGACGTGAGCACCAGTGCGTTCTGAAAGTGCGCAGCAACCAGCGACAGGTCATAGGCGCAGCAATCGTTGGTCTTCCAGATCTTGCTGCCAAGGCAGCGGCGAATGTACTCCGCGAACCCCTCGCCTTTTTCACGCTCAAGCCCCCACTGCTGCAAAGAGAAATCAAAGATGGGTTCGTTCTCTGCAAGGCCGGCGGTCGACGCAGCCGCATGCAGCAAGTCGGCAATGAGCGCCCCCATGTCATCGGCGACTGGAGTGCCGTTATGTACGCCGGCCACTGATGTAAGGCTGTGCACCCAGCGCTTGCCGCCTTTGAAAAGATCAGACGAAGGCGCCTCGTGCGAGCCAGGCACAAAGGCCACCTCGTCAGCGTCGCCGTGCTCAAGCAACTGGATCAGCGTGCGTGACGTCGGACCACCCTGGCTGTGTCCGATCAAATGCACCTTGTTGGTTTCACTCCACTGCGGAAACACACCGGGATAGCTGCGCCCATAGCGCGAATGGCCGTAGCGGGCCGAATGAACGGCACCATAGTCGACCATGCCTCCACGCAAAAATGCATAGAGCTCACAGGCTCGATCCCAGTTGCTGGAGATCGGTCCCATCGAAGCGACGAAGGTCTCATACCCCTTACTCTTCAGATACTCCTGGATATCGCCCTTGAGGCCGCCCCAGTAGCGGAAATGCTGGCCGAAGATCTCATCCTTGCCCCAGCCGCACATGCCATGCACTAACACGTTGGGGTAGTTGTTACGGGATGAATGGTTTGGGGTCTGGACGTGCGATGGGGTCCGTTTTTGCGCGCGGGTAGAAGCGCTCTTCTTGGTTGCGGTGTGTCCAGTCTTCTTTGCCGTCGGCATGTTCTTGCCCCTTCAGTGCCGTGAGGTCGAACAGGCACCGTAGCAGCCTGATCCTCAAGAAGAAGACCGGAAAACTCTGTTTTTTGCCGCCCTTTTCAACAAAAAAAGGCCGACTTATCGTCGGCCTTTTTTCACTGTTTTTTTGACTCCACCGATCAGACAGGAACGGCGGCGGCTACCTCGGAGTAATCCTTGATCTGGTCGAAGTTCATGTACTTGTAGATCTTGTCGCCATTGGCGTTGATCACGCCTACGTCAGTCATGTACTCCTCCTTGGTCGGGATCTTGCCCAGACGCGAGCAGATCGCGGCCAGTTCGGCCGAACCCAGGTACACGTTGGAGTTCTTGCCCAGACGGTTGGGGAAGTTGCGGGTAGAGGTGGAGAACACCGTAGCGCCTTCGCGCACCTGCGCCTGGTTGCCCATGCACAGCGAGCAACCCGGCATTTCCATGCGGGCGCCGGCGGTGCCGAGCACGCCGTAGTGGCCTTCCTCGGTCAGCTGCTGCTGGTCCATCTTGGTCGGCGGGGCCACCCAGAGCTTGGTCGGGATGTCGCGCTTGCCTTCCAGCAATTTCGACGCGGCACGGAAATGACCAATGTTGGTCATGCACGAACCGATGAACACTTCATCGATGGTGGCACCAGCCACGTCGCTGAGCGTCTTCACATCATCCGGGTCGTTCGGGCAAGCCACGATGGGCTCGTGCACGTCGGCCAGGTCGATCTCGATGACCGCAGCGTATTCAGCGTCTGCATCGCGGTCCAGCAACTGCGGGTTGGCGAGCCACGCTTCCATCGCCTTGATGCGGCGCTGCAGGCTGCGTGGGTCTTTGTAGCCCTGAGCGATCATGTACTTCAGCAGCGTGATGTTGCTGGTGATGTACTCGATGATCGGCGCCTTGTCCAAATGCACCGTGCAACCGGCAGCCGAACGCTCGGCCGAGGCATCGGACAGCTCGAATGCCTGCTCCACCTTGAGGTTCGGCAGACCTTCGATTTCCAGGATGCGGCCGGAGAAGATGTTCTTCTTGCCCTGCTTGGCAACGGTCAGCAGGCCCTGCTTGATGGCGTAGAGCGGGATCGCGTTGACGAGGTCACGCAGCGTGACGCCCGGCTGCAGCTCGCCCTTGAAGCGCACCAGCACGGATTCCGGCATGTCCAGCGGCATCACGCCCGTGGCGGCGGCGAAGGCCACCAGGCCCGAGCCCGCCGGGAAGGAAATACCGATCGGGAAACGCGTGTGGCTGTCGCCGCCGGTGCCGACGGTGTCCGGCAGCAGCATGCGGTTGAGCCAGCTGTGGATCACACCGTCGCCCGGACGCAGCGAGATGCCGCCACGGGTGCTGATGAATTCCGGCAGCGTGTGGTGGGTCTTCACGTCCACCGGCTTCGGATAAGCGGCGGTATGGCAGAACGACTGCATGACGAGGTCGGCTGAGAAGCCCAGGCAGGCCAAGTCCTTCAGCTCGTCGCGGGTCATCGGGCCGGTGGTGTCCTGCGAACCCACCGAGGTCATCTTCGGCTCGCAGTAGGTGCCCGGGCGCACGCCCTGGCCTTCCGGCAATCCGATGGCACGACCCACCATCTTCTGCGCCAGCGTGAAGCCCTTGCCCGTATCGACAGGCTGCTGCGGCAGACGGAACAGCGTAGAGACCGGCAGGCCCAGCGCTTCGCGCGCCTTGGCGGTGAGGCCACGACCGATGATCAGCGGAATACGGCCACCGGCGCGCACTTCGTCGAACAGCACGTCGGACTTGACCTGGAATTCGGCGATGACTTCGCCGTTCTTCAACGCCTTGCCGTCGTACGGACGCAGCTCGACGACGTCACCCATCTCCATACTGGACACGTCGAGTTCGATCGGCAGCGCGCCGGCGTCTTCCATCGTGTTGTAGAAGATCGGGGCGATCTTGCTGCCCAGGCACACGCCACCGAAACGCTTGTTCGGGATGAAGGGGATGTTCTCGCCAGTGAACCACAGCACCGAGTTGGTGGCGGACTTGCGGCTGGAACCGGTGCCGACCACGTCACCGACGTAGGCAACCAGGTGACCCTTTTCCTTCAGCGATTCGATGAAGGCGATGGGGCCGCGCTTACCGTCTTCTTCCGGCTGGAACGGTGCGCCGTCGCGCTTGTTCTTGAGCATGGCCAGCGCGTGCAGCGGGATGTCCGGGCGCGTGGTGGCGTCCGGCGCCGGCGACAAGTCGTCGGTGTTGGTTTCGCCCGGCACCTTGAACACGGTGATGGTCAGGCTCTCCGGCACTTCCGGCTTGCTGGTGAACCACTCGGCGTCGGCCCAGCTCTGCAGCACGGCCTTGGCGTTGGCGTTGCCCTTGTCGGCCTTTTCCTTGACGTCGTGGAAGGCGTCGAACATCAGCAGCGTGTGCTTGAGCGCATTGGCGGCGACGGTGCCGATCTGCGCGTCGTCGAGCAGCTCGATCAACGGATGAATGTTGTAGCCACCCAGCATGGTGCCGAGCAGTTCGGTGGCCTTCTCGCGCGAAATCAGCGCGCTCTTTTCGGTGCCGAACGCCACGGCGGCCAGATACGACGCCTTGACCTTGGCCGCATCGTCCACGCCGGCCGGGACGCGGTTGGTGATCAGATCAACGAGGAACGCCTCTTCACCGGCAGGCGGATTCTTCAGGAGCTCGATCAGGTCGGCGGTCTGCTGGGCCGACAGCGGCAGCGGCGGGATTCCCAGCGCGGCGCGCTCGGCGACATGTTGGCGGTAGGCGTTAAGCATGTGGTCTCGTCCGGTGAACTAGAACAAAGAGGCAGCGAGCAGTTGTTTGCACAACCGCGGCGGAGGTCGCCCGAGGGGATGGTTCCGCGTGGCCGCTACCGGCGCTCGACAAGACGCAAGGTCTTGTCGCCATGCCGTTTTTGGCGGCATTACAACGCGCTATTTTGCCAGCCGAGCCCCTGGTGCCGCAACGCAAGACAACGCTTCCGGCAGCGTTCGAAATCTTGGCATGCCGCACACCACAGCGCGTTGCCTGGTGGTGATGTCGAGCTTTGCCATTGCCTGAATCGACAGTTCAGGTGCGGGCGGTTTCCGCTACAACGCTTTGAACCTGTTCGCGCAGCCAGCGTAGGCCGGGGTCGGCGTGATTGCGCGGATGCCAGCCCATCTGCATGGAGAAACCCTCGATTTCCAGTGGTGGCGCCAACAGTGCAACCCGGTTTGTCCAGAACTGAGCAACGCGACGCGGCACCGTAGCCACCAAGTCACTCGCCTCCACCAGAGAGGGAAGCAACAAGAAGCTGGGCGTGGATACCATCACGCGGCGACGGCGCCCGACGTGGGCCAGCATCTCGTCGACGACACCTTCGAAGCCGCCGCCACTGGGTGACGTCAACACATGCAGCATCTCGCAGAACTGATCCAGGCTAAGTGGTTTTTTCGCCGCCGGATGCCCTTTGCGCAGCACGCAGACGAACGACTCGCGATACAGCTCCCGACACTTGAGTGATTCCGGCATGGATGTCGATGGCGCAAGGAGCAGGTCGATCTCGTTGCTGCTCATGAGTTCCGGCAGGTTCTGCTGGGAGGACGGCAACAACGCCAGCCGGCACGCCGGTGCGGACGCCTGAAGGCGACGCAGCAAGCCGGGGGCTACGACAGAGTGCGCCGAGTCCGCCGCACTGACTCGCCAGGTGCGGCTCGACGCTGCCGGATCAAACCCTTTTTGCTCGACGACCAGCGCGGTCAGTTGCGCCAGGTAATCGCGCAAGGATTCCTGCAGCGCCAACGCACGCGGCGTCGGCAGCATGCCCCGCGGGCCGCTGGGCACCAGCAGCGGGTCATTGAACAGCGCACGCAACTGCTTGAGCTGACTGGAAAGCGCCGGCTGTGACAGATGAAGCCGCGCAGCCGCGCGGGTGACGTTGCGCTCGACCAGCAGCACGTCCAACGACCGGAGCAGATTGAGGTCGAAACGCCCGAGCGACATGGATGCCCCATAAGTATTTAATCCATGGATAGTATCCATCACTACAATCCATTTTACGGATTCCACGGACAAACCCATGCTGTTCCACATGCCGGCACCTGTCGTCCGGAATGGTGGAGTCATCATGGAAAATCTTAAAAATCAACGCATTCTGATCATTGGCGGTAGCTCCGGCATGGGTCTGGCCTGTGCACGGCGCCTAGCCTCGAAAGGGGCTCACGTCATCATCGCCAGCCGCTCGCAGGCGAGCCTCGACGCCGCCCTCACCACCGTCCCGGGCAGCGCCAGCGCTCATGTTGTGGACTTCTCCAGCGAGTCCTCACTGGAAGCACTGTTCTCCGCCGTCGGACGCATCGATCATCTGGTCCTGGCCGCCTCCAGCAGTGCCGCATGGGGTCCGTTCCGCGACGTCAGCGGTGCGGTCTTGCTCAAAGCCTTCGAGCAGAAAGCGCTGGGTTACTGGCAATCCATTCGGGCCGCGCTGCCTCACCTGCGCAAGGACGGCTCCGTCACCCTGTTGTCGGGCACGGCGTCACGCACAGCACTCATGCACACCGCCGGACTGGCGGCGATCAACGGCGCCATCACGCAGATGGGGCAAACCCTGGCCATGGAGTTGGCACCGCTGCGCGTGAATGTGGTTTCGCCAGGGTTGATCGACACGCCTGCTTACGATCACTTGTCACGCGAGGCCAAGACCGCTCTGTTCGACGGCATGATCAAGGACCTTCATGTCGGTCGGGCGGGCACATCGGAAGAAGTGGCGCAGGCTATGGAGTTCGTCATCACCAACGACTTCACCACAGGCGCATTGATCGACATCGATGGCGGTTCGCGCTGACGGCGCGCCGTCGAAACTGCACGCAGGCCTGCATCGTCAAACGGCACGCGAAGCCAACGCTTCGTGTGCCGTCGTTTTTTCCTGACGCCGAGTCACTGAAAGTCATCCCTACGCCAGCAACAAGCCGGACAAGGAAGACGCAAACCCCTGCGCTCCCGGCAACCACGCATCATGCTTCCGCGAGCGTGCGAAATCTTGCAACGCAAATATGGCGCAATCCCCGATCGGGTCTCTTGCGCGATACGGCTTTTGTCCCAAACTGAATGGCAGCGCCCGTCAACGAAGAGGTTGATCACCGAAGGCCCTCCCCCGCCATATCCGCCGCAACCGGCTCGATAAGCGACCCAGGCCTTTGCAATTCCCCTCACGTTCCGTGCCTTAGGATCCTCAAGCTACGCGTTCGCGCGTTCGCCAGACTCACGCAACAGGAGTTAGCCCCCATGCTGGATTCATTCGCCACCCGCGACACCCTCACTGTCAACGGCAGCCAGTACCAGATCGCCAGCCTGACCAAGCTCGGCCAGCGCTTTGACCTCAAGACCCTGCCCTTCTCGCTGAAGATCCTGCTGGAAAATCTGTTGCGCCACGAGGATGGCGTCAACGTCACGGCCAAGGAAATCGAGGCCGTAGCCAACTGGAACGCCAAGGCGGAGCCCGACACCGAGATCGCCTTCATGCCGGCGCGTGTGGTGTTGCAGGACTTCACCGGCGTGCCCTGCGTGGTCGATCTGGCCGCCATGCGCGATGCAGTGGTGAAGCTGGGCGGCGACGCCAAGCAGATCAACCCATTGGCCCCTGCCGAGCTGGTGATCGACCACTCGGTGCAGGTGGACGTGTATGGCTCGGAATCCGCGCTGGAGAAGAACGTCGAGATCGAGTTCCACCGCAACCAGGAGCGCTACGCCTTCCTGCGCTGGGGCCAGAAGGCGTTCGACAACTTCAAGGTGGTGCCGCCGCGCACCGGCATCGTGCACCAGGTGAACCTGGAGCATCTCGCCCGCGTGGTGTTCACCGCGGAAAAGGGCGGCAAGCAGTGGGCCTATCCAGACACCGTGTTTGGCACCGACTCGCACACCACCATGATCAATGGCATCGGCGTGCTGGGCTGGGGCGTGGGCGGCATCGAGGCGGAAGCCGCCATGTTGGGACAGCCATCGTCCATGCTGATTCCGCAGGTGGTGGGCTTCAAGCTGACCGGCAAGTTGTCCGAGGGCGTGACGGCTACTGACCTGGTGCTCACCGTCACTCAGACGCTGCGTAAGCTCGGTGTGGTGGGTAAGTTCGTGGAGTTCTTCGGCAGCGGCCTGAAGCACCTTGCACTGGCCGACCGTGCCACCATCGGCAACATGGCCCCGGAATACGGCGCTACCTGCGGCATCTTCCCGATCGACCAGGAAGCGCTGAACTATCTGCACCTGTCTGGCCGCAGCGAAGAGCAGATCCGACTTGTGGAGGCCTATGCCAAGGCACAGGGCCTGTGGCACGACGAAAACGCCGTGGAGCCGCGCTTCACCACGACGCTGGAGCTCGACCTCGCCGAGGTGAAGCCCTCGCTGGCCGGCCCCAAGCGCCCGCAGGACCGTGTGTTGCTGGAAGGTGTGCAGAAGAGCTTCCATGACGCAGTGGGCCCGTTGACCGCCAACCGCCGCCCGCGCAATGACGATACCTCGGCCTTCATCGCTGAAGGCGGCTCGGCAGCCATTGGCAACCCGGCCAACGACATCACCGACAGCGGCGTGCGCGTGGAGAAGGATGGCGAATCGTTCAAGCTCGGCGACGGCGCGGTGGTGATCGCTGCCATCACGTCCTGCACCAACACCTCCAACCCCAGTGTGATGCTCGGTGCCGGTTTGCTCGCCAAGAAGGCCGCCGCCAGGGGCCTGAAAGCGCAGCCGTGGGTGAAGACCTCTATTGGTCCTGGCTCCAAGGTGGTCACCGACTACCTGGAGAAGACCGGCCTGCTGAAGGAGCTGGAGAAGGTCGGCTTCTTCATCGTCGGCTACGGCTGCACCACCTGCATTGGCAACTCCGGCCCGCTGCCGCCCGAAATCAGCAAGGGCATTGGCGAGGGTGATCTGGCCGTGGCCTCGGTGCTGTCGGGCAACCGCAACTTCGAAGGCCGTGTGCATCCGGAAGTGAAGATGAACTACCTGGCCTCGCCGCCATTGGTGGTCGCCTATGCACTGGCCGGCACGCTCGACGTGGACCTCAGCAAAGATCCGCTGGGCACCGGCAGCGATGGCAAGCCGGTGTACCTCAAGGACATCTGGCCGACCAACCAGGAAATCTCAGACCTTGTGGGCAGCGCCCTCAATCCCGAGATGTTCGAGAAGAGCTACGCCGACGTGTTCAAGGGCGACTCGCGCTGGAATCACATCGCCTCGCCCGATGGCGACGTGTACAAGTGGGACGACTCCACCTATATCAAGAACCCGCCCTATTTCGAAGGTATGAGCAAGGAGCCGGGCTCCATCGAAGACGTTCACGGCGCCCGAGTGCTTGGCCTATTCGGCGACTCCATCACTACCGATCACATCTCGCCGGCCGGCTCGATCAAGAAGGACAGCCCGGCGGGCCGCTTCTTGATCGGCAAGGGCGTGGAGCCGAAGGACTTCAACTCCTACGGTTCGCGTCGCGGTAACGATGACGTGATGGTGCGCGGCACCTTCGCGAACATTCGCATCAAGAACCTGATGCTCAACGGTGTCGAGGGTGGCTATACGCTCTATGTGCCTAACGGCGAGCAGATGGCCATCTACGACGCGGCCATGAAGTACAAGGCCGACAAGACGCCGCTGGTGGTCATCGCCGGCAAGGAATATGGCACCGGCTCGTCGCGCGACTGGGCGGCCAAGGGCACGCTGCTGCTCGGCGTGAAGGCAGTGATCGCGGAAAGCTTCGAGCGCATCCACCGCTCCAACCTGGTGGGCATGGGCGTGCTGCCGTTGCAGTTCGAGGACGGCCAGAACGCGCAGTCGCTGGGCCTCACCGGCAAGGAAACCTTCGATATCACCGGCCTGAACGGTGGCGAGTCGAAGACGGCCAAGGTCGTGGTCACTGGCGAAGACGGCAAGAAGAAGGAGTTCACCGTGAAGGTACTGCTGCTCACACCAAAGGAGCGCGAGTTCTTCCGTCACGGCGGCATCCTGCAGTACGTGCTGCGCCAACTCGCAGGGAAGAAGGCGGCCTGAGTGTCAGGTAAGCGCCAATAAGTAAGCGCCAATAAGCAAGAGGAAAACGCCGCCAACGTGCGGCGTTTTCTTTGCGCTGGTCAGGAGCATCAGCCCGCAGATGTCCATGTCGCCGAATAACAACGCCATTCCCCTCCATCCTTCCGCCATGCAGTCTCCACTTGATACATGCCGATCTGCGCGGGAAGCAGTTTGCCTCCGCTGGTCAAGGTAACGGTGAAGCGTGCCACGTAGCGATCGCCGTGCTGTTCGACCTCAATGGGGCCCGTCAACGCGTGGATCGTCTCGCCGCGAAACGATGCCGCGCGCAACAGACCAAGCAGTTGGCGACGTTCCATCTCCCCATGGTTCCCGTCGAAGTCATCGCTCAGCACGGCATCCAGTGCCGAGGCATCCGCCTGCTCAGCAGCATGCTCGGCCTTTTCGATACCCTGTCGCACCCGACTTTCGTCGGGCGTGTGATGGCAGGCCGACAGGCCAGCCATCAGCAACAGGCAAAACAACGGATTTACAAACAGTTTTTGTACTCGGGGCATGGGAAATTCTCGCTGCGGCGCGGCTTGCTGCTATACGCGAGCGTATGCTCCAATGCCGCGACATTATCTTGCCCTACGTCGCCATCAGGCAGACACATACAGGAGCGTTGGATACAACATGAGCATTGAACGTCCGTGGCTGGCCCATTACCCCGAAGGCGTTCCTCCGCAGATCGACGTCAACCAGTACGCGTCGGTGGCTGCGGTGGTGGAAGAAGCCTTCGAGCGTTTCCGCCAGCGCCCCGCGTTCGCCAGCTTCGGCAAGGTGCTCAACTACGGCCAGATCGATGAGCTGAGTCGCCAGTTCGCCGGCTACCTCACCGGCGAGCTCAAGCTGAGCAAGGGCGATCGCATCGCCATCATGATGCCCAACGTGCTCCAATACCCTATCGCCCTGTTCGGTGCGCTACGCGCCGGTCTGGTGGTGGTCAACACCAACCCGATGTACACCGCGCGCGAACTCAGGCATCAGCTTGAGGATGCCGGCGCAAAGGCCATCGTGGTGCTGGATAACTTCGCCTCGACGCTGCAGCAGGTGATCGGCGAGACCAAGGTAGAGCACATCATCACCACCGGCATCGGCGACCTGCTGGGCGCCAAGGGCATGGTGATCAACTTCGTGCTCAAGCACGTCAAGAAGATGGTGCCTGCGTATAGCCTGCCCCATGCCGTGCGCTTCACCGACGCCCTGTCGCGCGGCGCTCCTCACCCACTGCTGAAGGTAGAACTGGGTCACGACGACCTCGCGTTCCTGCAGTACACGGGCGGCACCACTGGCGTCGCCAAGGGCGCGATGCTCTCGCACGGCAATATGGTTGCCAACATGATGCAGGCCGGCGCCTGGATTGGTAAGAACGCCAAACCCGGCGAAGAAATTATCATCACGGCGCTGCCGCTTTATCACATCTTCTCGCTGACAGCGAACGGTTTGGTGTTCATGCGCCTGGGCGGCCTGAACTGGCTGATCACCAATCCGCGCGACATGCCCGGCTTCGTCAAGGAACTGAAGAAGTCGAAGTTCACTGCGCTTACCGGCGTCAACACGTTGTTCAATGGCCTGCTCAATACGCCGGGGTTCGCTGAGCTGGATTTCTCCCGGCTGCACTTGAGCCTAGGTGGCGGCATGGCCGTGCAGCGCGCGGTAGCGGAGCGCTGGAAGAAGGTCACCGGCTGCACACTGGCCGAAGCCTATGGCCTCACCGAGACCTCGCCCGCCGCGTGCATCAATCCGCTGGATCTGAAGGACTACAACGGCTCGATCGGCCTGCCGATTCCTTCCACCGACGTGGCGATCTGGTCGGAAGACAATCAGCCGCTGCCGATCGGTCAGGTGGGCGAACTGATGGTGCATGGCCCGCAGGTGATGAAGGGCTACTGGCAGCGCCCCGACGAAACCGTCAAGGTATTGGGCGCTGATGGCTGGCTGCATACCGGCGACATCGCCCGCATGGACGAAAGCGGCTACATCTACATCGTCGACCGCAAGAAGGACATGATTCTCGTGTCTGGCTTCAACGTATATCCGAACGAAGTCGAAGACGTGGTGATGCAGCACCCTGGCGTGGCCGAAGTCGCAGCCGTCGGCGTGCCCGACGAACACTCGGGCGAAGTGGTGAAGCTGTTCGTGGTGCGCAAGGACCCGAACCTCACCGTGGAAGCACTCAAGAAGTTCTGCCACGACAACCTCACCGGCTACAAGCGCCCGAAGATCATCGAGTTCCGCGATTCGCTGCCCAAGAGCAACGTGGGCAAGATTCTTCGCCGCGAACTGCGCGACGAAAAGAAGACGCCAGCCTGATCCGGCCTGTGTGCAGAATAAGAAAACGCCCGCGAATGCGGGCGTTTTCGTTTCTGGCTTGGCAGCGCGCGGGAACCACGAGAATCACCGGCGATCAGTCGTGCCACATCTCCAGGATGTCCGCGTAGCCACCCAGCAGATTCCACAACGGCACCTGCTTATCCTCGGGGATGCGCGTGTAGGCAAACCCCAAATGCCGCTCTGAAATACGCGCCACCTGCGCTTCCAGGTGAATGTGGAGGTCGTGGCCGAAAATCATATCGAGGATCCAGCTCTGCCCCTGCTCACCGTGCCAGCCCAACGGACGGCGCAGCAACACGCCGGTCGCGGAGATATCCACCAGCTCCGTAGGATGCGACTCGTCGCCACGACTCATCAGTACCGTGGTTTCGATCCGCATGCGCGCAGGGCGCAGCTGCTCCGGGTCGACCCCGCTCCTGGCTTTGTCTTCCGCCTTGCTCATCCTGCTCTTTCTCCCCACGTCGCGCGCCACCCGGCGCCGACTGCTTCATCCTGAAGAACACTGCCTCATCGACCGATGTGGAGTGCCTCCTTCTAACTTCAATCCGGCCGTCGCGTCTTCAACACACCTGCGCGAACCAGACTCCCCGTCCCAAACCGCGAGTTGATCCGATCCTGCAACTGATCCGCGACGCGCTGTTCCGGCGCGGCATCGAACAGATCCTGTTGCGGCTCGACCGCAAATCCCGACAAATTGACGCCCAACAAGCGCAAGCGTGGCCGCTGTTGGGACTCCCACCACGCACTAAGCAAGCGTCGTGCCAGTCGATAGAGTTCACTTGCGGACGCGCTTGGCGATGCCAATTGCGCCTGCCGGGTATGCGTCACGAATGGCGGCTCGCGTAGCTTCACCGTCACCGTGCGGCCATGCAAACCCCGCTGGCGCGCCCTTGCGGCAATGCGCTCGCAATGCCTCAGTAGCCATGCTTCAGCCATGGCCAGTTCGGCTAAGTCCACGTCAAAGGTGTGCTCCGCGCCAATGGATTGTTCAGCCAGCTCGGGCTCGACGCTGCGATCGTCCTCGCCCCGGGCCAGCGCCTGCAGAGCGCCGGCCTGACGTCCTAGCGCACTCGCCAGACGCGCCGTGTCACTTGCTGCCAATTCACCCATGGTCCGGATGCCCAGTCGGTGCAGAGCCTGTTCTGTCACCTTTCCTACGGTCCATAGTCGGCCCACCGGCAAGGGCGCCAGTTCCGCCGCCGCGCGGTCTGAGGCGATGCGTCGGAACCCGTCCGGCTTGGATATCTCGCTGGCGAGTTTCGCCAACAGCTTATTGGACCCCATGCCCACCGAGGCGTTGAGCTGGGTGCGCTCGCGAATGGCCTCCTTGATCCTCAGCCCCATGGCTTCCACGGACCCCAGCAGGCGCTGGCTGGCGGTGACATCAAGGAACGCCTCATCCAGCGAAAGCCCTTCGACAAGGGGCGTCACCTCATGGAAAACCTCGAACACTTGGCAGGAAACCTCCTCATAGCGCGCCAGATCTGGCCACAAGTAGACACCATCGGGACAGAGCCGGCGGGCCTGCGCCGTAGGCATGGCCGAACGCACGCCGAAGCGCCGCGCCTCGTAACTGCAGGTGGATACCACCCCGCGCGGCCCCAGGCCCGCCACGATCACCGGCAGCCCCCGCAGCTCGGGCCGGTCACGCTGCTCCACGGACGCGTAGAATGCGTCCATGTCGACGTGGATGATGGTGCGTTCATCGGGCAGCATGTCGAAGCTATTTTGCCGTGCCACGCGCATCGGGTGTACTGGACTTGCCCGGCTTCAGCGGCTAATCTTGGAGTCGCCAGGGTTATAAGGGTGCGCGCACGATCGGCCAGATCGACCGCTACGGCACCCGTCCCGATGCACTCAGCCGACCGATTGAGAAGCCAGTGACGCGGGTTTCGTCACGTTATGGCTCGCGCCTATTGTCGTGGTCCAGACACGCCAGAGACGCTCAAGGGTCGCTCACGGTCAGCCTGATCGAAACGCCGGACGCGCGATTTCATCATGCATGCCCGCGACGGTGACGTCATGCGCACCGGCTAGGCATCGCGCAAGTCAGTTTTAACGGATCGCGCCTGTGGGCCACGATCCGGTCGGGACATTCGTCGAGCGAATGCCGGTGGGATAAACCGTTTCCTAACGTGTTAAACGCAGAGCAAGCCGTCGCGGACGGCCCAACGACATGCATTAATGAGCACTGAGCCAATCGAGCCTCAGGCGGTCCCCGCACCGCAAGACGCATTTGCGTCGGTACCTCAACAGCAGGAAATGCCGCTGGCCATCGTGCGCGGCGAGCCGCTGTTGCAGATGCCGCAGGACCTGTACATCCCGCCGGATGCACTCGAGGTCATCCTCGAAGCATTCGAAGGGCCGCTCGATCTGTTGCTGTACCTGATTCGCAGGCAAAACCTGGACATC
Organism: Dyella sp. AD56; assembly: GCF_002878475.1. Lineage (NCBI taxonomy): Bacteria > Pseudomonadati > Pseudomonadota > Gammaproteobacteria > Lysobacterales > Rhodanobacteraceae > Dyella > Dyella sp. AD56. Next base: position 26,095 of record NZ_NRDP01000035.1, read on the forward strand.
CTGGACATCCCTGTCGCCGAGATCACCCGGCAGTACATGGACTACATCGAGATGATGCGGGATGTGATGCGCTTGGAGCTGGCCGCCGAATACCTGCTGATGGCGGCTATTCTCGGCGAGATCAAATCGCGCTTGCTGTTGCCCCGGCCTCCAGCCGAGGAAGGCGTGGAAGAGGACCCCCGCGCCGAACTGATCCGACGCCTGCAGGAGTACGAACGCTTCAAGAGGGCAGCAGAGGATATCGACGCCCTGCCCCGCATGGAGCGCGATTTCGCACCCGCCCACGCGGACACGGGCGAGCGCAATGTGATCAAGCTGCCACCGCCGCTTGATCTGAAGGAACTGCTGCTGGCGCTGAAGGACGTGATGCGCCGCGCCGAATTGTTTGGCCATCACGCCATCAAGCGTGAGGCGCTGAGTGTTCGACAGCGTATGGGCGAATTGCTGGGCCGACTAACCGGCGATCGAAATTTCCAGCGCTTCGAGACGCTGTTTGACATTACCGAAGGTCGCCTGGGCGTAGTCGTCACCTTCCTGTCCGTGCTGGAGCTGGCCAAGGAAATGCTGGTGGAGATTGTGCAGGAAGAACCACTGGGACCGATTTATGTCAGGGCGAAGGTCGTGAGCGCCGAAGAAGGCGCGGAAGATTTGTTCGCCGACGACGAGCGGGCCGCTGCTGCTGAATAAGCAGCCCGGCCTGAATTATTCACCGAAGCATCGCATCCCATCCGAGGCTATGCAGATCGAACAACTCAAACCCATCATCGAGGCGGCGCTGCTGGCATCTACCCAGCCGATGACCGTGCCTCAACTGCTGGAACTGTTCGGCGAAGAGGACGAGGTCGGTCGGGAAGAGATCGCCAAGACCCTCGAAGCGCTGACGGAAGACTGCGCTCAGCGCGGCGTTGAGCTGCGCGAAGTGGGCTCGGGCTTCCGCTATCAGGTGAAGCAGCATGTGCATCCGTGGATTTCGCGGATGTGGACCGAAAGGCCCAGCCGCTACTCGCGTGCCCTGCTGGAAACCTTGGCCCTCATCGCCTACCGACAGCCCATTACCCGGCCGGAGATCGAACAGATCCGCGGAGTGGTGGTGTCCTCCAACATCATCAAGACGATGGAAGAGCGCGAGTGGATCCGCGTGGTGGGCTACCGCGACGTGCCCGGCAAGCCCGCCCTGTTTGGCACCACACGCGCCTTCCTTGACTACTTCAACCTGAAATCACTGGACGAACTGCCGCCACTGTCGGAAATCCGCGACATGGAAGACCCGCAGATGAGCATTGCGCCGGAACCGCTGCCTGTCCGCGTGGCGCGTGACCTGCCGATCGATCCGGACGAAGAAGACGAAATCCTGGTGGTTGCCGGCGAAGAAACCGACGTCACCGAACCCACCGGAAATGATGCCCCGGTGAACGGCGAAACGGAGAGCGAAGCCTCCGACGCCGTCGAAGAACCTCATCACGAAACACCCGAGGCGATAGAAGTCGCTACCACCGAACCCGACGCTGCCATGCACGTCGAGGTCCTTTCTGACACTGCCGACGAGGCAGCGACCCACGCGGACGCCGACCAAGGCGACGCCACGCAAGACACCGAGGAGTACCGCGCATGACTGCGCCCCAGAAATCCGTTTTGACCCTCAAGCGCGCACCGCGCGACGAAAGCACCCCCGCCATCGAGGAGCGCCTGCACAAGGTGCTCGCCAACGCAGGCCTCGGCTCGCGTCGCATGCTCGAACAGCGCATCCAGGCCGGTGAGGTGGAACTCAATGGCTCGCCCGCCACCATCGGCGCCAGCGTGCACGCGGGCGATCGCGTCGTGCTGGATGGCAAGCAGTTCATCGTTGCCACCGATAACCGCGATGAGACCGAAGTATTGGTCTATCACAAGCCGGAAGGCGTGGTGACCACTCGCGAAGATCCAGAAGGTCGCCCCACCGTGTTCGAACAGCTGCCGCGCCTGAAGGGTGCGCGCTGGGTCGCCGTGGGTCGCCTTGATATCAACACCACCGGCCTGCTGCTGCTCACCACTGACGGCGAACTCGCCAACGCGCTGATGCACCCCAAGAGTGGGCTCGAGCGCGAATACCTGTGTCGCGTGCACGGCGAAGTGCCCGATGAGATGATCGAGAAGCTCAAGGCCGGCGTGGAACTGGAAGACGGCCCCGCCCGCTTCGACGAGATCGCCGTGATCAGCCGCGGCGGTAGCCATAGTTGGTTCCGCGTAGTTATCCGCGAAGGCCGCAACCGCGAAGTGCGTCGCCTGTGGGACTCTCAGGGCTTCCTGGTGAGCCGCCTCAAGCGTATCCGCTACGGCAGCGTTGAACTGCCGCGCGCACTGCGTCGTGGCGACTGCGAGTCGCTGGGCGAAGAAATCGTCAAGGACCTGCGCAAGACCACCGGCCTCGGCGCACCGCAGCCGGTACTCACGCTGAGCCCGGTGCTGCACCAGCGCCGCGCGCCGCGCAATGTCACCGAGTACCGTCCCGCAGGCGGCGCAAGCGGCTCCTATAGCGCCGGCTACCAGGACGAAGCGCGCGAGCTGCGCGCCTATGACCGTATTCGCGAAGAACCCGCACGCGGCAAGCAGCAGCGTCGACACCCGGGCAAGGAAGTGAACGGCAACGTTGCTCGCCCGGAACGTGGTGGCGGCGGCGGCGGGATGCAACGCAAGAACCGTCGTGGCGTGGCCCCGGGCCAGGAGCTGCCGTCGGTTCGCACCTGGTTCGCTGGTGAATCTCGCGAGGGTGGTGGTGGCACTGGCGGTCGTGGCGGCCCGGCGAGTAACCGTCGCGGCGCGGCGGCGGGCACGGGCAGCCGCGGCGGCGCAGCGGGCGGTAAACCATTCGGTAACCGCGCTGGCGGCGCGGAAGGACGCAGTGGCAGTCCGTACGGCGGCTTTGGTGGTGGAGCCGGTGGCAACCGCGGTGGCAAGCCCGGCGGTCGTCCGGGTGCCAGCCAGGGTGGTCAAGGCGGTCGTCCGCAAGGCCGTGGCGGTAGCCGTCCGCAGGGCGGTACGGGTGGCCGTCCGCAGGGTGGTGGTGGTCGTCCGCAAGGTGGCGGTGGCCGTGGCGGCAACCGCTCGGGTAACCGCTGAACGAATCAGACACCGTGACCGTCCGCATTTATCACAACAGCCGCTGTTCCAAATCGCGCGCCACACTGGCGCTGCTGGAGGAACGCGGCGTTGTGTGCGACGTAGTCAATTATCTGGATACGCCACCCAGCACTGTCGAGCTCGCGCAGCTGCTCGACATGCTCGGCATGACGCCGCGTGAACTGATGCGCAAGAACGAGGCCGAGTACACCGAACTCGGCCTCGACGATCCGTCGCTCGACGACACCGCGCTGATCGCGGCGATGGCGAGCCACCCGCGCCTGATCGAACGCCCTATCGTGGTGTCAAACGGCAAGGCCGCCTTGGGGCGTCCACCGGAAGCCGTGCTGTCTATCTTGTGAGCCACCGAATCCTTGTCGACAGGCAAGGATTCGGCGGTCGCACTTCAACTCCCTTCGTCTTCCTCGTCCGGCACATAGACCAGCAGGTCACCGGGCTGGCATGCGAGGAATTCGCAGATCTTGCTCAGCGTTTCGAAACGCACGCCACGCACGTGGCCTGACTTGAGCAAAGACAGATTGGATTCGGTGATACCGACGAACTCGGCAAGTTCGCGCGAGCGCACTTTGCGCATCGCCAGCATGACGTCGAGTCGAACCACGATCGCCATCAGTACCTCACACGATCGAGCGCTGGTCATCTTCCAGTTGCGCTGCCTGGTCAAACAGCCGCGCCACGAAGAAGAACACTGCAACAGGCAATATCGACAGCAAGTCATCGCCGCTGAATTCAAGACTCGCCGAATGTGCGCCGGATTGCGCGGCCAGCCAGAGCGAAGCGGCTGCCGGCAATAGCACCCGAAGCACCGCGGCGATCATCAGCAAACCCGCAAAACGTCTGAAATGTCTCGTCACCGCGCTCGAAAACAGAGACTCGGGACGAACGCGGCCGAGCATGCGCGCTAACTCAACTAGCGCGGCACATGTCACCAGCGCCAGCAGTGCTGCCATGAGCGCAGCCCATCCGCGAGGCAAGCCACCGGTCGACAAGACCGCTGCCATGCCACCTTGCATTCCGCCATTGCCCCATATGCCCGCGGCAGTGACCACAAGGCAGGCTAAAGCAGCCAGCCAAGCCACCATCGCCAGCCGACGCGCCGCCCGCGCCACGAGTAACGCTGTTGCATGATACTTTTTTTCTGTATTACGATAATTTCTATCCGTCATACAGGCACCATATCATGAAACAATCAGCCCTGAACCGGCTCCTGCCGTTCGCCCTGCTGGTCACTTACGCAAGCCTCGCCCTCGCAACAGGTGGCTCCCCAGCAGCACAGGCCCTCTCGCGCCAACAGTCGGAAGACAGCTTGCGCAACGCTGCCGACGGCGAAGTCTTTGCGCTGGCAAATTCACTTCCTCGTATTGAGGATCCCGGCCTGGCTTTGCTCGCGCAGGCACGGCTGGCCGCAACTCAGCTGAATGCCGCAGAAGCACGTCAATTGGTCACCCGCTATTTCGCCGATGGCGCTCGCTCCCCGGCGGAGCGCGTGCTGGCATGGCCCATTGTGGCCGATGCCAGTTTTGCCGATGGGGACTACCGCCAGGCTGCCGACGCGGCACACGCGTGGGAAAAGGCGCTGACCGAGCAAGGCGCCAGCGCCGATGACCGGGCTAACGCGCTCCAGATGGCTGCGGTCGCCGAACAGTTCGCCGCGGCACCGAAGCAACAGGTGGAGGCTTACGCGCCAAAGCCAGAGGATGTGACCCGCGACAAAGTTGGCCTGCCCCGTTCCATCACAGTGATCAATGGCAAGCCGCAGGAGGTCGTACTCGACACCGGCGCCAATCTGTCCACCGTGTCACTGTCTACCGCACATAAGCTGGGCCTGCGTCTGCTCGATGGCACCGCCAGCGTCGGCAGTGCCAGTCGCCAGGCCGTTGCTTCACGGATCGGTATCGCCGATCACCTTGAGTTCGCAGGTCTGTCGTTGAACCATGTGGCCTTCCTGGTCCTCGACGACGATCAGCTGAGCATGCCGGTGCCCGGTGGTTATCACATCGATGCCATCCTCGGCTTCCCTGTGCTGCGCCAGCTTCAGCGCCTAGAGTTCACCAGTGGCGGCAAACTCCTGCCGTCGCGCAGCGATGCCTCATCCGCTGCCACCGGCAATCTGCGCATGGCTGGAAGCGATCTCTACGTAAACGTCTTCCTGAATAACATCCCGGTCGCCATGCACCTGGACAGCGGCGGGGCGCGCTCCGCTCTCTCGTCAGGCTTCGCCACGGAGCATCCGTCCGTGATCAAGGGATTGAAGACGCATAAAGAACACGTTGCGGGCGCTGGAGGTTCGCGGGACAACGAATCGGCCGCGTGGCCGCAGGTCAACGTGCGCATTGGCGATCAACAGACGGTGTTGCCGACCTTGGCGATTTCGCTGAGCGATGCAGGCAACGTCAAGGCCCCGAACGTGCTTGGCGGCGATATTCTGCAAGCCTTCGATCATTGGACGATCGATTTCCAACGCATGCAGTTCGAAGTGGGAAAACCGTTGGCTAAGCCAACGGCCAAACCGCGCGCGGAATGATCGCGCGCACCCCGAACGGATCAGCCTGCGTCAAGCGTAAAGCTGTCCGCGTCCATCCACGCCGGGAAACGCTCGCGATGCGCGAGCAGTGGCGCGGGATCAACCGTCACCGTCACCACCTGCTCTTGCGCCCCCAGTTCCACCAGCGGTTCACCCACGGGATCAAGCACAACGCTGTCGCCGGCATAGGGCAGATCGTTGCCGTCCACGCCCACGCGATTCAGCCCCACCACATAGCTCAGGTTTTCGATGGCGCGTGCACGCAACAGCGTGCGCCACGGCTGTCGGCGCGGAGCCGGCCAGTTGGCAACGAACAAGGCAAGGTCGTACTCCATGCCGCCAGTCGCTTCCTCGCAACGCCCGTTGCGCAGCCACACCGGGAAACGCAAGTCATAGCAAACTTGCGGCAGGATGCGCCAACCCTTTAGCTCCACGATAAGGCGCTCGCTGCCACCACCGTAGCGCGTATGTTCGCCGGCCATGCGGAACAGATGACGTTTGTCGTACTGCGCGAAGCTGCCGTCCGGGCGCGCCCAGATCAACCGGTTGTAGACCGTTTCGCCCTCGCGGATAGCGAGGCTGCCGCACAACACAGCGCCGACTTCCTGCGCCAACGCACGCATCCAAGCCACGCCCTCGCCGTCCATCATCTCGGCGCTGGCACGCGTGTCGTTGCTGAAGCCGGAAAGAAAGGTTTCTGGCAACACGACGAGATCCGTCTGCCCGGCCACGCGGCGAACCAGTTCGCCGTAGTATTCGCGATTGGCGGGCGCGTCGTGCCATCGAGTCGCGCCCTGGACCAGGCTTATCCTCAAAGCTTGCATAGACGCTCCGCTGCGGCATCCATCGTGGCGTCGCTCTTGGCGAAGCACAGCCGCAACAGGTGCGTGCCCGGCGCTTTCTCGTAGAACGGCGTGAGCGGAATCGCTGCTACGCCCCCTTCCTTCACCATCCACTCGCAGAACGATACGTCGTCCTTGTCGCTGATGGCGGAATAATCGACCAGCTGGAAATAGCCACCCGGCACATCGAGCAACTTGAAGCGCGAAGGCTTGATGAGCTCGCGAAAGCGGTCGCGCTTGGCCTGATAGAAATCTGGCAGCTCCAGATAATGCTCTCGCGTGCTTGCCATGAACTCGGCAAAGGCTACCTGCGCGGGATGGAACGTGCAGAACGTAAGGTATTGGTGCACTTTGCGAAACTCTGCGCTGAGCGCCGCTGGCGCCACCGCATAGCCCAGCTTCCAACCAGTGCAGTGATAGGTCTTACCGAACGAGGACACGACAAAGCTGCGGCCTGCCAGCTCCGCATGGCGAAGCACGCTCTGATGCTGCTCACCGTCGTACACGATGTGTTCGTACACCTCGTCGGACAGCACCACGATCTCGGTATCGCGAACGATCGCGGCCAGTTCGTCCAGGTCCGCGGCGGAAAGCACCGCGCCCGTCGGGTTGTGCGGGCTATTGATGAGGATCATGCGCGTCTTCGGCGTAATCGCATCACGCACGCGCTGCCAGTCAACGGAGAAACTCGGCGCCTGCAGCGGAATATGCACCGCGCGCGCACCCTGCAACTCGATGGCTGGCTCGTAGCTGTCGTAGGCGGGATCGAACACGATGACCTCGTCGCCCGCTCGCACTACGGCGGCGATAGCGGCAAACAAGGCCTCAGTGGCACCCGACGTCACCGTCACTTCCGTGTCGGCGCTCAGCTTGTGACCATATAGGCGCTCGGTCTTCAGCGCGATCTGCTCACGCAAGGTAGGCAGGCCAATACCCGGTGCGTACTGATTGCGCCCTTCGGCCATTGCTCGCGTAATCGCATCACGCAGTGGTTGCGGCGGCTCGAAGTCCGGAAAGCCCTGCCCCAGGTTCACCGCTTTGTGTTCCACCGCCAGCTGGCTCATGACACTGAAGATGGTGGTGCCGACTTTCGGAAGCTTGGTATCGATCTGCATGGTCCGGATGTCTGGAGGGCTAAACATTGATGCTAACACGGCACCCATTGCGAGCCAGCGTTAGAGGTATTTGCCGCACTGCGCGTGATTCTCGCGCACAGCATTGGGCAGTTTCTCCGCAAGAAAATCGACGAAGGCCCGCACGCCGGGCAACAGGCCGCGCCGACTGGGATAAACAAAGTGCATGGTGCCCTGGGGCACACTCCAATCAGGCAGAACAACCTCGAGCTCACCGCGCCCAATAGCCGGGCCGCAGACAAACTCAGGCAGCAGCGTTACACCGATACCGCTCTTGCAACTTTGCAGCAATGCATTGAAATCGCCGCAGATCAGGCGCGGCTTGATATCCACGACGACACGCTCGCCTTCCTTGTCGAGCAGCTCCCAACTCTGCGCGCCTTCGTGCTCGTGGTTGCTGAGCGCCGGCATCTGCGAGACATCAGATGGCTCATTGGGTCGTCCAAGGCGGTTGAGCAGTTCGGGGCTGGCCACCAACAGGACGTTCGACTGGCCGAAGGTACGCACGACGAGCGTTGCGTCAGTGTCGAGCTTGCTGCGCACGCGGATAGCGATGTCGAATCCTTCACCGATGACGTCCACGCGACGGTCGGTCGCCTGCAGACGCACCTGCATCTTCGGATGCTGCGCCAGGAAATCGGGAAGAATGTGACCCACCACCGTCTGCACCAATGACACCGGGCAACTGACACGCACTACGCCACGTGGCTCGGAACGCACTTCTTCCACAGCCTCTTGCGCGGCCCGCGCCTCTTCCAGCACGGCGCGGCAGTGGCCGTAGAAGCGTTCCCCCACCTCGGTGACGACGAAACGGCGCGTGGTTCGCTGGAGCAGGCGTACGCCTAGGCGTTCCTCCAATTGGGCTATACGCTTGCTCAGGCGGGACTTCGGGATACCCAGGGCACGCCCGGCGGACGAAAACCCGCCGTGTTCAACGACCGCGGCGAAGAAATACAGATCGTTGAGATCCTGCAGGGCGCCATCCAGCACGGTCATCGCTGTTTCCTTATTAGAACAATACGTTCAACTTTACCGGACTTATCAGCCGATTGTCCGAAGAATACCTTAGTCACGTCGCCGGTCGACCCGGCCCGTCAACTGAGGAAATACCATGAAACTGCTGCATCTCGACGCAAGCGCCCTGGGTAGCCACTCCGTTTCGCGCGGTCTGACCGCTGCCATCGTAGCCGAACTCACCCATAACAACCCCGGTACGGAAGTCATCTACCACGATCTGGCTGCCAATCCGCTTCCCCACTGGACCCCCGTGGCCGACGCTAGCGATCCGGCCGCTGTGCTGGGTAGCCAGATGATCGAGGAATTTCTGGCTGCCGACGTGGTGGTCATGGGTGCCCCGATGTACAACTTCAGCATCCCGAGCCAGCTCAAGGCGTGGATCGATCGAGTCGCCGTCGCCGGCAAGTCGTTCCGCTACACCGCCAATGGCCCCGAAGGCTTGGCTGGTGGCAAGCGCCTGATCGTTGTGTCCTCGCGTGGTGGTGTGTACAGCCAGGGCAGTGCGGCCCAGCCCATGGACTTCCAGGAGACCTACCTGCGCGCAGTGTTTGGCTTCCTAGGCGTCACCGACATCGAGTTCGTTCGCGCCGAAGGTGTGAACCTGGGCGAAGACAACAAGGTCGAATCGGTGAAGTCGGCTCACGCCTCTATCGGTACGGTTGCCCGCAAGGCCGCCTAAGCCACACAAGCACCACCGTCCCCCGGCAAACGCCGCGCCCCAGGGTGCGGCGTTTGTCGTTTCAGCGAGACACGGGGCGTTGCTGTCGCCCTAAGTGCTCAACGGTTTGAGGTAGGCAATCTGGCGCGAGGGTTGCGTCGACGCGATCCGATGCAATGAAGCGAAGCGTGGAACCTCGCCGAACACGACGTTTTGTGCGTGCTCCACGCGCCAGCAATGCACGGAAGTTCGCTGACTTTGCTAAGCCGGCCCCATGCGACACGTCCGATAGCCAAGGCGCCCCTACGCTTTGGCCGCGGTGTGTTTACGCCGCCTGCTCCAGCGACGGCTTTGGGCGAGCGTACTGAGCCAAGCGGATCGCACCATCCGTACCGGGCATTTCGACACAAACGGAGCGCCCCGAGCGCAGGTGCTCATCGCGTGCAACTTCACGCGCAAGCTTGATGGCCGCACCAAGCCGGAGATCATTGAACAGAGAAAAGCCTAGACGACAGACACACCACGAGCCGTCAGGACATTGCTTCAGCGAATAGGTGACCATCATGCAGCCCTTTGGGGGGAAGAGTCCTGCCGCCAGCTGATCACGCCCGTTCTTCACGACGCGACCTATCCATCAAATACTAAAAGAGCATGCCTTTGTTACACCGACATGCCTATCAGAAGTGCCCCTGATATTATGTAGGAAAGCGACTACGACAATAGAAATAGGCACGACGTGTTACCTGTTTCACAACAGATACACGTGCGCTTGTTGTCCGTGAACGCGAGGACGTACACAGATGAACAACAGGCTCTGTGCACATGGATATATCACCTGTCATTAACCGCCCTCTCGTCAGTTTCGGAACCCCATCGTCGTGGAGTTGTGCTGATGACAGATGGCATGCAAGAGCTACATCTCCCAACGTTCGAGGCGTTCGACGAACTGCTCCGTCTGTATCGTCAACTCGAGCAAGAGAACGAGCTTCTTCGCGGCCAATTGCGGCGGCATCCCGTGGGTGAGCTGCAGATCCGCGAAACCGAGCGCAAAATGGTCGAGATTCGTGGTGATACGCCACCGGCGATACCGGAGCGACTGATGGCTCTGCTGGCCGCATGGCCCGAACGATGCGCCATCGCCGGGGAAGATGGAGAGCATCAACCATGACCATCACCCCACGCCCTGAGCCGGTCGTGACTCATCCCCAACGACTGGTGTTTCCTGCCGACGATATTACCAAGCAGGACATTGCCAACTACTACCAGGCTGTCATGCCGCGCTTTCTCCCAGGCATCGCGAGTCGCCCCACGTCGGTCTATCGCTTTCCGGAAGGCACCACCAAGCCCGGCTTCTTTCAGAAGCACCCTATGCGCGGACTGCAGCACGTGGAACACATAACGTTGCACGAGGAAAGTGGCGCTATGGCCGACTACATCTGCCCCAGCGACGCAGGTGCTGTCATCGAGCTGGTGCAATACAACGCCATCGAATTCCATCCTTGGGCATCACGAGCGACCTCGCTTGAAGAGCCCGACTATCTCGTCTTCGATCTTGACCCTGGCGATGGCGTATCGTGGCCGGAGGCAACCGATGCAGCTCGATGGATACGAGGGCGCCTCGTAGAAGCTTCTCTCCAGAGTTTCGTACGAACAACGGGCGGTAAGGGACTGCACGTTGTCGTACCTCTCCATACATCGTGCCGCTGGGATGACGCCCGCCAATTCACCAACGCATTTGCCCATGGCCTGGCCGACGAACAGCCCGCCTCCTTCACTGCAAAAGCAAGCAAGGCTGAGCGCAAAGGCCGCATCTTCATCGACTACCTTCGCAATACGCGGGGGGCTACGAGCGTAGCATCGTGGTCCTTGCGTGCACGTCCCGGCGCTCCGGTTGCCATGCCCATGCGATGGCAAGACCTCGGCCGCTGCGCGAGCGGCGATGCGTTTGACATCCGATCCGCGCGGCGACGTTTGTCGCGTTTGCGCAGCGAACCCTGGGAAGGCTTCGCCACGATGCGGCAAAGCCTCGAGAAGCCGTTGCGCATATATGCGCCATCGAAAGCTTAGCTGGCTCCACCCGATGCCTGATCGTCCATGAGCAGATCGATTCGACCCAGCGCAGGGGAAACAAAGTAGCTCCCTTTCAAGACATGACGAACGGCATCGATGAGCTCTTCGCCAGCCGACGCCTTGAGCACATAGCCTCTGCCCACGGACAGCGCGGTACGGGCCAGCATCGGATCATCCTGCACCGTAATGAAGACCACAGGCGTCTCCGGCCGATCCGCCAGAATCTCCCTCGCCGCCTTCATGCCATCCATGCCAGGCATGCTGATATCGGTCACCACTGCATCCGGCCGCAACCGGCGCGCAGCTTTGACTAAGGCTTCACCGTGGGTTACGACAGCAAGCACGTCAAACTCTTCGCCGAGCAACTCCCGCAGTTGTTCGGCAATGGGCAGGTGGTCCTCGGCCAATACGAGAGTGGCTCGTCTCACGCTGGCTCCCATGCATAGTTATGCATCGGTTGCAGCATCTTCCAACGTAAAAGCTTCCGCCACAGAAAGAAAACCCAGTCGCCGCTAAGTAAAAGTACTACCGATACGCCTGGCGACCGCGCCTCCTGCCATCCGCTCAGAACAACAGGCCGAGATCCTCAGCGCGCCGCACCAATTCCAGCGTGGAATGCACGCCAAGCACCTGCATCATGGTGTACTTGTGCGCCTCAACGGTTCTCACCGACAGCCCCAGCTGCAGTGCAATTTGCTTGGAGCGCAGACCAGAGCCCACCAGTCGAAGCACCTGCAATTGCTTGGCGGTGAGATTGCGCATATCTGCCATTTGCCCGCTGATGTAGCGAGCGCCAAGCGCTGGCGTCACATAAGTACCTCCAGACATGACCTGTTGCGCGGCATTGCGCAGGTCTTCGCCCGCCGAATTCTTGAGAATGTAGCCACGGGCACCCGCACGAAGCGCCGCTACCGCCAATGCGGGCTCCATATGCATGGTCAGAAACACGAATCGCGTTTCCATTCCTGCCTGGCGCAACCGCTTTAGAGCGTCCATGCCATTGCAACGCGGCATATTGATGTCCGCGACCACAAGGTCTGGCTCCAAGCGCTGAACCGCATCGACCAGCGCTTCGCCGTCCGCAACGATATCAAGCAAGTCGAAATCCTCATCGAGGATGTGTTGTACGCCTTCGGCTACCATGCGATGGTCGTCGGCAATGATCAGTTTTGGTTTCAAACTGACTCGTGGATTTCTAACGGTATTCGTATGCATAGTTCAGTCCCTTTTCCTAGAGTTGATTGCAGTCGATAGCTGCCATTGAGCAACTTCGTGCGCTCGTCGATGCTCATCAATCCCAGCCCTCGACGCCCCTCTCCCTCTGCGACAAATCCCTTGCCGTTGTCTGCGATGGTAAGGTCTACCTGATGGTGCTCGATCTGCAGCGCCACCTCGACACGTTTCGCCTCGGCATGACGCAAGGCATTACCGAGGGCCTCCTGCGTAACGCGGTACAAGCAAAGCGCCACATCCTCCGGTAGATCCTTTGCTTGTGGCGAGACGCGCAACTCAATGACCGGCCCGCTTCGGTGGCGCATGTTCTGACATAAGCCGGCAAGCGCCGCGGTAAGCCCTGTCTGCGTAAGCATGCTCGGATGGAGATCATGGGATAGATGCCGCACATCTTCTGATAGCGCGATCAGCTCGCTTTGCAGCTGACTTACGTCCTGCTTGTTGTTCTCGCTTACCTTGCGGCGCAACGCGCTCAGCCGAATGGATGCCACGGCCAGGCGCTGGTTGATGTCGTCGTGAAGATCGCGCGCGATGCGGGCGCGCTCCTGTTCCTGCGCCACGATCAGTCGACCCGCGAGCTCGCGAACCTCGGTGCTGCTGACGAGCAACGCATGCTGTGTCGCCCTGCGTTGTTCCACGAGTACCGAGAGGTACAGCGATGCGACGGCCACACCAAGCATCCACAACTGCACACTGATTGTTGTCAGTTCGGATTCCATTTGAACGAATGGCCCTTCATGGGCGAGGCTCAATTGGATAGCGATCAGCCCTACGACCAGATTGACCGCGCATGTACCAACCACCTGTGCCCTCATCGCAACAAAGATGGCTAACGGCACGGGCGCCAGTAGCATGAGCGGCCTTATCAAGGTGAACGCCCCGAGTTCACGCCAGCCTAGCCAGAGGACGAACAGAGCTCCGGCAGTGATCAGCACCACGTCCCATCCAGGCAGGGCAGCACGGCGCGCGGACGAACTGGGATGGACAAGGCTGAGGATCGCGGGCGTGAGCAAGACATAGCCCAGTGAGTTCGCTAACGCGACGTGCCACCACGCACGGGACAGCCAGCTAGGTAGCTCCACCAAGTCGGACAACCAGAACACCAACACGCCAGTTGCCGTGGGCAATGCAACTGCCGCAATAGCCAGGAAAACAAGAAGCTGGAAGAAGTTGTCGACTGATTGGCCCTTGCGCAGGCGACTCAACAGCCAAGCCGTGACGTTGACGAGCAACAGCACGGCAACACTGACGATGGCGATGCCCTTGCCTGGCAAGCCCATCATCAATGCCATCAGCAGCATGCCACCCAGCCAACCGATGACGTAGGCCAGCCAATACCGATAGCTTGCGCACAACAGCAACGCGAGCAACATGGCGCCGGGTAGACAGATGATCTGCGAATCGAGCGAATGATCCCAGAGCGCCAAAGACACCCACTGAGCCACTAACACGGCCAGGCCAACGCCTATGCCACGTGACAGGTATTGGGACCACGCACCTATGGGTGCTTTCCCGCTCATGACCCCTTCCGCTCCGTACATCCTTTCGCCTCGCCGCTGATTAGCAGCTGCCGCCCCTAAGGAGTAGACATCGTCGGACAACCGAAGCCAATCAGCATTGGCCCACACCAGCCGTCATCGCTTCGTGACGATTTACGTAGTTCTACGAGGCCGGTGGCGGATCGCTTTGAACTCTGACACTAGATCGTTCTTATAGACCCAAATCAGAACCTGAGGTGATGGCTGACCTGGCTGGATTCACTGCGGCACTCAACTGCCAAAGCTAAAGAATTTTCGTACTGATCGGTAAATTTACCGACCCTATTTGAGTGAAAGTTCGCTTACCAAGCGAGCCTCGACAAGACAAGCTGAGATAGAACAATCAGCGGCCCGACGAGACTCGACCGACCATGGAACTGAAGCACGCGCAACCCGCATCGGGAAGCACCAGCCCACCCTGGCGCGCCCCGGCCTCTTTTCCGACGCAGATCATCGGGCGCTGGGCGTTGCCCATCGTTCCCACATGAAGACAAATGCTCGGCCGAGGGCGAAGAGCACACGCCGGTTGCGTGTATTGCTTGCTGATGAGCACCGGTGCGTCGCCGAGGGCTTGGCCGGCCTCCTTGCCAAGAGCGCCCGTTCCGTCCTGCTCGTGCACGACGGAGAGGCACTCATCGAAGCCGTTATGGCCGGCCAGGTCGACCTCGTCATCACTGACATTGCCATGCCGCCTTTCAGCGCCTTGCAGGCATTGCGTAGCCTGCGACAACAAGGCAGCGATATTCCCGTCGTAGTGCTTTCGACTCATGGCGAACCCTTAATCGTGCGCGAGGCCATGCAAGCTGGCGCCAACGGCTATGTGCTCAAGCAATCGCCCAGCAGTGAGCTGCTCTCTGCCATGGCAGAGGTCAGCGCGGGCAACCAGTTCATCAGCCCCCAGTTGATGGCGTCGTTGCTCGATGCGCCCGAGGCGCTACGCCGCCTCACTCGGCGGCAACGGGAGGTCATCGAGTCCATGGCCAAAGGCAAGCGAACCAGCGAAATCGCCGCGGAACTTGGCATCTCCGTGCGCACGGTCGAAAGCCACCGGCAATCGCTGCTGGATCTTCTGGGCGTACACCATGGCGTGGCGCTGATTCGAGAAGCGGAGCGACTGGGGCTTATCCCGGTGGGTCCGTACGACGTACACCTGGCAACGGAGGATAAGCCCCTCCCCTAGTCATCGACTTCCATCCCTAGTGCAGCACCCATTCACAAGTATCAAATGAGAGATTCACGATGAACCTGTTCCGATATGTAGCTCCACTCGGCGCCGTCCTGCTTGCCGCCTGTTCAACGTTCAGTGTCAGCAACCAATGGAAAGACCCCTCATGGCCGGGGCCGCCCGCCGGCAACGTGCTCGTCATGGGTATCACCAAGAGCGACACCTACCGTCACGTGTTCGAAGACACCTTCGCACAGCAACTGCAGGCTGCTGGCGTACAGGCTGAACAAAGCTACTCCCAGATCCCCGCAGGAGCAGCCTCGGAAAAACTGACCGACGTGATCAAGGACACGGGTGCACAGGTGATCCTTACGACGCGCGTGCAGCGTGTTGAACAGAAGCTCAACGTCACGCCAAGCGGCCCGGGCTTCGGAGGTTTCTACGGCTGGTATGGCGGTGCCTGGGCATCTACTCCCGACGTGACCCAGTACGACGCGGTTACGCTCGAAACCACCGTATGGGACGTCAGCTCACAGAAGGTCATCTGGTCTGTAACCACCGAAGGCGTGGGCACCAGCAACATTCCCCAGGCCACGCAGGACTTGGCGAAAACCATTATTCCCAAGCTGAAATCGGACGGCATCATCCGCTAAAGCCACCTGGGCTGCGGCACCCTGCAGCCCAACTCCCTGGACGCATCAGGAAGAACAACTATGGCTATCTATTATCTGCGCAACCTCGGACTTGCAGCCCTCCTCGTCACCGGTACGGCAGCGGCACAACAACTTCCCGTGGCCTATCCCGCCAACGGACAAAGCACCAACCAGCAGCAGACAGACAAGAATGCCTGCATGTATTGGGCGCAAACCAATGCACCCACTCAGGCATCCCCTGCACCGGAAACCGGCCTCGCCGTCGGCGGCGGGCAACGCGTCGGTGGCGCCGTGCGCGGTGCCGCAGCAGGCGCCGTAGTGGGCGGCGTCGCCAATAACGATGCCGGACATGGCGCAGCCGTCGGTGCTGCCGCCGGCGTGGTCGCCGGCGGCATGCGAGCACGCCAACAAAGGCGGGAGCAGAACACCGCCGCCGCCGCGACGCAGAACCAGAACACAGCGAATCTGGCGCAGGCCTACGGTGCCTGTATGAAAGGCAAGGGTTACACAGTCAACTGACCTGCATAGTCCACTTTCAACCCTCAGGCTCTACAGAGCCTGAGGGTTTCAGCGCCACGCGCTTCCCACTTGGATGTAGTAGACGTGATCTCCCTCGCTCCATGCCCAATCGAGGCCAGCGTAAAGCCCCAGGGCGCGAGCGATCAGATAGCGGAAGCCGACCCCTTCGGCCGTATGCGTGCTGGCATCGCCGAAATCCAATGTGCGGCCCCATGCCTTGCCGGCTCCACCGAATCCCAACAGCGCCCATCGCGGCGTGAAGTTCCACCGCAGCTCTGCCTCCAGCATGCCGACGTTCTGGTCCTGGTATTGCCCGTAGGCTATGCCGCGCAAGTCGATTGATGGTTGCTGATAAAAGGGGGCATTGCCACGCACCGCGCGATAGTCCACTCGCGTTCCCAGCACCCAATCCTGGCTTAGCTTGAAATAGCCGTAGGCGTGCGCGCGATAGCTCTGGAAGGTGTTGTCACTGCCAATGGCCGGCGCATACTCAGTGGCTTCGAGTCGCCACAACCAGCCCTTCGATGGCGTCAACGTGTTGTCCCGAGAGTCGTAACTCAGCCCAAGCCCCAGGCCGGAGGCGCGCTTGGCGAATTCCTTGGGCTTGAAGTATTGATCGTCGCTGGGAATGTTGAGCCGGCTGTCCAGATCCATGTACAGCCAGCGTGCCGACACGAACAGGTCACTACCACCCAGCCTGCGTGAAACCTGCTGGTAGGAAAAGACACCATCAAGGTTGTAGCCGATCTCCTTGGGAGCCGACAGCAAACCCTGCGTGTAGTAGTTCAGATTGACGTAGGCCTTGCCGATGACGCCCGCATATCGCCAGGTGTCGTCCTTAAAATGGAACGACCCACCCAGACCGTACCCCCAGGTCCCGTTCTCCGTCTTGAAAGCCGCCGCACCATAGATATCGGGCGGGATGTGCAACCCGCTTTCCTTGGACTCCTCCGATTGCTTCGGCGGATGAAAGAACACCGCAGCCAGTCCTCCGCCATTTCCCACGGCGGGCTCGGTAATGACGATGGGAACAAGCAAAGCGCCTTTGTGCTGCAACAGCCAGCGCGACATGTCCGGCGCGCCATCGTTGGGATCACGAAAATTGTCCCACCAGGAGGGCTTCTTGCCATCGGGAACAGTCGCAAGCGGCGATTCGGGTGACTGCGGCGAACTTCGCTCCCCGGGATCCGAGTGAACCGCGACATCCTGTGCGTGCAAACCAGTGCAGCCCAGCAGGACTACTCCGAAGAACAGCAGCCACCTGCCAGCCGCGAGGAAGGTCCCCATGACGACTCCATTGTCCGGCCATCGTTGTCACATCAGATGGATGTGACTTTGCCGGACTGGAGCACGCACGGACAGCGCAAATACTCGGAATAATCCTAGGTAAATGCACCTAACCGTGCGACTCGCTCTTGGGCACAACCTTCAGGCCCCTCATTTCCGTTCAACCTAGCTCAATTGGTTGGCGAAACGTCCACGTCCTTCCAGCTGCTATCTGGGTCGAACGATTTCATTGATTGCACAAGACCAGCGCCGTTCTTTCCGAGATCCTTTTCGAACACCTGGCCGTCGTGACTCACCATGAAACTCATCACGCCTGTTTCGCCGTATTGAACCGGCCAGGCGACAAGAGCGAAACCGTTGGTCATGCGCCCGCCTTCTACGTAGTTATAGGCACCACCCGGAGCGGACGCACCCTGCGCCGTCAGTATCTTGTAGTGATAGCCGTAGTAACCCTGACCGGGCTTCACGTGCGTGAAATTCGGACCAAGCGGACTCGGCGGTTGATCACCCGACGTCGGCCAGTACAAGCCATCATGCTTGCCTGGTGAGCTGATCAGGCGCTGTGCGTACTGCAGCACCTTGTCGCCATCACGGTCCTCCGACGCGTAATCCCGCTGTGCATCGTAGTAAGCAAGCATGGCCTGTTGCACGGCCAGTTCGTTTTCGCCGATGTGACGCGTACGTATTTCCTGTTCGGCGCCAACTAGGTCGAAGTGCCAGCCACTGCTCCCTTGCACCAACGGCAGCGGCAGGACCCAATTCTCTGAGCCCACGTCGAGATGCGTCTTGCCATCCGCAGTGTCGATACGATGACTCTCGTCATAGCGCTTCAGGAACAGATCCACGTCGTCCTGCTGCATGCCTTCAACGGGAATGTAGTCCTTCCAGTTAGTGCCCAGCACCTTGGTCAGCGCGGCTTGATCATGGTTGCGCACTGCCTGCACGAAAGCACTGGCAGCAGCATCCGCCGTTGGATAGCTCCCCTGCTGCGCCAGCGTAGTGCCAGCGAAGACAACGCCAGTACTAACCATCAGGCTCAGGACCAGGCTACGGATCTTGGGAATGCGATTCATGGTCTGGCTCCTCAACGACGATGGAATCCGCCACCAGCCCGGCTAGGCGCCGGTCGGGATACTTGCCGCCCGGCGCCGGCACCGGCGCCGCGGGAATTCGACATCGAGTGCTGACTCGCCTGCCCCCTATCAAACTGCGTCCGTGCCGAACCCGGCGACTGCCCACCGCTGAACGCATTGTTGCGCGGACCTGCCCCGGACCGATCGCCCGAGAAGTTCCCTCGCGTTTCGCCACCTAGGTTGCCATTACGCGTCTGCCCGCCGATATTGCCGCGCTCCGCACCACCTCCGGTGCCTTGGCCGCCCGCCCGGTTTCCACTGGCCGGACGATTAAGGGCGCCGCCACTTTCACCAGCAGAACGCCTGGCTGCCGTGGAAGATCCATTGTTGGTGGAGCGGTCGAAACTCTGCAGGGCGTGTTCGCGACTGGCGTTGGCTGCCGAATCGTTGCCACGGAACGCCTGACGCTGATTGGCGCCGCCCACGCCCTGACCATAACGTTCACGGCTGGCCTGATCGTGATAGGGCGTGCCGCGACGATAGTCCGGATTGTGATTCCAACCCACGTTGCCGTTGCCGCTGATACGGTTATTAACGTTGATGTTGTTGTAGCGATTGACGTTGATGTTGACGTCGTTGTGGCCCCAGTCGAAACCACCCCACAGCGAGTTGGCGATGGCAATGCCGGTGCCAAACGCGAGACCCGCCGCCAGCCCCGTTGCCACCGGATACGCATAGCCCGGCGGCGGCGGCCAATAAGTGGGTGGATAAGAGGGATACGCCCACGTCCCATAGACCACGGTCGGGTTGTAAGCAGGCACATAGACCACCTGCGGATTGGCAGGCTCGATCTGGATGACCGTCGTGCTCGGTGCGCTTGACCCCGCGGAGGCCTGCTGCACCACCACCTTCTGCTGGTCGGTCGACTTCAAGTTGCCGGCTTTCTGCGCTTGCTGACGCAGGCGCTGGACCGATGCCATTACGTCGTCCGACTGGGCAAGGAAGGCGTCGCCGATGTTCTGCACCCAGTCGGGGTGTTGTTTCATCTGGGCCAGCACCTGAGGAAACGCCACCAACGACTGGACGCTTGGATCCCATGGCTGGCTCGATACCTGTTTCACGGCATCGTCGCCCTGCGTCTTCGGGTGGGATGCCGACCAGGCCGCAGCATCCGCCACGTTGCTCGGGTACGTGCAGGCCATAAGCACCTGCGAGAGCAATGCATCGGGATACAGCGCGACCGGCGCGAGCATCTGGTCGAGTTGCTGGTTGCTGTAGATCTTTTGCGTGCCGCCCTGCTGACTCTGCGCAAGAGTCGGTCCGACCATCAGCAAAGGCACACACAAAAAGCAAAGCAGGCAGATCCGCCAGAACCCGTCGCTTCTCATCGTCTTCATTGTGCCGCTCCCATGCAGCTCTCGCACTCGTATCAGCTTGATACCCCACACCATGCATTGACCACTGCATTTATGCGGAAGCGAACTCAGTAAAACTACTTAGACAGACAGTTCCACGACATACCCAACCGGAGGTCACGTAGATTTACCGACCAAGACATAGGTAGTAGTTCGCTGTGAGCGTCAGTGATGGCGAAGGACCATATCGTCCATCCCTGACAGAAAAGGACGACAACCATGCACCGCATCGAGTCTTCGCGCTTCGCCACTCCCCGCGCCCTATTCGCTGTGCTGTGCCTGGGTTTCCTTTGGGTGCCCATCGCGAAGGCGGACACGCCGGACTACTGGGACGGCGATTGGCACGGAAGCATTCAACCGTATGGATGGCTGCCGGGCATCAGCGCCAAGACTCGGTATCAGCTGCCAGACAACGGTGGCACGATCGAGCAGAAGTCGAACAACGACATCTTCAGCTATCTCAGCGGCGCCTTCATGCTCGATGGCACTGTTCGCAAGGGAGACTGGGGCTTTTATGGCGACCTCGACTGGGTGAAGTTTTCTAACGAAGAAGGTCGCTTCACCGACATCGGTGGCCAGCGATTTGGCGCTAATGCCAATCTCGACACGCGATGGAACATGAAGGGTGGCATGGTGACGCTGGCTGGACTCTATACCCTGGCCCATGGCCAACAGGGCTACATCGACCTGGTATTCGGCGCGCGCTATCTATGGCTCAAGGGCAATCTCAACTGGAATTTCAGCCTGACGGGCAACCGCGGCAATCTCAACATCTCCGATAGCGGCCATCTCAGCAACCAAACGCATGTGACCGACGGCATTGTCGGCATTCGAGGCCGATGGTCACCGTTCGCAGGTAGCAACTGGTTCTTTCCCTACTACGCGGATATCGGCACCGGTGGTTCAGACAACACTTACCAACTTATGGTCGGCGTGGCCTACGGCTTCCATTGGGGAGACATCGCGCTCAACTACCGGGATGTGGAATACAAGAAGAACAGCGGCGACGAGTTCCTGAAAAGCGTGGAGCTGAGCGGACCTGCGCTTAGCCTGACCTGGCATTTCTGAGCATCGAAACGCGAATGTCGAAGCACATCGGATGAGCGAGGCCACCTCCAGCATTTTCGAAGAATCCAAGCACGTTGTGGTGCTTCGGCGGCTTCGCTTGATCAAACCCGAGCATCGCGCCCAGGCCTTCCGGCGTGTATTCATCGCCGTTGCGCTCGCTTGGCTGCCACTCGCTCTACTGAGCGCGGTGCAGTCCCTCATGTCCGGACATAGGGAGCTGCTACACGCGTTCTTCGTCGACATTGCAGTGCATGCGCGCTATGTGCTGGCCGTGCCCATCCTGATTCTGTCGGAGTACATCATTCTTCCTCGCCTGGATCTGACTGCGCGTCACTTTCTCGTCTCCAAGATCATCGACGCATCCGATCGGGAACGGTTCGACGACGCGGTGGCGTCGACACGCCGCCTCAGTCTTGGCATCTGGCCCTCCGCAGGGATGACCCTGTTGGTCTATGCGTTCGTCATCATCATCGCTTTCACGATCCATGCCGGCCTGCTCCCTGCGTGGCATTACGCTGCGGACGCAACGCATCTGTCACTTGCCGGCTGGTGGCATCTATTGATCAGCCTCCCGCTGCTTCTCGGCCTGTTGCTCAGCTGGGTGTGGCGTGTCGGCGTGTGGACGCGATTTCTGCATCAGGTCTCTCGGATGAACCTTCACCTGATCTCGTCCCACCCAGACAAAGCAGCAGGGCTGCAGTTCGTCGCTTTCTCACCACGGATGTTCATGTCGCTGGCCCTGACCATAGGCATCATCACGGCAGGAACCTTTGCGAACGAGGTATTCCATCTTGGTCTCAACCCCCTGGATCATCCCGCCGTCCCTATTGCCACCACCATCGTGGTGGTCGCCATATTCATCAGTCCGCCCCTGGTCTTTGGGCGCTCGTTGCTCATGACCTGGCGACGCGGCGTTTTCGAGTACGGCGCCCTGGCTAGTCGACTTGGCACCCAGTTCGAGGACAAGTGGCTGGGACCCGAAAGCAAAGTGGACCAGGAGTCACTCGAAAAACCCGATTTCTCGTCGACAACCGACTTGTACAGCGTGACGGCGAACGTCTACGCCATGCGTCCGGTGCTGTTCGACCCGCGCGCGGCCATTTCGCTCGCGTTGGTCACGCTGCTACCTTTCGCGCCCATCTGGTTGTCGGTCATACCTGCCAAGGTCATTCTTAGCCAGCTGTTGAAGCTGGTGATCTGATTGACGCCTCAGGCCGGCTCCATATAGCGCAGTAGTAGACGCGCGCTCTCGCGCCCCTGCCAGTCGTTGATGACAAGTTCATAGGCAGCGCGCAGGACCACTGGCGGCGGAGTGCCTTCATACGCGTTGAACATCACGGCATCGTGCACGGAGCCATCGCGCGGGTCGCGCAAGCTCAGGCGCAGATGCCGTTCGCCCATTAGGCGCCAGCTGGCACACTCGAACAGGTTGTCGAATACCGGTTCTGGAAAGGCTTGTCCCCAGGGCCCTGCCGCACGCAGCTCGCGCGCGAGCTCCAGCGTCGCGGCACCCGGTGGCAGTTCGCCATCCGTGTGTTGCACGGCCTGCAGGTGATCCTCGTCCAGCCATTCGCGCGCAATAGCGTCGAAGGCCTCCGCGAAACGCGGATAGTCCTCGGTACGCAAGCTGAGCCCAGCGGCCATGGCGTGACCGCCGAAACGCGGAATAAGGCCCGGATGACGCGCATCGATCATCACTAGCGCATCGCGGATGTGGAACCCAGGAATGGATCGCCCGGAGCCGCGCAGTTCATCCGGCATGTCTTCGCTGGCCGGTGCAAAAGCAATCACCGGGCGATGCAGTCGCTCTTTCAGCTTCGATGCCACCAACCCCACCACGCCTGCATGCCAGCTGGGTTCGAACAAGGCCACGCCGACCGCGTCGATATCGGCCGCACGCGACACCATGACCTCGGCTTCGGCAACCATGGCCGCCTGCAGTTCGCGCCGCTCCTGGTTGATCGAACTGAGCAGGTCCGCGTAACGACGCGCCTGCACGGGGTCATCCGTCAGCAGGCATTCCACGCCGATGCGCATGTCTTCAAGTCGACCAGCAGCGTTCAAACGCGGACCGATCGCAAAGCCAAGATCGCTCGCACACAGGGTTGCCGCGCTACGCTGACTGGCTTCCACCAACGCCATGACGCCAGCGTGGCCTCGTCCACTGCGCACCCGCCGCATACCCGCCTCGACCAGCACACGATTATTGAAATCGAGCGGGACCAGGTCCGCGACCGTACCCACCGCCACCAGATCGAGCAGTACGGAAAGATCAGGCTCGCTGCCAGGCGCGAAAGCTCCCTGCTCGCGCAACGATGCACGCAACGCCAGCAGCAAATAAAACATCACCCCTACGCCGGCCAATGCCTTACTTGGGAAGCTATCGCCACTTAGATTGGGATTCACCATCGCATCGGCAGTAGGCAGCTGTTCGCCCGGAAGATGGTGATCCGTAACGATGACGCGGATACCGCGCGACTGCGCCGCGGCCACTCCGGCGACGCTCGCCACGCCGTTGTCCACGGTGATGATCAATTGCGGCGTCGGCTGCAATGAATCCACCAGTGCAGGGCTGAGTCCGTAGCCGTGAATGAAACGATTCGGCACAGCGTAGTCGACGCGACGCGCGCCCAGCATGCGCAGCCCACGCACGGCAACCGCGGTGCCGGTTGCGCCATCACAGTCGTAGTCACCGGCAATCAGGATGGTCCAATCGTCACGAATCGCTTCCGACAAAAGCACGACCGCTTCGTTGAGTCCACCTAACTGCTGCGGCGATAACAGGCGCGCAAGACGGTACTCAGCGTCGCTCGGCGACAGCACGCCACGCGCTGCGAAAACCTGCTGAAGGACTGGATGGACGTCCGAACCCCAACCCGAAGGCGCGCCGAATGCCTCGCGCCGCCGAAGACTTATCTTTTTCACGGACCGCTCCCTCGCCAGAAGCGAAGCCGGTGCCATGGGCGATGCACCCAGCGCTCGCCGCTAGCAAAGCTGAGCTGCAGCGCATGTTTTTGGGCCAGGGCGAGAAGATCGTCGGTCCATTGTGCTGCGATGTCGTCTACCGGCAGATCCTGCAGGTCGATGAGCGTCCCTGGCACCGCAGCGGACACGGCTTCCTTCGTCCGCGGCGCGCATGAAACGCGCGCCTGTTTCGCCAGTGCGGTCAGTAACAGGTCATCGCCAACAACATGCGCCAGGGCGGTATGCACGGAAGCCGGCAGAACACCGCCCCCCCACAGCCACAGATGATTGACCGGTGGCAGGCCTAGACGGCGTCGCTCTTCGTTGAGGGGGTGCTGATGCAACATCACCTGGACTTCATTGAGCAGAATGCGCCAGGGGCGCCCCTTCTCGCCTTGTGGCAGGTGGTGGTACAGATCCTCGCCCAGTGCCTGCTCCGGCGCGGCGAAATCGGGAATCTGCGCATCGACGGCCAACTGCACATGCCAGTGATCGGATGACGACACCCGGAGCGTCATGCCGACTTCCTCGAACAACGGCATCAGCGACTCTGCAAGCGCCTTGGCGTCGTCATCGGACAATTGCATCTGACCACAGGCTAGCAGGCGTGCCCCGTTGAGATCCGGTTGTACCCAGGCAGGATCAGCGCACAGCCAAGAGTCGCTTCCTGCATGGCCCGCGATCAACTCTCGCGTCAATGATCCCGCTGGCAACGAGCCGCCCAGACCAAAGCGAGATGCAAGACCATCCATGTAGCCTCGCGCACCATCGTCCAGTGGGTCAGCCTTGCGCAACAGCGCCCGCAGTGGATGATCGGACGCAAACCGGGCGAGGTCCGGCAGCCAGATATCGATCACTTGGCGGGCCGGGTCGGCCATGCGGTCGCTCATGCCTCCAACTGTTCGTAGAGCTCGAGCCATTCGCCTTCGAGGGTTTCCTTCTCGCGGCGAAGCTCGGTCTGCTTCTGACTCAACCGCATCATGTCAGCAGTGGGGCCGTTGTACGTCGTCGGATCAGCTAGCTTGGCCTCGAGTGTGGTCAGCTCGCCTTCTAGCGTGGCAATACGGGTCTCGAGCTTCTTCACACGCTGGCGCGCGACCTTCTCATTTTCGCGCTGCGCGGCGACGTCACGCCGACGCTCTTCAGGCAACTCGGCGCGCGGCACCGGCTTCCCGGCATCCTTATCCTTGTCCTTGCCCTTGTTCTTCTTTGCAGCCGCACCACGGCTACGCAGCCAGCGCGCGTAATCGTCGAGATCACCATCGAACGACTCCACCGCACCGTCGGCCACGCGCCAGAAGCTGTCGCAGACCAAGCCAAGCAGGTGGCGATCATGCGAAACCAACACCAGAGCGCCGTCGAATTCGGCCAGCGCATCGGCCAGCGCTTCGCGCATGTCCAGGTCAAGGTGGTTGGTTGGTTCGTCGAGCAGCAGGAGATTCGGCTTGTCCCAGGCGATCAATGCCAGCGCGAGACGCGCGCGCTCTCCGCCGGAGAACCCGTCAACCGATTCAAATGCGCGGTCACCGGCGAAATTCCACGAGCCCAGGAAGTCGCGCAAGGCCTGCGCGGCCACGCCGGGCGCCTTTTCCTGCAGATGGTCGAACGGCGAGGAACCTTCGTGCAGGCTTTCCACTGTGTGCTGGGCGAAGTAGCCGATCTTCAGATCCTTGTGCCCCTTGCGCTCGCCCGCGAGCGGCGTCAGTTCGCCGACCAGGGTCTTCACCAGGGTGGATTTGCCGGCGCCGTTGGGGCCGAGCAGGCCGATGCGCTCTCCCGCTTCCAGACGAAAACGCACGTCGCGCAAGATCCTCGTCGGCGCGGCGCCATCGTCGCCGGGGTAGCCGGCATCGACGTCTTCGATCTGCACCATCGAATCGGGCAGGCGTGCGGGCACGGCAAACTGGAAATGGAACGGACGCTCCGCACGCACCGCCTCGGTACCGGCCAGTTTTTCCAGTCGCTTCACGCGTGACTGCGCCTGCTTGGCCTTGCTTGCCTTCGCCTTGAAGCGATCCACAAACGATTGCAAATGCGCACGCTCGGCCTGCTCGCGCTCATGCGCGATCTGCTGCTGGCGCAGCTGTTCGGCGCGCAGGCGTTCGAACGCGCTGTAGTTGCCGGTATACAGCTTGCCGCTGCCATCGTTGAGGTGCAGCGTGTGGGTGATCACGCCATCGAGGAACTCGCGGTCATGCGAGATCACCAGCAAGGTGCCTTGGTAGCGGCGCAACCATTCTTCCAGCCACAGCACGGCATCGAGATCGAGATGGTTGGTCGGCTCGTCGAGCAGCAGCAGTTCGGATGGTGCCATCAGCGCACGCGCCAAGTTGAGGCGCACGCGCCAGCCGCCAGAGAACTCCTTCACAGGCGTCTCGTGTGTTTCCGGCGCAAAGCCCAGACCATGCAGCAGACGCCCCGCGCGTGCACGTGCGTCGTAGCCATTCAGCTCTTCAATGCGGTGATGGGCGCGCGCCATCGCCTCGGTATCGCCGCGCGCCTCCGCGTCGACTTCGTCGCGCAGCGCTTTGGCGAGCTCCTCGTCGCCCCCCATGACGTACTCGATGGCCGGGTCAGGCAGCGAGGGGGTTTCCTGTGCCACCGAGGCCAAGCGGATCTTGGCCGGCATGTCCAAGTCGCCGGCATCGGCTTCTACCTGCCCCTGCAACGCGGCGAACAGGCTGGACTTGCCACAACCGTTGCGCCCCACCACACCAAGCCGCCAGCCGGTCTGGATCACCAGGTCGATGTCGGAAAGCAGCAGCCGGCTGCCGCGGCGGAGAGCGAAATGGCGAAACGAAATCATGGGAGGCACTTAATCCGGACCGGGCGTTCTGTCGCCCGAAGCCCCCCATGATAACGGTCCGGACACCCCAATCCCCACCATGAATGCCCACGGCGTCGCAATCGCCACAGATTCGCGTGGATAAGCCCGGACAGTTCTGCTACAACGACGCCGCAACGCCTTGTGCGGAGAGGGGAACCGTGAACAAGTTCGGATTCAGCAAGTCCAGCATTAGCCTGTCCATTGTCCTGCTGGCCACCGCCGGTTTTGGCGCGCCATCTGCCGCACATGCGGAGAGTCTGCTCGTCAACCGCGTGCAGCAGGAACAGTCGATGGACCTGCCCTCTCGCGGCATGAGCATGGCGGAGGTCGAAAAGAAGTACGGCGCCCCGCAGCACAAGCTCACGCCACGTGGCGGAGACAGTGCCAAGCACCCGGTGATCAATCGTTGGGACTACTCGAATTTCATCGTGTATTTCGAGAAGAGTCACGTGATCCATGCCGTGCTCAACACACCGGCCGGCAACAACACTAATCCCGCTTCCGCCAACTGACCGGCAGATCAATCGTTTGAGCGCGGCTCGTGGAAACACGGGCCGCGTTGTCTTTTCCGTGCTGTCACGCAGCATCGTTTACACTCTGCGCCCTCCATCGTCCCTGCCCGAAATGCCCTGACCCACTCAGAGGCCATCGGGCTGCCGCCCCGCAAGAGAACCGTTCACGATGACTGACCATAGCCTTCGCCTTCCGGCGGAATGGGAGCCGCAATCGGCCGTGCTGATCGCCTGGCCGCATGCCGGCACCGACTGGGCCGACCGTCTGGCCGACGTAGAGACCACCTATGTGGCACTCGCCGCCGCCGTTACGCGCTTCCAGTCGCTGATCATCGTGGTGGGTGACAACACGCTGCGCCTGCGTGTGCAAGCGTTGCTTACGGGTGAAGGCGTCGACCTCTCCAAGGTCCGCTTTGTCGAGCAACCGTACGACGATACCTGGCTGCGCGACTCCGGCCCGATCACGTTGAAGGCCGAGAATGGCAGCTTCCAGCTCACCGACTTCCGCTTCACCGGCTGGGGTGGGAAGTTCGGCGCCGACCAGGACGACGCGCTGATCGCCGGACTCGTGCAGGAAGGCGTGTTCGGCAATGCCTTGCACAAGCGCATCGACTGGGCTCTTGAAGGCGGCGGCATTGAGAGTGACGGCGCGGGTACCGTGCTGACCACCTGGCGTTGCCTGACCCAGCGCCATCCTGAGCAGTCTCGCGCACACATGACCGAGATCCTGAGCGACAGCCTGCATGCCAAGCGCGTGCTGTGGCTCGACTACGGTTACCTCGAAGGCGACGACACCGACGCCCACATCGACACGCTGGCGCGCTTCGCTCCGGGTGATCGCATCGTGTACCAGGCCTGCGACGACGTCAGCGATCTGCACCATGACGAGCTCAAGCGCATGGGCGAGGAGCTCGCTGCGCTGCGCACGCCGGATGGCAAGCCCTACACGCTCTACCCCCTGCCCTGGGCCAAGCCAATCATCGACGAGGGGCGCCGCCTCGCGGCCTCCTATGCGAACTACCTGATCGTCAACGACGCCGTGCTGGTACCCGCCTACGGCGACGTGGCCGACGACGAGGCCGCCCGCATCATCGGCGAGGCTCATCCGGGCCGCGAAGTGGTACAGGTGCCGTGCCGTCCGCTGATCTGGCAGAACGGTAGTCTGCACTGCATCACCATGCAGTTACCCGCCGGCATCGTCTGAGGCGCTGGGCCGGTGAAAACCGGTCCAGCCCGCTCCAACCATGAACCGCCAGCCGGTCCCGCATGGGGCCCGCTTCGTCGTATCCGTTAAACTGTGCAGCCTGCTCCCCCGGCAGCCCTTACCGAGACCCGCCGATGACCCGCAAGCCCCTCAAAGTCGCCCTGTTACAGGAAACCGACCGTGGTAGCCGTGATGCCAATCTCGACGCCATTGAGGCTGGCCTGCGGGAAGCCGCATCCAAGGGCGTGGAGCTGGTGCTGCTGCAAGAACTACACAACGGCCCATACTTCTGTCAGCGCGAGTCGGTCGACGAGTTCGACCTGGCCGAGACCATCCCGGGGCACAGTACGGCGCACATCGGCAAGCTGGCCGAGGAGCTGAAGCTGGTTGTGGTCGCATCGCTGTTCGAGAAGCGCGCCACCGGGCTGTATCACAACACCGCCGTGGTGTTCGACCGCTCGGCCGCCATCGCCGGCAAGTACCGCAAGATGCACATCCCGGACGATCCGGCGTTCTATGAGAAGTTCTACTTCACACCGGGCGACCTGGGTTTCGACCCTATCGACACCTCGGTGGGCCGCCTCGGCGTGCTGGTGTGCTGGGACCAGTGGTATCCGGAAGCCGCCCGTCTGATGGCGCTGGCCGGCGCGGACCTGCTGCTCTATCCCACCGCCATCGGCTGGGATCCGCAGGACGATCAGGGTGAAAAGGATCGCCAGCGCGAGGCATGGGTCACCGTGCAGCGCGGTCACGCTGTGGCCAACGGCCTGCCGCTGCTGTCCTGCAACCGCACAGGCTTCGAAGCCGACAAAGCCGGCGTCACCAACGGCATCCAGTTCTGGGGCACTAGCTTCGTCGCCGGGCCGCAGGGCGAATTCCTGGCTCAGGCCAGCACGGACCAGCGCGGACTGCTGATCGTGGACGTGGACATGGCGCGCAGCGAGCATGTGCGCCGCATCTGGCCGTTCCTACGCGATCGTCGCATCGACGCCTACAGCGATCTGCTCAAGCGCTTCCGCGACTGAACAACCGCACCGGCGCGGCTTGGATCGCGCCAGCACCATCCCCATGCCGTCTTTAGCCTAAACCACACCGACACCACGCATGAGCCAGACCGATATCGCCGATTCCCTGCCGCCGGTGTTGCACGACCAGCCCATTGAGCGTGTAACGCGAGACGGCGTGGAGTACGTGGTGCTTGGCACCGCCCACGTATCACGCACCAGTGTCGAAGCCGTGGAAGCACTGCTCGCGCATGAGAGCTTCGACGCGATCGCGGTGGAACTGTGCGACAGCCGCGCGCAGGGCATGCGCGATCCGGAAGCGTTCAAGCAGATGGATCTGTTCCAGGTGATCCGCCAGGGCAAGGCAGGCATGGTAGCCGCCAGTCTGGTGCTGTCTTCGTTCCAGAAGCGGCTTGCCGAGCAGTACGGCATCGAGCCCGGAGCAGAGATGAAAGCCGGCATGGACGGCGCCGATCAGCGCGGGCTTCCCCTTTGGCTGGTGGATCGCGAGGTGGGCACCACATTGCGCCGCGCGTGGCACAGCGTAGGGTTTTGGCAACGCTTCGGCCTCATGGGCGGCTTGATCGCCAGCGTGTTCGAACGCCAGGACATCGAAGAGTCCGAGATCGAGAAGCTCAAGCAAGGCGACATGCTGGAAAGCGCTTTCAGCGAGTTCGCCACCAACTCAGCCCCGCTCTATCGCGCGCTGATTGCCGAACGTGACGCCTACATGGCGGCTCGCTTACGCGAGCAGGCCAGCCAGGCGGGCTTCGGCGAAGGCCGCCGTGTGCTCGTAGTGATCGGCGCAGGACACCTCAAAGGCCTGTGTGAGCAGTTGCGCACGCAGCAAGGTGATCCTACGGCGGAAGCCGCCACGTTGGCCGCCGCACCGCCCAAAGCACGCTGGCCCAAGTGGGTCGCGATTGGCTTGGTACTGGCAGTGTTCGTCGCCATCGGCTTCGCCTTCCATCGCAACGCGGCACTGGGTACGGCGGCGCTGCGCGACTGGGTTCTCTACACGGGCGGTTTCTCAGCCATCGGCGCCATCATCGCCGGCGCGCATCCATTGAGCATCATCGCTGCATTCATTGCCGGCCCCATCAAGCCGTTCCGCCCAGGCATTCCGTCAGGCGGTATCAGCGCCATGGTGGAAGCCTGGGTACGTCGTCCGCGAGTGGCCGACTTCGAAGCATTGCGTGACGACATCGGCGACTGGCGCGGTTGGTGGCGCAATCGCGTCGCCCGCACGCTGCTCAACTTCTTTCTCGTGTGCTTGGGCACGATCATCGGCGAGTACACCGCCGGAATTCATATCTTCAAGAGTTTGTTCTGAGGTGTGTTCGCTTCTGGCTCCTACCATCGACCGCACCGTACCGAACTTTCAGGCCGTCATTCCTGCCCTCGCAGGAATGACGGCACAAATCAGCGCGACCGCAACGACTGATCCAGCACGTCCAGCAACTCTTCGTTGCGGTCCAAACTCTGCTCCCAGTACATCGCGCCCCCCAGGCCCTTTGCCTTGATGAAGGCCGCCTTGGCGCGCAGCGACTCGGGATCCTCGTAGCTGATGAACGTGCGCGTCTGCGCATTCCACAGGTAGGGTGCCTGGGCTTTCGCATCCCAGTGCCGCACGAAGCCGTTCTTGTCGATGAAATTGCTCACTAGGTCGTGCCAGGCCGGTGCATCCACGAACTTGGCGTACTTCTGCTGCAAGCCATCATGCGCAGAATCCACTCCAGTGAACTCGCGCCCGTAGAACGCTACGCCCAGATTGAGCTTCTTCGCCGGCACGCCCGCCGCAAGGAACTGCGCTACTGCCTTGTCGCCAGCGCGGTCATCGGCGGGTGCGACATCAGACAGATGCAGCCCGGCGTGATGCCCCGTGGTTGGCGTCAAACCATTGTGGAAGTCATAAGTCATCAGGTTGAACCAGTCGAGCGAATGCGAGACGCGCTCCAGCTCGATACCCGCGACAAACTCGCTATCCGCAGCGGCGATGGTCAACAAATAATGGCGACCACCATGGGCGGCGCCCACCTTGTCGAGGCGCGCACGCAATGTCTCGAGCAATAGGCTGAAGTTACGCTTGTCCTCGGGACGATGGCTGATGCCGGGACCCGGCAAGGTCGGATATTCCCAGTCAAGATCCACGCCATCCACGTCATACTTTTCGACAAACGCCGCTACGCTGTCAGCCATGCGTTGACGCGTGCCCTTCGTGAGCGCGACATCCGAGAAATGGTCTGCACCCCAGCCACCAATTGACACGATGATCTTCAGGCCCGCATTGAGCTTGCGCAGCCCAGTGAGGGTCGCAAGCGTCTGACTGGCTACCGGGCTGGGAAACAGCACCTCGCCCGTGGGATCGAGCTTAGCAAACGCGTAATTGATCACGTCAAGCTTGTCAGCGCTCACGTGAGGCAACGGGCTGGCGTCCGTCACATAGCCGACGATGCGGTAATCTGCCGCAGGGGGCGACGCCTCTGCGGAACCGGCGTGCCACGCACCGCCAAAGATGAGTACCGCGCACAGCGCTGCCTTCAGAAGACGTCGATTTCCGGCTTTCCCAAGCGTTTTTTCCATGCCCTTCCCCTGCGTTCGTTATCGCGCGTTAGCGCTCCCCGTACACGCCCGCTCAACCTCGCAAACACTTTGCACTGATGGAAATCAGTGAGTTGCGGCATGTTGTCCGTTCGTGAATGCTCCGACTATACTGCCGTGACATTCACCATGTACCAGCCGGAATCGTGGGGACGATCCTGATGACTCGAGTGCAAATGCTTGGCCTGACCGTGGCCGCAGCTCTCTTCGCCACTGCCAGCGTGCATGCCGAGGGGGATAAAGCTGCCGGACGCAAATTGATCTACACGTGCAATGGCTGCCATGGAGTACCGGGTTACGCCAACGCTTATCCGAATTACCCCGTGCCGCGCATCGTCGGCCAGAACGAGCAGTACATTGTCAGCGCGCTGCACGAGTACAAGGCAGGTGAGCGCAAGCATCCAACGATGATGGCCCAGGCGCAGAGTCTGTCCGACCAGGACATTCAAGACATCGCCGCCTATCTCTCCAGCCTCGCCAAGTAAGCCAAGGACCCGACCCGCATGAAACGTGCACTGACCCTGCTTTCATTCGGCGCCGTCCTGGCGTTCGCTTCCACCCAGCTACTGGCATCGGGCAGCATCGAGAACGGCAAACAGAAGGCCGCCACCTGTTTCGCCTGCCACGGCACCGATGGCAACGGGATCGATCCGCAGTACCCGCGTCTGGCTGGCCAGTACAACATGTACATCCAGCAAGCGCTCAATGAGTACAAGAGCGGCCAACGCGACAACGCCATCATGAAGGGTTTCGTCGCACAGCTGTCTGACCAGGATATCCAGGACGTCGCTGCGTACTTCTCCAGCCTGCCGACCAAGCTCGACACCTTGCAAGGTCACATCCAGGGCGACAAGTAAGCGTCACCGGAAGAAACAAAAAGGCCCGCGACATGCGGGCCTTTTCTTTTGGACGTCCAAACGATGAGGGATCAACCCAGTGCGGACTGTCCTTCCTTCTTGCTGTAATACGGGTTGCTGCCGCCGCTGTGGTCAGTGGCATCGCGCACTGCGGTGATTTCTGGCACCCGCTCACGCAGGGTCTTTTCCACGCCATGCTTGAGCGTGACGTCGACCATGCCGCAACCGTGACAACCGCCACCGAACTGCAGGATGACCACGCCATCGGCATCCACTTCGAGCAGGCTCACGCGACCGCCGTGCGAGGCGATCTTCGGATTCACCTCGGCCTCCAGCACGTAACGCACACGCTCGATCAGGCCAGCCCCCTCGCCGGGGATCTCACCCTTGATGCGCGGCGCGCGGATATTGAGCTGGCCGCCGGTGGCATTCGGCTCGAAATCAATGCTGGCCCCTTCCAGCCACGGCGCGCTGTCGCCATCGACATTGAAGTCAAAACCGTCGCAAACAACGGTCCACTCCTGCCCGCTCAGCTCGTCCGGCTCGGCAAACTCCAGCTCGCAATTTGCGGCAGCCGTGCCGGGAGAGGTCACGCGCAGCCGGATGCTCAGCCCCTCAACGCCCTGCTGGGAGAGCAGACGTAGGAAGTGCTTCTGCGCGCGTTCTGAAATATCGATCATGTCTACTCTCGCTGAAACTCCGGCATGGCCGGCAATACAGCACCATTTTAGTCCTATTTTGCCTCGACTGCCTGGCTTTGACTTTTCCTCGCCAAGCTTCGACGCTTCGCACCTTTCACTTGCTACGGACGTTTCGCCATGAACCTCAGCCAACTCGCCAGCCAGCACTGCACGCCGCGCAAGGGCAAGGAACACGCGCTCGACGCCGCCAAGCTCAAGGAACTGCTCGACGTGTTGCCGGGCTGGAAGGTCACCAACGACGGCAAGGCCATCGTCAAGGACTTCAAGTTTCCCGACTTCCACCGCACGCTCGGTTTCATTAATGCGGTTGGCTTCATGGCCAATCAAGAGGACCACCACCCCGACCTGGAAGCCGGCTATGGCCATTGCCAGATCCTGTGGTCGACGCACGACGTTGGCGGCCTGTCGATGAACGACATCATCTGCGCCGCACGCGTGGACGCCTTGCTCGAACGTTGAGCGCGCCGCGCACTACGCCCCGCCTGCTGCCCGCCGCAGGTTTCCTCGCGGCGGTTGCCGTCATGCTCTGGTGCCTGGCGGCACTGTCCGGCTGGATCACACGTGGCCAGTTGCTCCATGAGGCGAGCAGCAAGGTGTCCCTGCTCCGAAGCGGCGCGCCACTCTGGCAATGGACGCTGCACCAGCCTTCCGACCTGGTGGCCGGCCGTGTGTTCGGATCGGCGGACCTCACTGCAACAACCAACGGGCTGACAATCGTCAGCCGCGACGGTACGCCGTTCGAAATGGGCCTGCCGCTGGCGAGTCCGGTCGATTTGGCCCATTGGCCCTTGCTGCGCCTCGCCATGCAAAGCGATCACGGCGGGGTGGTAGATCTGATCTACCAGCCGCTGGAATCGGCAGAGCCGTGCTCAGCCCATCACGCAGCAACGGTGTCGAGGGACAAGACGCAACTCGCCATCGACCTGCGCGACCTGGCGTGGCGGTCCACTGACGGGCGCACTTGCCGGCCCCCTGGCGTGGTCGCCTATATGTTGCGGCTGAGGGTGACGCTGCCTGCCGGTGCCATGCTGACCGTTCACTCGGCCGCCTTGGCCTCAACCGAATCAACTTCGCTTCCTGCTGTCATCGATCGACAGATCGCCGACATCCACCTGTCAGGAGCGGAAGCCGCCGACGCGTGGATGCCCCAACCAGACGCCCTCGCCCGCTACCAAACCCCGATAGTGCGCCTGCCAGAAAATGCGTCGGCTGAAGCCATGCTGTTGCTGCGAGATCGCATCCGGCAGTACTGGCCCGCGGCGATCATCCTCCCCTTCGGCCAGCCCTTGTCCGCGGAAGCGTCCTCCCACATGCCCACCTGGCTCGATGCAGGCGTGTGCTGTCTCTATCTGGGGTGGCTGATCTGGCTGGCGATGCGGCAACGCCCGGGCGTGATCCGCCCATGGACGGAAATCGCGGCTATTGCCACAGGCCCGTTTTGGCTAATCGCTGGGCTGCACTGGGGACCAGAACCATCCCTTCCGAGCATCGCTGCCTTTCTCGGTGCGCTCATCTATGGCGGTCAGAGCGAATGGCGACGTCGGCCAGTCGATTGGGGCTGGTGGGGCGACGCTGGTCCGACTGGCTCTACCCGCTTGTTCCGTTACCCGTCGCAGCCGCGCTGACATGGGCCGACGGTCATCGCCTGATCCATTTGGACGGCCGGCACATTCTGGCCTACATCGGATGGGCGCTGGTGCAGCAGTGGGCCGTGCTTGCTCTCGTCATGGGACGACTGGAACGCACCGGACTTCCCCGGACCACCGTCATCCTCGTCACCGCCAGCCTGTTCGGCCTGCTTCACACTCCCAACGGTTCACTCATGCAGCTGTGCGCCTTGGCCGAACTGTGGTGGGCATGGAGCTTCATGCGCTCACCGCGGTTGTTCCCCATTGCCCTCGCCCATGCCGCCAGCGCGCTGCTGGTGGAAAGTGGCCTGACCGGCCACCTGTTGCGCTCACTCGAGGTCAGCGCGCGCTTTTTCCTGTAGCTGTTCCCACAAGCGCCTGACCTTTCTGCTTTTTGCGGCGAAGTTGTCGAGGAACTCCTTCAAATCGTCGGGCAGCGGCGCGGAAAAGCTGTAAGAGCGTCCATCCAGCTCGAAACTCATGTGTGATGCGTGCAAGAACAGGCGGTTCAGTCCCAACTCCTTGAACGCCTTGTTCATTTCTTTATTGCCGTACTTGGGGTCGCCCGCGAGCGGGTGGCCAATATGGGCGGCATGGACACGGATCTGATGCGTACGGCCGGTTCCCAATGTGGCCTGCATCAGGCGTGCGCCGGGGTATTGCTCCATTTCCTGGAAGAAAGTGAGTGAGGGCTTGCCGTTGTCAGACACCCGGACCATGCGCTCACCGCCCTGGAGCACCGACTTGAGCAGCGGCGCGTTGACGCTGAACTTGGCCTTGCCCGGGTGTCCGTCCATCAGGCAGAGGTATTGCTTGGTGACTGAGCCGTCACGGATGGCCGCCTGCAGACCGGTCAACCCGGCGCGGGTCTTGGCGAACACCAACACACCACTGGTATCGCGGTCCAGACGATGGACCAACTCCAGGTGTTCATTCGGGCGGGCTGCCCGAAGCAGCTCGATGGCTCCGTGACTCACCCCACTACCGCCATGGCTGGCGATACCGGTCGGCTTGTCGATGGCCAGGAAATGCTTGTCCTCGAAAATGATCGACTCAGTAATGGCTGAGACCATACTGGCCGACGGGCCCTTCCCGACCACCTTCTCGGCTGTCCGTACGGGCGGAATTCGCAGCATGTCACCCGCCACGAGACGGGTTTCCGGCTTCGCACGCTTGCCGTTCACACGCACCTGCCCGGTACGCAGGATGCGGTAAATCATGCTCTTCGGTACCCCTTTGAGCAGGGTCATCAGCGCGTTGTCGATACGCTGACCGTCCCGTTCCGGGCCAATCTCGACTTGACGCACACCGTGAGGTACGTCGGGGGAAGTTACCGTCTGCATTGAAAAAAACCTGACGAAATAGGATACTCGGCCGGCGTTTGATCCCGCCCTACCGAAGTTCGGATGGAGTCGGGATGCCCATCCCGTGACGTCGGCGAGGATAGCGCCGGTCGCCTTTATGGCAGCCGGTCGCTGCTCCCTTACATCGTAACGGTTTGGGTTGTCGTTTGTCCGGTTCCCGAAGGGCTCCGGAGAGCGATCGGCGCATTGCCAAGAATCATCCCGGCACCGAGAACGATGCCGTCATTTGCCGCTTAACCGCAGCGGCGCGATCCCCGGCAGGCCGCCGAAGCGACTGGCGCCACCGGGGCACGCGACGCGCGGCAAGCTGAGGAAAAATTACAATGAAACGTATGTTGATCAACGCAACTCAGCGTGAAGAGTTGCGCGTGGCCATCGTCGATGGCCAGAACCTTTACGATCTAGACATCGAAATCCCCTCCCGCGAACAGAAAAAGGCCAATATCTACAAGGGCCGCATCACTCGCGTGGAGCCCTCCCTTGAAGCCTGCTTCGTCGACTACGGCGCCGAACGCCACGGCTTCCTCCCGCTGAAGGAAATCGCCCGCGAGTACTTCACGCCGGGCCTGGACCCGAACAAGGCCAACATCCGCGACCTCATTAAGGAAGGTCACGAAGTAGTCGTTCAGGTCGAGAAGGAAGAGCGTGGCAACAAGGGCGCCGCGCTGACCACCTTCATCAGCCTCGCCGGCCGCTACATGGTGCTGATGCCGAACAACCCGAAAGCGGGTGGCGTTTCGCGTCGCATCGAGGGTGAAGACCGGCAGGCACTGAAAGAAGCACT
The DNA here is from genome assembly GCF_002878475.1 of Dyella sp. AD56. Classification (NCBI taxonomy): domain Bacteria; kingdom Pseudomonadati; phylum Pseudomonadota; class Gammaproteobacteria; order Lysobacterales; family Rhodanobacteraceae; genus Dyella; species Dyella sp. AD56. The sequence goes on from NZ_NRDP01000035.1 coordinate 63,853, forward strand.
GGAGCATCTCAACGTCCCTGACGAGGTGGGTCTTATCGTGCGCACCGCCGGCCTTGGCCGCGACGCCGAAGAACTCCAGTGGGATCTGGACTACCTCCTGCAGCTCTGGAAGGCCATCTCTGGCGCCGCACAGGCGCAGAAAGCCCCGTTCCTGATCTATCAGGAATCGAAGCTGTTCATCCGCGCCTTGCGTGACTACCTGCGCAGCGACATCGGCGAGATCCTCATCGATGAGGAGTCGCTGTACAACGACGCGCGCGAATTCATGCAGCAGGTGATGCCCAACGCCCTGCGCAAGCTCAAGATGTACCGCGACGACACCCCACTGTTCTCGCGTTACCAGATCGAAACCCAGATCGAGAGCGTGTTCGATCGCCAGGTCCGCCTGCCCTCCGGCGGTTCGATCGTCGTCGACCAGACCGAAGCCCTCACCGCCATCGACATCAACTCGTCGAAGGCCACCAAGGGCAGCGACATCGAAGAAACCGCGTTCAACACCAACCTGGAAGCGGCGGCGGAAATCGCCCGCCAGTTGCGCATCCGCGATGCCGGCGGCCTGATCGTGATCGACTTCATCGACATGGACAGCCCCAAGCACCAGCGCGAAGTGGAAGAACGCCTCAAGGAAGCGCTGAAGCTGGACCGTGCCCGCGTACAGATCGGCCGCATCAGCCGTTTCGGCCTGCTGGAGATGTCACGCCAGCGCCTGCGCCCCAGCCTGGGCGAAGCTACTCAGATCGTCTGCCCGCGTTGCGAAGGCCATGGCCATGTCCGCGGTGTGGAGTCACTGGCTCTCTCGACCCTGCGCCTGATTGAAGAGCACGCCATGAAGGACAACACCGGCCAGGTGCTGGTGCAGGCCCCGCCGAGCGTGGCCAACTTCATGCTCAACGAGAAGCGCGCCAGCGTGGTCGAGATCGAGCTGCGCAACAAGGTGCACGTGGTCATCGTCGCGGACGATAAGCTCGAAACCCCGCACATCGAGATCCAGCGCATCCGTGAAGCCGACATGGGCGAGCACAGCAAGCCCAGCTACGAACGCCTCACTGCCGTCGAAGCATCCGCGGTTCCGAAGATGGGTCAGACTCTGGGCAGCAGCGAGCAGCCGGTTGTCAGCGGAATCGTACCCGCCACTCCAGCTCCCGTCCGCGAAGAAACCGCAGCCGCTCCAGCGCCGCAGCCGGTAGCCGCGCGTCAGTCTGCTGCAGCCCCAGCCCCCCGCGGCGGCGTGCTCTCCCGTTTGCTTGGCTGGTTCCGCAGCCCGGCTGCCCCTGCCTCGCCCGCTCCAACAGCGAAGTCCGAGCCCGCTCAAGCAAACCGCGGCAATCAGCGCCGCGACGAGCGTGCCCGTTCGGGCCAGAGTGGTCAGCAGCAAGGTAATCGCCAGCAGCAACAGCAGCGCCGCGAACAGCCGCAGCAAGGCCAGCCGAAGGGCCAGCAGCAAGCAAAGGGCAATCGCCAGCAGCAACAGCGCCAGCCGCAGCAGGCCCAACAGCAGCCCAAGCAGGAACAGCGCCAGCAGCAGCCCAAGGGCGAGGGTCAGCAACAGGCACAAAATGAGCGCAAGCAGCAGCGCCAGGAGCAGCAACAGCGCCAGCCGCGCCAGCCGCAGCAAGCCCAGTCCAGCACTCCCGCTCCGGACACAGTAATCGCCATGGCCGCTGCGTCCGTGGCAAGCACTGCCCCGGCCGAGCGACCAGAGCATGTGCCGGCACCGGAGGTGATCAAGGAGATCGCTGCCACCGCCGAGGCCACCACCGAAGTCGCAACCAGCGGCATCATGGACCCCGCAGCTGGCACACCGGAAGCTGAGGGCAGCCAGTCGCGTCGCCGCCGCGGTCGTCGTGGTGGCCGTCGTCGTCGTCGTCATGAGGACGGCTCACAGGCCGACGCACAGACCGAGGAGTCCGCTGACCAGCATCTCGACGATCTGGACGATGAGGACCGCAGCGAAGCGACTGCGCCGTCGTCGCACGCCGCCTCGGTGGCCACGGCTGTCGTAGCCACAGTTGCCGCAACAGCGATTGCACACACGGCAACGCCAGAACAGAACGGAGTGGCAGCGCCCGCCGACGCCGCGTCCGCGACCTCTGAAAAGGTGGTTGCCGCTGCAGTGCCGAGCGCACCCACGCAGGCACCCGAGCACGTACTGAGTGCGGTCGCGCCAGCATCCTTCAATCTGCCTGCACTTCCGCCAATTCCGTCACCTACCGCCATCACAGACGCGGCGTCGGAACACGTGCAGCTCGACGCTCCGATCGCGGCCGAGCCCTTTGGCGAGGTCCTTGCGCACAAAGACCACCAGGCTGTAGCCGTCGAACCGGTTGCTGACGTCACAGCACATACGACGACCGATGTCTCTGCCAGCACCATCCATGCTCCGGAAGCTGTCGCTGCCGTCGCAATGGAAGAAGTCACTCACGTCACAGAGGCGAGCACCGCCGTCGAGTCCCTGGTGCACCTCGATGTGTCGCCCAAGATCGAACCCGTTGCCGAGACGCTGATCGTTTCACAGTCGACCGAGACAGCGGAGGCACAGCAAAGTGTGTCCGTGCATGTCGAGCCGCCTGTAGAAAACATCCCAGCAGCGGTTGCGCAGCCGGCACAAGGAGACCTCTTGGCTCATGCGGGTCTGGAGCAACAGTCCACTGCCGAGTCTGCACCGGTCGCGCCGATCAACGAAGAAAGCGCACAGGACGTGAAGAAGGACGCGTCGTCACACAGCTGACGACGACCCACTGCACATAAAAAAAGCCGGACAATCGTCCGGCTTTTTTTTGCCAACTTACCGATCACATACCCGGTAAGTTGTTGCCTACCTGATTGTTGTGCGTATCCAATAGACCGTGAATGGTCATCAAGTGAGCCAGGCTGATGATGTGATCCACCTGCAGTTTTTCCATCAATCGCTGCTTGTAGGTAGAGACAGTCTTGGGGCTCAGGTTGAGCTGCTCACCAATCGTCGTCAGCGCCTTACCACGCACCAGCATCATGGCCACCTCGAGCTCACGGCTGGAAAGCGCGTCGAAGGGCGACCCTTCGCCATCCAGCGTCGCCAGAGCAAGCTGCTGGGCCACCGCGGGCGCCAGGTAACGACGCCCGGAAGCTATTTGGCGTACCGCATCAAGAAGCTCTTCCGATGTGCAGCCCTTGGTCAGATAACCAAGTGCGCCTGCATCGAGCAGTCGCTTTGGAAAGCGTGCATCGTCCACGACAGTCACAATGATGATGTGAGTCGCAAGCTTGGAACGGGAAACACGTTCGGTAAGCTCGATACCGCTCATACCGGGCATATGCACGTCTACCAGGGCGATGTCCGGCGCCTTGGCGCGGATCAACCTCAGACCCTCTTCGGCAGTACCCGCTTCACCGCAGATTTGAATATCCGGCTGTTGCTGCAGGATCATCCTGAATCCCGTGCGCACCAGCTCGTGATCGTCAATCAGCACTACCTTGATCACCAGTCGCCCTCCTTGGGTGTATTCGGCGAACATAGGCCGCCCTATGGCTCAATGCAAGCACTTGAGGCGCCTAAAAAATATGGCAACAAAACCCGCCTACGATGGCCCTGGGCCTTACCTTACAGGTTCCACCACCGCGCTACTGACAGGACTACTCGACACCCGTGGACCAATTTCGTAGTCCCTGCGCATTGAGATCGAAGTCCTCAACAATAACTGTCACCACGTGCCCATGGCTATCGGACCATTCCTGTTCGCCAGTGCGGCGAAGGACGCCATCAACGAAGGTACCTTGCTCGATCCTGCAGTCGCCCTTGCAGTAACCAACGACAAAACCCTGTGGCAACTCTGCGGCGACGCGATTATCAAAAGGTCCGATAAATCTGCTGCCACTCATCAGACATCCCTCGATTGCCTCGGTCGGATGGTGCCCGGAGCGGGGGTCGAACCCGCATAGCCTTTCGGCTGAGGGATTTTAAGTCCCTTGCGTCTACCAGTTTCGCCATCCGGGCCATGACGGAAAGACTCGCATCCTACCATGCACGCGAGCGCTCCCTTACGCAGACAATGCTGAGGAAAGTCCCGTAAAACGATGGATTTTTTGCATGACGGTGGATGGCAGCCCCGTGCCCCACCTACATAGAGCTCGGCGGTCCGACCCGTTCATTTACATATCAATGATTTAACCTGCTTTCACGCGTTCAACTCGCCACGCCAAGATGCCTACGTGCGATGGGTGCCACACGCCCTATCACGCTCCGCGCGGCGGAGCGCCAGATCTTCCATTGAGCCTTTGCCGATATCTTCACCAACGCAAAAAATGGGACCTGGTTCTCATCTAGAGCAACGCAATACGAATGGCGGCGGCCTGAGCCCTGTGGCTCCCCCGTGTACGCCTATCCAGAGTTCGTCGCCCGCAACGGTGCCAGCGACTCGAACTTGCGCTGATATTCGTCGGTCACCTGCTTGGCATCCTCGCTACTGGTGACGACACGCGGCGTGATCAGCACGATCAGCTCGGTGCGATCCCGCTTGTGTTCCGTCGTGCCGAAAAGACGGCCCAACACCGGAATGCGATTGAGTCCGGGAATACCCGCATCAGTGATTGATTCGTTCTGTTGGATCAGGCCGCCAAGCAATACGGTCTGTCCGCTCTGCACCGCGATCTGCGTGCCCACCGCGCGCTGCTGGATGGTGAAGTTGCCTTGCGAATTGGCCGCACCGCTGGTGTTGCTTACCTGCTGCTGCACGTTGAGATAAACCAGGCCGCCCGGATTCACGCGCGGCTGCACATCCAGAATCACACCCGTCGGGATGTAGCTGACGCTACTGGCCGTCGTGCCCGCCGTGCTGAGCCCCGTCACGATCGACGTTTGGTTGATCGGGATCTGATCACCGACCTGGATATGTGCCACTTGGTTGTTGAGCACGACCAGCGACGGTGCCGACAGCGTCTTGGTGTTGCCGTTGGTTTCCAGTGCACGAATGGCGACCTGGAATTTGCCGTTGCTGCTCAGGAACGAATAGAAGAATGGCTCGCCACCGTATTGGTTGCCGCCATCACCGAGAGCGATCTGGCGATGTGCTCCGGGATAAATGCTCGTTGCGATGCCGTTGGCATTCGGCTTGCTGTTCGCGAGCCCTTGCAGATACCACTGCACACCAAACTGTAGGTCGCCAGTCAGGTCGATCTCAAGAATTCGCATTTCGATCTGCACCTGCAGCGGCACGTTGTCCAGGCGCTGAATCGCTTGTCGTATTTCCGTCCACTGTGAAGGCCGCGCGCGCACCATTAGCTGGTTGTTCGAATCCACCGAGCTGATACGGATGGAACCATCCCCGGACACGTACTGTTGGCTGGCATTGCCATTGCCGTTGTTGCCGCCAAGCGATCCCGCCGCGCCACCACTCGTGCCGCTGCTGCCCACGCCACCACTCGTGCCCGTGCTGCCGAAGCCACTCGTGCCACCCGTGGTGCCGCCTGTGCTGTCGCTACCCAAGCCACCCGCGCCACCAAAACCGCCACCCACGCCATTCACCGAGGGCGAGCTGCCGAAGCTGCCGGCGGTGCTGCCCATGCCGCTGGCGTTGCCGTTGGCATTGTCGCTGGCGCCCAGCGTAGACCCGTTGAGCCCCGGCCCGACCTTGCCTGCGTTGCCGCCGCCACCGTTGCCGTTGGTGTAGATCTGGCCCAGGTACTGCGCCAGATCGGAGGCCTTGATGTTGAGCACGTCGTACACGAACAGTTCCGGTTCGTTGCCGCCGCCGCGATCGATCTTGGTGATCCAGTCGCCGACTTCCTGCAGGTACTGCGGCTGGTTGCTGATCACCACGATGGCGTTGGTGCGTTCGATCGGCAGGAAACGCACCATGCCGGCCAGCGGGGTGTCGCTCTTGGGCCCGAACATTTGGTCAAGCTGCGGGCCGAGTTCGCCGACGTTGGCGTGTTGCAGGCTGAACACGCCCACGGACATGCCGCGCAGCCAGTCCACATCGAAGGTGTGGATGGTGCGCTGGTAGTTGTCCAGTTCGGAGGGCGTGCCCGAGAGCACGATCACGTTGCGCGAGGGGTCGGCCAGCAGCACGGAATCGGTGCGGGCGAAGGGCTTGAGCAGTTTTTGCATCTCGGTGGCGGAGATGTAGCGCAAGGAGTACAGCCGCGCCTGCAGGCCGCCTTGCGGCGCTACGGCGTTGAGGCTGGGCACCAGGTTGCCGGCCACGGCGTCCTTGGCCGGCATCACCACGTATTGGCCCTCGCGCATGACCAGGGCGTTGTTGGTCCACGACAGCAGGGTTTCCAGGATGGGAATGGCTTGGCTGCTGTCCACCGGTTCGGCGGTGGAGAAGGAGACGTTGCCCTGCACGCCCGGCACGATGGTGTAGTTCTGCTTGAGCAGGTCGCCGAGGATGGCTTTCACCACCGCCTGTACGGGTTGGTTCTCGAAGTTGAAGGTCACCGCACCGTCGCCGCTGGCGGCTTTACGCGGTTGCGCCAGGCCGGTGGCGCGCACGAACTGACCGGTGCCTTCGGTGACTTGGGGCTTGGGCGAGGTGGTCTGATCGGCCGGGGTGTTGCGGGTGTTCAACGGCGCGGGCACCGGCTTTTCAGTGCCGGCCAGCGCCTCGCGCTGCAGCGCGCCGTCGTCGTGGGTCGGCGGCAAGCTCTGGCAGCCGGCCAGCCACAGGGCCAGGGTGAGGGTGCTGATGCGGGTGAACCGCGAGGTGCGCTGGATGGACATGGATTAGTGGGCTCCCTCGGGTGTCGCGGCTTGCTGTTGGGCACGGCGCTTCTGGATGGCGTCGCGCAACTGGCGAATGCGGTCGGCTTGCGCGTCGGCCCCGTTGGGGGACTGCAAGGCGGGGTTGGGCGTGTTGGTGGTGTTGAGCATGGGGCCGTTCTGCGGCACGGGCGCGGGGGTGACTATCGCGGCACCGGGCGCGGCGGGCGGTGTATTGCTGTCGGGCTTGGGCACGTCGATGGGCGCACCGGCGGGCAGTTGCAGCTCGGTGCGGCCGCTGCCGGATTCGAACACGGCGGCGCGCGGCTTGAGCTCGACCAGGCGCCAGCTGCCGTCGGGCAAGCTGTCGCCTTCGCGCACGCGCACGTTGTGGTCGCCGCTTTTGTCGCGCAGCAGGGCCATGTGCAGCGGTGGGGTGAGGATGATGCCGGTGAGCGACATGTCGCCCAGGCTGGCGCCGCCGGAGGCGGCGTGCATCACGGGTTTGCGGTCGTTGTTGAACAGCGGTTGCAGCCACACGGCGGAGAACTGGGCCAGCGGTACGGGCGGTGGCAAGCCTTGGTCGTGTGCGGGTGGCAGCGGCGTGGCCGGGCGTGTG
>NZ_NRDP01000036.1:0-71702 GCF_002878475.1 Dyella sp. AD56
AGCTTTTTCAGCCGCCCGTTCTCTGTCTCCAGATCCTTCAGTCGCTTTGCTTCGGGCACGCTCATGCCTCCGAATTTACTGCGCCACAGGTAATAAGAAGCCTCACTGAAGCCGTGCTTGCGGCACTGCTCCTTGACTGGCATGCCGGCTTCAACCTCTCGCAGGAAGCCGATGATCTGCTCTTCGGTAAAACGCTTCTTCACGTCCAATCTCCTTCGGTTGGGGGATTGGACTCCAAATCGAATCGCTACTCAAAAGCGGGGGGACGTCGGCCCTAACCTTCAAATCCAGCGTCGACTTTGAAGACCCTGCCTGGAATGAAGGTGGGAGCGCGATGCCGCCTAGACTTATCTGCTCATTGGATGACGACATCAACTTTTCCAACGATCATGTTCAACGGCGCAGATTGTACGGAAGCATCAGGCCTGACACCGTGAGGGTTGTTGGTGACAAATTGTCAGACGACCATAAGACCTCCATTTCCTACACCGTAGAGGTGGACTTTGAGGAAACCAAGGACAACGGCACATCAACCCATTATTTGACTCCCACCGAAATCAGCAGCTTATTGGCGAGTCGCACAGACGTCTCCTGCAAAATCATCAGAACCTTCTACTTCTCTACCACCCGAACCTACTACTCAAACACCATGAAGGTTCCGGTCAAGGCACTTCTCGATGCGGTGAACATAGATTCGTGAAGATTCGATATAGCTTGGTGTTGCCAACTCTTCTAGCACTGGCCTGCACAGCCTGCTACAGCACGCCAGCTGACGCAGCGGCGGGAAGACGGCTTAGCCAGCGAGCTTGTTGCGCGCGAACAGGGCGATGATCCAACCGAACAGCAGCATGGCCGCCATATTGGCGATGAAACTGAAGGTGCTGAAGTGCGGCTTGGCGTGCAGCGCGGAGAGCGGGACAACCGCGTAGTTCATCACGAAGAAAATAACCACCCCGTACGCTACACCCCACACGGGCCATTGACGTGTCGCGGCGGCGCGCCGGCCCACGGTGAACACGAAGACGGCGGCAATCAGCAGCGACATGGCCCATTGCAGCACCAGACCCAGCGCGGCCTCCGCGATGCCGCCGGCCAGCGCGGCCTTGCCCAGCAATCCGCTGGCGATGTATTTGAGGATGATGAGCGGGCTGTAGCCGCTGATCAGCGTGGCTGCGCCGATGTCCAGCGTACCGGCGACGAATCCGCCCCAGAGAACGGCGGCGAGCGGGGAGTGACGCGAACGGAACATGGCATTCTCCATGGCATCTAGCGGCGTCACTGTAGCCGCAACCGAGGTCGGCAGCGATATGACGTTCCGCATGACCGGCGGCGGCTTCGGTCAGGAATCGCTACCATCCGACCATGCTGTTTTCCGATCCCGTGGCGGGACCCGCCGAAACGCTGGTGGCCGAGTTGCGCGACTACCCCGAGTGGCATCGGGGGCGCGGGCGGTATGGCGTATGGGTGGTGCCAGTGCAGGATGCGGCCTTGCTCGATTACATCGATACGGCGCGCGAACATCTGGCCGACCTGATTCATCCCAGTCCGCGCCGACAACCCCACCTCACGGTGTTCGTCTGCGGCTTCCATGGCGAGGGTGTCGAGGATGATGATTTCCCACCGCAACGGTTGGCGCGGCAAGTCGCGTTGCTGCGGGCCTGCGCAGGCGCGATGTGCACCTTACCGCTGGCGCGGCCCGACAGTTTCGCAAGCGCAGCGTTTATTCCCGTGGGCGATCCGAAGGGACAGCTGGCGCGATGGCGACAGGTGCTGGGTGAGGCGAGTCGTGAAGTACGGCAGTCACCTTATGTACCTCACATCACGCTGGGCTTGTATCGCCGATGCGTGGCTGGTGACGTGGTGCGTCGGCGGCTGGCCATGCTCGCCACGCCTCCGCCGATGCTGGCGGTACGGGAGCTGCACTACGTCACTTACGACACGCGCGACCAGCTTGGCCCACTGGAAACCCTCTATTCCGTGTCGTTGAAACAGGCGGAGGGGACCGCGGCGGATACCTGAAAACGGACGCGGCGCGAAACGCGCGCCGCGTCGAGGTAGATGGTGTAGCGATCAACCGCTTGCCGAGGAGGACGCGCTAGTTGGCGCGCTCTTGCTTCCCTTGCCGCCTTTGCCCCCCTTGTGTGGACCACCGGCCTTGGGGCCGCCTGGGTTGCGGTACATCGCATCGGCGATCTGTTTCTGATCCGGTGTGAGCACGGCGTACAGATCGTCGAAGGCCGACGAGAGCTTCTTCATGTTGTCGGCATGCGTCTGCGTGAGATCGGCATAGGACTTCATCGCATCGGGTGCGTTCATCGTCGACAGTTTCTGCGCGCGGTCGCGGAAGGCTTCATCCGCCTTGCGCGCGTTGTCACGCATGGTCTGCGCAAACGCATCCCAAGGCTTGGCTTGTGCATCGGTGATCTTCAGCTGGGTATGCAGATCGGTGATGCGACGCTCCACGGCATCGGCGTGCTTCTGGCCGTGGTCTTGGGCGGCCGCAGGCGTGGCGGTGGGTGGTTTCTGCGCGGCAGGTGCCGTGGTGGGCGTGCCTTGTTGCGCCAGGGCCGGGCCGGCAACCAACGCGAAGGAAAGCAGCGCCGGCATGGTCAGACTGCGAAGCATGGTTTTCATGGTCAGTATTCCCTATGCAGAGCGAATCCGTAATGGCTCAGTAGCCACTGTTGTCGTAGTAGACGACGCCGGGTGGCGGCGGAGGCGGCGGCGAGGTGTAGACCACGGTGGGCGGCGGCTGCGGCGTGTTCGCATTAGAAATGGCTACACCTGCCGCTACGCCGAGCAAGGCGCCGGCGACAATGGCGCCGGTATCGTTGCCGTGGTGGTCGTCGTGATAGTCGTAGTGACCGTGGTCGTAGCGGTGGTCGTAATGCTGCGGCGGCGGGCCATGGTGATACTGGGCCAGCGCCGGCAGGGGCAGAGCCACCCATGCCACGGCGATCGCGGCAGCGGCGAGCTTGTGGCGAAGTGCAATGGACGAGTCGTGTTTCATCAACGTTCCCTCCGGCAGACAGCGGCGGTGTTGCACGGAGAACAGCGTAGGTCCCGCCGTGTGCACGCAGGCACAACGCCGCGCCGCAGGTTCATGCGGCTTTCGGAACGGTTTGCTTATGTCACGGATACGTGATGACGTCGCTGCACCCGCGAAGGCGTGCCAGTGCCTTCGCAGGTGCGCAGCCTCAACGTGGATCCATGAAATCGATCCTCTGCAGACCTTGCCGTTTCGCCTCGGCTATCACACTGGCAACGGTCTGGTAGGAAACGCCGTCGGCGGGATCGAGTACCAGATGCGGCTGCTCGCTCTGGTGTGCGGCGATCACCAACTGCGACGACAGCATCGATGCGTCGATGGGGGCATCGTTCCAGGTCATCGATCCATCCGCGTGGATAGCGAGCTGGACCATTTCGGGTGGTGTAGTGACGTCCACGATGCCGTGCTGGGGAAGATCGAGTTTCACTTTGTGGGTGAGTACCGGCGAGGTGATCATGGTGATGACCAGCAATACCAGTAGGACATCGACCAGCGGAGTCACATTGATCTGGGCGAGCGGCGCATCGGAAACACGTGCAGAGAAAGCCATGTTCTTCCTCCTGACGGCGTGATGTTGCATCGATGTGGATGCCGAGCTTGGGGATGCATCGGCGATGCCAGCTTACTACCGGGCGGCGTCTGTCGTGCAAGGGCGGCGAGGAATGTCAATTGCGGTAAGGTGGGACGTTTCCATCGGCCCGTTCTGCATGAGTCGCTCCCGTTCCCGCACCACCACCGATATCCAGCCCGACCTGCTTGGGGGCGGTGGCGAGCCCGCCCAAATCCATCGTCTGTTCTTCGCGCTTATGCCAGGCGAGGCCGTGGCGCGCCAGATCGAGCATGCAGCGGCTGGCGTGGCCGCAACGCAACCCATGCACGCCCGGATGATCCGGCCGTCGCGTTACCACGTCACCCTGCATTTCCTGGGTGACCACCCGATGCTGCGTGAGGACATCGTGCGTGCGGCGATTGATGCGGCAGGCAAACTAGCGGTGGAACCTTTCGAACTGGTGTTGGACTCGGTATCGGGCTTCCACGGGCGTGAGCCACCTTGCGTGTTGCGTTGTTCGCAGGTGCCGGACGGGCTGTTGAAGCTTTGGGAGGATCTGCGGCAAGCGCTGGTGCTGGCAGGACTCGGGCAGCACCTGTCGCGCAGCTTCACCCCGCACGTCACGTTCGCTTACAGCCGTGGTGCGCTGCCGCAGATGGTTTCGATTGAACCCATCCGGTGGCGCGTGGACGGCTGCTCGCTGCTGCACAGCATCGTGGGCGGCGGCGAGTACCGCACGCTGGGTACCTGGCCTTTCCAGCAGGGCTGACGCGCCGGTATCGTGGGGTGGTGTCGCACGGGCAAACGACGCGACATACTCACGGCTCCTTTCGACGCCGGTGAGACGCCCATGCTGAAATCCCTGCTCGCATCTTTGCTGACCTGTTCCGTCGCATTGCCCGCTCTGGCGGCGCCCGATGCCAACCAGGCACAGGCACGGGACATCTTCAGCCACCTGATCGCCTTCAAGACGGAGATCGGACAGGGGCAGGTGCCGGTGATGGCGAACTACCTTGCCGACCAGTTTCGCGCCGCGGGCTTTCCTGATTCGGACATCCATATCATTCCGCATGGCGAGACGGCGGCGATGGTGGTGCGCTATCGCGGCAACGGCACGGGCGGCAAGCCCATTGCATTGATGGCGCACATGGACGTGGTGACCGCCAAGCCGGAAGACTGGCAGCGCGATCCATTCAAATTGATCGAAGAGAACGGTTACTTCTACGGGCGCGGCACCGAGGACATCAAGAGCGGCGTGACCGTGCTGGCGGCCAACTTCATCCAACTTAAGAAAGCCGGCTTCGTGCCCACGCGCGACCTGATCATTGTCTACACGGGCGATGAGGAAACCTCGCAGGACACGATGGACGATCTGGTCAAGAACCACCGCGATCTGGTCGATGCCGAGTTCGCGCTCAACACCGACGCCGGTGGCGGTGAATTGGGCGAAGACGGCAAGCCGCTCGTGTTCGGCCTGCAGACCGCCGAAAAGGCGTACGCGGATTTCGAGCTGACCACGCGCAACCCGGGCGGACACAGTTCATTACCGCGTGCTGACAACGCCATCTACGAGTTAGCCGATGCGCTGAAGAAGGTGCAGGGTTACGCGTTCCCCGTGATGTCGAACGACACCACGGTCGCCTCGTTCAAGGCGCTGGGTGCCAGCACGCAGGGCAAGGTGGGGCAGGCGATGCGCGACTTTGCCAAGGACCCGCGCGATGCCGCCGCGGCCGCCGTGCTTGCCGCCGAACCCTCGGAAGTAGGCAAGACGCGAACAACATGCGTGGCCACCATGCTGCGTGGTGGCCATGCGGATAATGCGCTGCCGCAATCGGCGACCGCCAACATCAACTGCCGCGTGTTCCCGGGTGTGGCGATCGAGACGGTGCGAAAGACGTTGCAGGATCTCGTGGGTTCGAAAGTGGAAGTGACGCTGATTGGCCACGCGGTGGCCAGTGACGCGTCGCCGCTGCGCCCCGACGTGGTCGCTGCCGTGACCAAGGCGGTGCATTCGATCCGTCCAGGTGTTGCGGTTACGCCGGTGCAGGAGTCGGGTGCCACCGACGGCATCTATTTCCGCGCGGCGGGCATTCCCACGTACGGTGTCAACGGCATGTTCATGAAGAACAGCGATTCGTTCGCGCACGGCCTCAATGAGCGCGTGCCGGTGAAGTCGTTTTATGACGATCTGGCGTACTGGCACGTACTGCTGACCACGCTGGCGGGGCCGGGCACGGCCAAATAACGCGACGCAGCACCGTGCCGAAACTCCTGCTGCGGTTTATGCTTCGGGGGCGCAGAATAGCGCCCCTATCCCTGACATGGAGTTCGTTATGCGTCCGACTGTCCTTGCCGTGTTGGTAGCCCTCGCTTTCCCTGTCACCGCTGCGCTGGCTACACCGCCAGCGCCGACGGACGTTCCCTCTTACGTCACCGCAGCCGTCAATGACCCCGCCCGCAAGGACGACACGGCCAACGACGAGCGCCGCAAGATTGCCGACATCATGGCCTTTGCCGAGGTGAAGCCGGGCCAGTCCGTGGTGGACCTGATCCCGGGCAGCGGCTATTTCACCCGTGTGTTCAGTGGCATCGTGGGCGCCCAGGGCAAGGTCTTCGCCGTGTGGCCGAACGAGTACGGCAAAGAGGCCACGTCCGACGTGCAGGCCTCCAAGGCGCTGGTCGCCAACCCGCACTACGCCAACGTCGGCGTGCTGATGGTGCCGGCCAAGGAGTTCAAGACACCGCAGAAGGTTGACCTGATCTTCACGTCGCAGAACTACCACGACTACCCGGACAAGTTCATGGGCAATGTCGATCCGGTGACGTTCGACAAGCAGGTGTTCGATTCGCTCAAGCCCGGCGGTCTGTTCGTGGTGATTGACCATGTGGCCGAGGCGGGTTCGGGCATGCGTGATACCGACACGCTGCACCGCATTGATCCGGCCATCGTGAAGAAGCAGGTGGAGTCAGTTGGTTTTGTCTTCGATGGCGAGAGCGACGTGCTGCGCAATCCGAAGGACCCCCACAACATCAAGGTATTCGACAAGTCGATTCGCGGCCATACCGACCAGTTCGTCTATCGTTTCCGCAAGCCCGGCTAATTTTTAAGTGGTACTCCCCGTTTGACCGAATCACAGCAAAACACGAAGGTGGAGGGCGCAGTTGCGCCCTCCAACGATCCAGCACCCACGCCACCGCAACGCCCCGACGACGAAGATTGCTGCGGTCAGGGCTGTGTGCCCTGCATCTTCGATCTCTACGATGAAGCCATGGGGCGCTATCGCGAAGAACTGGCAGCGTGGAAAGAGCGACATCCAGGCGAGTCGCCCTGATCCTCGCAGCAAATCATCAGGGCGCTGGCGCCAAAGCGGCGAGGGTCGCGGCAAGGGCAAGAATGTGGCGATGCATGGGCGGCTCCCGGGCAGGGGCGAGGCAATTCCCGTTCATCGGGAACAGATCACGGTGCCCATGAAAGCCTGTGTAGCACCTAACTCCTTGTAAGAGCGTCCCTTGTGCGCAGTCAGATGCCGCGCGCGCGCCGATGGGGGTGATCGCGTGCGGGGTGTGCTCCCAAGGGGATGAGCTTTACACTTGGCACCTGGTTTTTCAGGACGATCCAATGCCTTACCCGTCGTTGCGAGCCTTGCTGTGCGGCGTATTGCTGCTCGGCGCCCATGCGGCCTTTGCCCAGACGCCGCGCACGGTACAGCTCGAAGACCTCACCTGGACCGAGATCCGCGATCAGGTCCAGGCCGGCAAGACCACCATCATCATTCCCATCGGCGGCACCGAGCAGAGCGGCCCCGGCATTGCGGTGGGCAAGCACAACGCGCGCGCAGCGTTCCTGTCGCAGAAGATCGCCGAGCGCCTGGGTGACGCCTTGGTCGCCCCGGTGGTGGCCTATGTGCCGGAGGGCAACACCGCACCGCCCAGCTCGCACATGCGTTTTCCGGGCACCATCACCGTACCCGACGCAGTCTTCGAGCAGATGCTGGAGTCGGCCGCGCAGAGCTTTGCCGTGCATGGCTTCCGCAACGTGGTGTTTCTCGGCGACCACGGTGGTTACCAGAAGGATCTCGACCGCGTGGCGGCGAAGCTGAACAAGGCATGGGGCGGCAAGGCTCGCGCCATCGTGCCGCCGGAGTACTACGCCACCTCGTCTGATGGTTTCAACCAGATCCTGCACCAGCACGGCATCAAGGATGATGAAATCGGCACCCACGCCGGCCTTGCCGATACCTCGCTGCAACTGGCCGTGGCCCCGCAGATGGTGCGGCTGGACCGCCTGCAGCACGGCCCGAAGCTGGGCGCTGCCGATGGCGTCTACGGCGGCGATCCGCGCCGCTCCTCGGCTGACCTCGGTCAGCTGGGCGTGGATGCTATTGTGGTAAATACCGCTAATGCCTTGCGTCGCGATACGCAGACGCGCTGAACGAATTCCCCTGTACCACTCAACCAAGTTGTGACCCATGGCCATCGCTAAATCCCTGCGTTCCACCCGTCTGTTCCGACTCGCACCGTTCGCGCTTGCCGCGGCGTGTATGGCCGGCACTGCCCTGGCGGCTTCGTCCGTGACCACCGTGCCCGGCATGCCGCCGGTGGTGAATCCTGCCGACATGTACAGCGAGTCTGGCCTCGGCCACCTGAGCCCGGCAGTGAAGAACGATCTGGAACGCATCTACGTGCCGAACCTGCGTTCCAACGACGTCTACGTGATCGACCCGAAAACGTACAAGGTCGTGGACAAGTTCAAGGTGGGCGAGAGTCCGCAGCACGTCGTGCCGTCGTGGGATCTGCGCACCCTGTGGGTGACCAACAACGCCGAGCGCAAAAAGACCGGCAGCCTGACGCCGATCGATCCGCGTACCGGTAAGCCGGGCACCGAGGTGCCGGTGGACGATCCGTACAACATGTACTTCACGCCGGACGGCAAGGAATCCATCGTGGTGGCTGAGGCGTTCGCGCGCCTGGACTTCCGCGATGCACACACGCAGGCGCTGCATAACAGCCTGCAGGCGCCGGAGTGCAAGGGCATCAACCACGCCGAGTTCTCTATCGATGGCAGCTTCGCCATCTTCACCTGCGAATTCACCGGCAAGTTGGTGAAGATCGACATGGTCAACCGCAAGGTGGTGGGTTACCTCGACCTGTCCAAGAAGGGAATGCCGCAGGACATCCGCTCGTCCCCGGACGGCAAGACTTTCTACGTCGCCGACATGATGGCCGACGGCCTGTACCTGATTGATCCCTACAGCTTCAAGCAGGTGGGTTTCATCAAGACCGGTGTGGGCACGCATGGCCTGTACCCGAGCCGTGACGGCACCAAGCTGTATGTCGCCAACCGCGGTTCCAATAAGGTGCATGGTCCGCGCGGCGGCAAGGGCAGCGTGTCGGTGGTCGATTTCGCTTCGCAGAAAGTGGTCGCCAACTGGGGCATTCCCGGTGGTGGCAGCCCGGATATGGGC
The DNA here is from genome assembly GCF_002878475.1 of Dyella sp. AD56. Classification (NCBI taxonomy): domain Bacteria; kingdom Pseudomonadati; phylum Pseudomonadota; class Gammaproteobacteria; order Lysobacterales; family Rhodanobacteraceae; genus Dyella; species Dyella sp. AD56. The sequence goes on from NZ_NRDP01000036.1 coordinate 9,065, forward strand.
AATGTGAGTGCGGATGGCAAGACGCTGTGGCTCTCCGGTCGCTTCGACGACGTGGTGTACGCGTTCGATACCACCAGCGGTCAGGTGCGCATCATCAAGGTGGGCCAGGAGCCGCACGGCCTGGCGGTGTGGCCGCAGCCGGGCCGTTACTCGCTGGGTCATACCGGCATCATGCGCTGATCGAATAGCGCTGCAGTGAACACAACGGCGGCCTCCACGAGGCCGCCGTTTTTCTTTGGGACTCAGATTTCGAAGTGCAAGCGTCCGCCGAAGATCCGCACGGGCCCCTTGCGGTCGGCGTTGTAACCCGGGTTGGTGACCTGCTGGAAGTCGAAGCTCACCTGCACGCCCTTGATCACCTGGACGTTGTAGTACGCCTCGAATACCTGTTCGCGACCGTAGCGCGTTAGCTGTCCGTCGCCAAGGAAACCGCCGAGTCCGCCTGCCGCCAGATAATCGCGGTGATCCTGATTGAGTCCAGATGATGAATAGGCCAAGCCCACCGTGTCGGCGGGCCGCTTCCAGCGCATACCGTTGATCGAGACACCGCCGGAAATGGTGTCGTCGATTTCAGTGAAGGCATACTCCTCCACCTTGTCGTCGGCCTTGCTGGCACGCAGGAAGACGCCCACGTCGTCGGTGACGCGTTGCTCCAGGCTGATGCCATACCCGGTCTTGTCCGAATCCTTGCGTACCGCCGTCACGTCCGGCACACCGCCAGTGGCCAGCGCTTCGTTGATCGCATCGCGGTAACTGCCGGCGAACGCGCGGTTGCGAAACACCATCAGGCGGACCAGTCCCGGCTGACCATCGATGCTGTGATCGTGTTCGACCTCGAGCGTGTCACCGTGATAGCGGCCGATGTTGTAATTGAGCTTGGTGCCATTGGCGACGGTAGGTTCCATGAAACGCCCAGCGCGCACCGCCCAGTCGTTCCAGTAGAGCTCGGCGGCGCCGCCAATGGTGTAAGCGCGTGCATCCGCCGCGTAGTCCCAGGCACCGTGCGTGATCATGGCCCAGTTGAGGAACTGCGTGCGCGGATCATTGGCGTAGGTGTTCTTCTCGAACAGATCGGTTTGCGTGATCTTGCCCAGCGTGATGACCAGGCGTTCGCGCTGATAGTTGCTCGCCAACTGATTGGGGCCGGCGTCAACGTGGAACGTATCGCCACCGAGGTTGATCACCTGCCGCAGGAAGGCGCGCGCGTAGTAACCGCGCGGCGTGGTGCCGCCGTTTTTCTGGATCTCGCCGTTGTTGATGCTGGCCAGACCATACAGGTGGGAAAACGGTAAACCTTCGACCACTTCGGGGTTCACGTAGAGCTCGCCGCCTTGCCAGAAGCGCGCACCGAGAAACGCAGTAAACGTCCAGGTATAGCTGTGCTCCGCTTGCGGGATCAGGCTTTGCGGCCCAGTGTAGGGCGCGTCGAACGCATCCTTGTGCTGCCACACGTAGGTGGTCTGCGCGTGGACGCTCCAGCGGTCTTCGTGAGTATCGACATCGCTCGACGGTTGCGGCTCGCGCGGCGGCACGGCGGCACGGTCGTCGGCCGTCGTCGGTGCAGGCGTGTCGGTGTCCACATCGGCTGCGTGAGCGGCCGAGGCGAGGCAACCGGCCAGGATCGCTGCAGATAGTGTGCGGCGCGCGAGGGGGGCGAGGGTTGGGTACATGGCAAGTCCTTTGACGATAAAAACGGGCAAAAAGCGTCCTGACACCCTCGCCAGGCGAGGGTGTTGAAGAGAGATCCGGTCAATGAGTGGGTGATTAGTGCTTGGCGACGATCATCTGTACGACCTTCACGATGGCCATGATCAAAGCAGCCGCGAGATACGCGCGCAGCACGCCCAGCCACAGGCGACGACGCACGCTCATCTGCGCGGAAGGCAAGGTGTGCAGCGGTGGCATGCGCCAGTGTTCGCGGCCTTCACGATGGATAGGTTCGGCCTGCGGTGCTCCGCGCAGACGGCGTACCGCAAAAAGGCCAAGCGCAACGACGGCCGTCAGCGCCATGCCGCCCACGAGGATGCCGAGGATCTGCGCGCTGCTGATGGACGGATAAAGCACGGATGCCGTGAGGATGATCGACAGCAGCACCAGTACCGCGACCACGATGCCAGTGAAGATGTTCGTCAGGCGTCCGTTGACCCACGGACCGAGCACGGCCTTGTCGTTGCACAACAGCAGCAGGAACACCGAGGCGCCGGGAAGCAGGATGCCGGCCAGCGTTTGCACTGCGTTGGTGATCAGGCCCAGCGGCGAGTCAGGAATAAGCACCAGGGCTGCGGCCGCGACGATCAGCAGGACATACACGCCGTAGAACGTCTTGGCATCGGAAGGTTTGCGATGCAGCGAGTGATTGATTGCGAACACGTCACCGATGGCATACGCCGTCGATAGCGACACCGCCGCCGCCCCGATGATGCTCGCGTCGATCAGGGCAATCGAGAACAGCGTGGCAGGTACTTCGCCCACATACTTGGCTACGCCAGCGGCCACTGCGGCAGCGTCAGCGAATTGCCCCATCTCGGGACGGCCGGCGAAGGTGGCGGCGCTGAAACCCATCATGGCGATGGCGCCCACAATCACCAGCACGATGCCAACGACCAGATCGATCTTTTCGTAAGTCATGAAGCGCGGCGTGATGCGCTTATCGATGACGTAGCTCTGCTGGAAGAACAACTGCCACGGGGCCACCGTGGTGCCGACGATAGCGATGATCAGCAGCATCACTTCGCTCAGCGGCGCGCCTTTCGGCATGCCTGGTACCACCATGTCATGCAGCACCTGATGCATGGGCGGATGCACCATCACCAGCACGGGTACCAGCAACAGGCTACCGAGCACCAGCATGAGCGAGAAACGTTCGAAGCGCCGGAAATTGCCGGTACTGGCAGCCAGGATGATCATCAGCGCCGATATCGCTACACCCCAGTAGCGCGGAATACCCAAATGGTCGAGGCCGAGACTGATGCCGATGAATTCGGTCACGATGGTGAGTGCGTTGAGAATGAACAGGTCAATGACGCTGAACGCACCCCAGAACTTGCCGAAGCGTTCCAGAATGAGTCGTGCATGGCCGACACCGGTGACGGTGCCGAGGCGTAGCACCATTTCCTGATTCACATAGAGCACGGGTATCAGCAGCGTCAGCGTCCACAGCAGCGCAGTGCCGTAATTCTGGCCGGCCTGCGTGTAGGTGCTGAAGGCGCCGGCGTCGTTGTCGCCGACCATGACGATCAAGCCGGGGCCAAGGATGGCGAGCAGGGTGCGCCAGCGTGCTCCCCAACTGGTTCGTCGCCCGGTGTCGTGGCGGGAGATGGTCCCCAGTGCGCCGTGGATGTCGCCAACGTGGGCGCTGTCGAGCACGGCCGAGTGACTGAGGTCTTGCGATGCGTGTGTATTGAGCATGGAACACCATGGTTGCCCAGCGATGTCGTGACATCGCCAGGTCCTTGCGAAAGGGATGTTGCCGAGCGCGGGTGCGCTGCGACGTGGCGGAAAATCGAGGGCCGGGTACTAGGCGGCACGCCACCTCTCTGCGCCGAAGGTCTGGGTGGGCGTGATGGGCAGGCGCCCGGTGGGCATCGCATCGGTGCCGTGCTGCACGCGATGCAGCACCGTGCGTGCCGGCTTGAAGTCATCGCAGAGGCCGGTCAGCAACTGGAACATCGCCGCGACGTCCGTGTGATGCGACGGAACGGCGTACAGGTCGACGTTGATCGAATCGCGATCAGGAAAGGTACGCACGACGATGTGCAGGTCGTCCGCCATGACCGCGCCGATCACGCCTCGATGGGCTGAAACGGTGAAGAAGTCATAGGTGATCGCTACGTGGTACCGCATCACGTGCTCGACGCAAAGCGCACGGATGGCTTCAGGGTCGCGCAACGCGCTCAGCGACGCGCGGCAATCGAACCATTCGCCAAGGAAATGCATGCTGTTCATGAGTGAATCTCGCGCAGGTCTACCGCGACGGCCATCGCGCAGGCGCTATCGGGCGGTGAGCGCACACACGCTCACGCCTGCGCCTGGCGCAAGCCAGCACGGGTGACGAAAGAAGACAGGGATGGATGCGACGATGGATCTATCGTCGCAACGGGCGCATCAACGCGCCGGACGCGCGATGTCAGCGCGTTGGAGGGCGCATATCAGCGTGGATGTCCCGACGCGGCATGCTTGCAGGCTGTCGAAGGGGAGGGGGCATCGCAGGTGGCGCGCCATACGGTGAGGTGGCCTGCCAACGGCAGCGCAGTGCGCCCGTTGCCGAGTCTCGCGTCCAGCGTGCCGTCAGCGGATGGATGCGCACCTCGACTTCCTCACGGCGCGGGCCGCGTGGTGTCATGGCATAGCGGATGTTGTATAGCCGTCCGGGCGGCGCAAAGCGACGACCCGCACGACGGCGGCCGGGCCCGATGTGGCCCGTCACGGAATGAAAGAGGTTCATGACTCACCTCCTGTTCGCGCGCAGCGACGCAGGAGGCGGCCGGACTTCCCTAGACCAGGAAAGCGCCGGTCGACCGCATACGGTCGCCACAGGCGTCCAAGTTGTCTACACGGCGCGCCAACATCGGATAGGTGCATCCAAGATTGGCGCTGCTACTAGGGTAACTGTCCATTTCTCGCAGGTTGATAACCAGACAAGTGCCACGGGAGACCCGTAAGGCGCGGGCACGATACTCAGCCCAGTTGCCGCGTGTCAACGAAAATTTTCCAATTGAAACAATGTATCGCAAGCGTTTTGGGGCCGATATGGAATGGACGGCCAAACGTCTTTCGGCGCTGACGCTCGGGCGGTGTTGCTGCGGGGTCCTCATGTCTTGGTAGGTGTTTTCACGCATGGCCGTGGCGATGATGGATGTCCGGGTAGTGCGGGTGCGTGTGCGTGATGGGCGTGTGTTGGTGCGGATGCGTGTGCGGTTCCGTGCCGTCCCAGTCGAAGTCGTGTTCGTGCTGGTGATGCTCATCGTGGACATGGCGATGCGCGTGGAGCATCGCTTCATGCGTGTGCTCGTGTTCGTGCCGTTCGGTCAGGTGCAGCCAGACGCCCGCGCCCATCAAGGCGGCAGCCAGCCAGAACATCGTGGACGCGTGTTCGCCAAAGCAAAGGATGGCGATAGCGGCGCCGATGAACGGTGCCGTGGAAAAGTAGGCGCCGGTGCGTGCCGTGCCCAGGCCGCGCAGGGCGAGCACGAATAGCACGAGGCTGATGCCATAGCCGAGCAGGCCGATCAGCATGGCCGGCATCGCTTGCGCCCACGACGGCCACGCAGCGCCAATAGCTAGTCCGAGCGCGGTATTGATGACACCGGCCACCGCACCCTTGCCGCCCGCAAGGAACAACGCATCCTGCGCGGAGACCTTGCGCGTGAGATTGTTGTCGATGGCCCAGCACAGGCACGCGCCCCCGATCGCGACGGGGCCGATCCACGAACCCTCGCCGTGACCCGTGCTTGACCAGGAAAGCAGCAAGCCACCGGCGACAATAAGCAACATACCGGCGACGATGCGTCGATCCGCGTTTTCCTTGAACACAACCCACGCCAGCAGTGCGGTAAGTACGGCTTCAAGGTTGAGCAACATGGAGGCGGTGGATGCGGTGGTTTGGACCAGCCCGAACATGAGGAGCAGTGGCCCGAGCACGCCGCCAAAGATCACTGCGCCTAGCCACCACCACCATTCACTCGCGGGCATGGTCGGCAGTTGCAGCGACCGGTCGCGCACGATGCGGATCAGGTTCAAGCCTATGCCGCTGCCGAGGTAGAGCAGCCCGGCCAGCAGGAAGGGTGAGGTCTGGCCGACCAGTTGCTTGGCAAACGGGGTGCTGGCGCCGAACAGCGCTGCCGCCAGCAAAGCAGCGGCGACGGGGCGGGAGAGCATCATCTTGGTCATGGCCTTTCCGGGGCGAGGCGCCGCAAGGCGCGTGCTTAATGGGCGTGGGACATCATTGTAGGCCGATCCCATGTGGTCTCCGTTCGTAGGCGCGTTCGCCGAAGGGCTGGCTTTTTCCCGGCAAGCCCCCACGTGTGGAGCTTCCCCGTCGAGGAAGTCTCATGATTCCTTTCTCTGTACTCGATCTGGCGCCCGTCACTGAGGGCAGCAACACCACCCAGGCCTTCGCCAACACGCTGGATCTGGCGCGCCGCGCCGAGCAGTTGGGCTATACGCGCTATTGGCTGGCCGAACACCACAACATGCCAGGCATCGCCAGCGCCGCTACGGCGGTGCTGATCGGCCACGTGGCCGGCGGTACCTCGACCATTCGCGTGGGCGCGGGCGGCATCATGTTGCCCAACCACGCGCCGCTGCAGGTAGCTGAGCAGTTCGGTACGTTGGCGTCGCTTTATCCCGGGCGCATCGATCTGGGGCTGGGACGTGCTCCCGGTACCGATCATCCCACCGCGCGTGCGTTGCGACGCTATTTCGACAGCGCCGATGCGTTCCCGCAGGACGTGGCCGAGCTGCTCGCTTATTTCGAACCGGCCACGCCAGAGCAACCGGTGCGTGCTGTACCGGGCGCGGGCATCGAGGTGCCCGTATGGTTGCTGGGCTCCAGCCTGTTCAGTGCGCGGCTTTCCGCGGCGATGGGCTTGCCGTTCGCTTTCGCGTCGCACTTTGCGCCGGATGCGATGGACGAAGCGCTGGCGTTGTATCGCCGTGACTTCCGTCCATCCGCACGCCTGCCATCGCCGTACGCGATGCTGGGCGTCAATATCGTCGCGGCAGAAAGCGATGCCGAGGCGAAGCGTTTGTTTACCACGCAGCAGCAGAGTTTCATCAACCTGCGTCGTGGACGCCCGGGTCTGATCCCGCCGCCGATCGACGACATCGAGACGTATTGGACGCCGACGGAGAAGTTCGGCGTGGAGCGTGCGCTCGCCTGCGCGGTGATCGGTAGCCCCGACACGGTGAAGGAAGGTATCGAGGCTTTCGTGGCGCGTCATCGTCCCGATGAGTTGATGGTGACGGCCAACGTGTTTGACCACGAAGCGCGTTGCCGTTCGTTTGCGCTGGTGGCCGAGGTGAAGAGGCGACTCGACGCCGCTCGTTGAGTTACGGCGGTGTCACGGTGTCGAAGCTCTGCCGCAGATCCTGCCGACAACGCGCGACGAGTTGCGGCGGGAAGGTGGCGATGGGATCGTCGCCGACACCGGAGTCACGATCGAGCAGGCCTTGCTCGGACAGCAACTGGTACATCGCCAGCCGTTGAGCCACGTGCAATACGCGGCTCATCGGCAGCATAAGCGCGGCGCTGCCGTGTTGCCCGTGTTCTACCAGCGCCTCCTGCACGGCAGGCGGCAGCTCCCAGTGCTGTCCTGCCTGCACGGTGAGCTGGGCGGCGAGCTGGACGCAGTCGTCGATGAAGGCGGGCGAGCTCGCAGGCAGCTCGGTGTTCTGCAGTTCCCTGTCCAGCAGGCGGGCCGCGGCACCCAGGCCGCTATAGCCGACCAGCGCCAGCAGGTAGGATTCGAAAGCGTCGCATTGGCCTTTGCTGAGATACACCGCGGCGTGCGCGCAGCGTTCGGCGTGGTCCCACAGGCGCTGGCCGACGATCTGGCCACTCATGCCTGCGCTGGCCATCAGGATGGGTTTCATCACGTACGACGTCACCACATGGCGCAAGCCGATCTGGCCGAGCAGCACCACGGCGTGCTGCAGGCTGCCGATGGGGTGCGCGGTGCGATAGGTGACGCTGCCAGTGACGCGCATGACCTCGCCCACTAGCACAGGGTCTCGCTTGATCAGGTCAGCCAATTGCGCGCCGCTGAGCTTGTCGTTCTTCATCGCACGCATCAGCTGCGGCAGCACGGTGGGCATGCGGGGCAGGCTGCGTATGTCGAAACGACCGCTTTCGCACTGATCTCGTAGTCGCTGCAGGATGGCCTGCTCGCGCACCTTGTTGGGCGTGTCGCCGGCGCTGACCGGCTGGTTCAGGATAAAGCGGAAGAAGCGTTCGGCGATCTCGTCGCACGGAACGGTGGCGTGAGACGACAGCGTCTCGACAGTTAGTTCTGGATTGGGTGCAGCCGGGCGTGCCGCCGCTGGTTCTGCCGCGCGTTCACGTCCGAAGACTCTCCACCAGTTCCCCATCATCGTGCTGCCAGCCCCCCTCGTATGGCACCCGCTCCGCTGTGTATCGGCAGCCGCCCGGAGAAATGTAGACGGGCCTTGCTGCGGTGCGACGGGATGCTCAGTTATCGGCGGGTAAAGGCGATTGCTTGATCCAGGCGGCTGCACCCAGCCCCGCGCGCTGCCCGCTGGCGAAACAGGCGGTCAGCAGATAACCCCCGGTAGGGGCCTCCCAATCGAGCATTTCGCCAGCGCAGAACACACCGGGAAGGGTCGTGAGCATCAAATGGGGAGAGAGCGCTTCCAGCCGCACGCCGCCGCCGCTGCTGATGGCTTCGTCGATGGGGCGCGGCTGCGAGAGGCGCAGTGCCAGGTGTTTGATGGTGCGGGCGAGCGTGTCGGTGTCGTGGAACTGTTCGCGATCGAGCACTTCGTGCAGCAACCCGGCCTTCACGCCGCTCAGGCCGGTATGCCGGCGCAGGTGTTCGCTCATGGAGCGGCTGCCGCGCGGCTTGGCGAGATCGGCGCGCAGGCGCTCAAGCGGCCGGTCGGGCGACAGGTCCAGTGCGATGGTGGTGGAGCCGTGGGTGGTGATCGCATCGCGCAGCATGGATGAATAGGCGTAGATCAGGCTGCCTTCGATGCCGGTGGCGGTGATGACGCATTCGCCTTGGCGCGAGTGCTCGTTGCCGTCTTTGTCGCGCAGGTGGATCACCACCGGCTTGAGCGGGGCACCGGCGAAGCGGGTCGCCAGGTGTTCGCTCCAGCCGATGTCGAAGCCGCAGTTGGACGGCACCAGCGGCGACACGTCCACGCCGCGCGCGGCGAGCGGCGCCTGCCATTGGCCGTCGGAGCCCAGCTCCGGCCAACTGCCGCCGCCCATCGCCAGCACCACGGCATCGGCGCGGACACGTCGCTCGCCGTCCGGTGTGGCAAAGCGCAGCGCGCCGTCATCGGTCCAGCCCAGCCAGCGATGATGGACGTGGAAGTGCACGCCATCTTCGCGCAGGCGACGCACCCAGCCGCGCAGAAGTGGGGCGGCTTTCAGGTCGCTGGGAAACACGCGGCCCGAGCTGCCGACGAAGGTCTCCACGCCGAGATCCCGAGCCCAGGCACGCAGATCATCGGCGTCGAAATCGGCCAGCCATTCGCCGACCTCGTGGGCTCGCGCACCATAGCGCTGGATGAAATCCGCCTTGGGCTCGCCATGCGTCAGGTTCATGCCGCCCTTGCCGGCGATAAGAAACTTGCGGCCCACCGAACCTTTGGCGTCGAACATGTCTACCGACACCCCAGCCGCGCGCGCGGTTTCGGCGGCCATGAGGCCGGCGGGGCCGCCGCCGATGACGGCGAGGCTGACGTGGGTAGGCGTGCTGCTGGACATGGATGATGCGCGCGGCAAACGGCCGTCCATTGTACAGGCAGCCTGGCGTAGCTCAGCCCAGCTTGTCGATCAGCGGTTTCAACAGATCCAGCGGCAGCGGAAACACGATAGTGGAGGCCTTGCCGTTGTTGGACATGTCCGACATGGTCTGCAGGTAGCGTAGCTGTAGTGCCTGTGGCTGTTGTGCGAGCAAGGCGGCGGCGTCGCGCAGCTTTTCGGCGGCCTGCAGCTCACCGTCCGCATGGATGACTTTGGCGCGGCGCTCGCGTTCGGCCTCAGCCTGGCGGGCGATCGCCCGCACCATGGTTTCGTTGAGATCCACGTCCTTGATCTCGACGTTGGTGATCTTGATGCCCCATGGATCGGTGGCTTCGTCGAGGATCTGCTGCAGGCTGTGGTTGATCGAATCGCGTTGCGAAAGGATGTCGTCCAGCTCGTGTTGGCCCAACACCGAGCGTAGCCGCGTCTGGGCGAGTTGGCTGGTGGCCTGGAGGAAGTCGGCCACCTGCAGGATCGCCTTGTCCGGTTCCACGACGCGGAAATAGACCACTGCATTCACCCGCACAGAGACGTTGTCGCGCGAGATCACATCCTGTGGCGGCACGTCCATCACCGTCACGCGCAGGTCCACGCGGATCATGCGTTGCACGATAGGCACCAGTACGAACAGTCCCGGTCCTTTGATGCCGGTGTAGCGGCCCAGCGAGAGCACGACGCCACGCTGGTATTCCGGTAGCACTTTGATGGCAAGGAACAGCAGTGCGATGACCCAGACCACGATGACGCCGACAAAGCCGAACATGAGCATCTCCTCTGCAGTCGAATAGATCAGGCGCGCGTGACGCGCAGTAACAATCCGTCGCGTGCCACTACGCGTACGCGCGTGCCCGCCGGCAGGCTAGCTTCACAGTGCACGCGCCATTGCTCACCGCCGATACGTGCCCAGCCTTCGCCGCTCGCATCGATGGGCTGCGTGAGTTCGCCGGTGGTCAGCAGCATCTGCGTATCGCCGTTGAATACACGAGCGCGTCGCGAGCGTGTCACCGTGCGCACCAGCAGTACCAACACCACGACGGCGCCGGTCGCTATGCCGGCGATGACACCAAGATTCACGGCATACCCGGGTACGCCCGTGTTGAACAGCATGATCGATCCGATCACGAACGCGATGACGCCGCCGATGCCGATGGCGCCGACCGAGGGCATCACCGCCTCTGCCACCACCAGTCCGATCCCCAGCAGCATCAGCGCCAGACCGGCGTAATTCACGGGTAGCAACTGCAAGGCATAGAGCCCGACAAGCAGGCAGATGGCGCCCGCCACGCCCGGTAGGAACACGCCGGGATGAAAGGCTTCGAGCACCAGTCCGTACATGCCGGCGAGCAGCAGCAGATAGGCGATGGTGGGGTGGGTGACCAGCCCCAGCAGGTGCGTGCGCCAGTTCGGAGCGTAGTCGCGCAACGGAAGTCCGGCGAGGTGCAGCACGGTGTCCTGCCCTTCGACGCGCACGTGGCGTCCCTCAATACGAGTGAGCAGGGTGGGGATGTCGGGTGCGATCAGGTCCACCACGTGCTTCTGCGCCGCTTCGTCCGCGGTCAGGGTTTCCGCGCCTTGCACAGCCTTCACGGCCCAGTCTGCGTTGCGGCCGTTGTACTGGGCCAGCGACCGGATGGAGGCGACGGCATCGTTGAGCACTTTGTTCGATTCAGCATCCGGCGATGGCGCTGGTGTGCTGCCCGAGGCGGCTGGCGGGTTGAACGACGGCAACGGACTGCTGCCGCCGATCGGTACCGGCGTTGCTGCACCGATATGGGTGGCGGGTGCCATCGCGGCTACCGGGCAGGCATAAAGGATGTACGTGCCAGCCGACGCAGCACGCGCACCGCCGGGGGCGACGTAACCGATGATGGGTTGGTGCGCGGCAAGGATGCTGGCGATGATCTGCCGCATCGAATCGGACAGGCCGCCAGGCGTATCGAGCTGCAGTACGACGGCACTGGCTCCATCGCGGGTGGCGCGCTGCAGGCTGTCGTCGACGTATTCCGCTGCGGCAGGGCCGATGGGGCCGGACAGATCAACGCGCGCCACGAAACCAGAGGATCGCGAAGGGACGCCTGCCTCGTTGCCGGCCACCACGGTGGCAGCCAGCGTTATTGCCAACAGCGCACCGGCCAATGTCACGAGACTTCGCGTCACGCCATGCCTCCTTGAGAGGCGCACCACCACATTGCGCCAGCGGATGTTTCGCTGGCGTGAGGCGGGAAGGATGGCGGTGCCGGCGCGTGCCGGGCGGGCGTCAGCTGAAAACCGGGCGTCCGTGCGGGCTCAGCAGGCCATGGTCGATCAGCCATTGCCGTGCATTGCCGGCGTCCTGCTCGAACCACGCTCGCGCAGAGCCAAGGCGGAAGGTGTAGCCCCAGGCATCCATATCGGTCATCAGACGGACGCGGCCGACGCCGGGCAATTCATCGGCCAGGACGATCTGCAGGTAGCAGGTGGCGTCCTCTTCGTCGATGGAGTCGGTGGCGTCGGTGTGCACGAAAGTGCGCCGTTCGGGTGGCAGCACGATGAGATGGCCGGCCTCGTGCAGCAGCGAATGCACCGGCGTGTCGTCACGCGCGTAAACCGTGGTGCCAATGATGCCGGCCTCCTCCTCGCCCCAGAAACTGCCGGGAATGGGGATGCCGGGTTCCACGCGTTCGAGCGCCAGCCCGTAGCGGGCGAGCAGGTTCGCGGGCGCCTCGAAGCCGGTCTCGGCCAAGCGCATCACGTTCGTTTCGTGGGTGGGGAGTGACGAGGGGACTGACATGGGATGAAAGTCGCCGCCGGTTTACGGCGGCGACACCTGCAGGTTTGTGAGTGGCGCGACGCAGGTAGCGCCACGACATCAGCCGGGTTTGGCTTCGGCGTGTTCGGGCAGCGCTACCGAAAGCTCTAGGATCTCGTGTCCGCTGTCGCGCTCGACGTTGATGTTGATCGCGTCGAGGTCGACGTGGACGTATTTCTTGATCACTTCGAGCAGCTCGTTGCGCAGCAACGGCAGGTAGTCGGGCGCGCCACGGGTGGAGCGCTCCTGAGCCACGATGATGCGAAGTCGCTCCTTGGCGAGTCCAGCGGTGGGTTCCGGCTTGCGCTTCAGGAAATCAAGAATACCCATCGCGATCAGCCTCCGAATACGCGCTGGAAGAAGCCCTTCTTAGGCACCTCAAGAAAACGCAGGGCACGTTCCTCGCCGAGGATGCGCGCCACTGTGTCGCTATAGGCCTGACCCGCGAACGAGTTGTCGTCCAGAATCACCGGCACGCCCGCGTTCGACGCGGCCAGCACGTTCTCGGATTCCGGGATGACGCCGACGACATTGATGCCGAGGATTTCCTCGACGTCCTTCACGCTCAGCATTTCGCCCACGGCCACGCGGGCGGGGTTATAGCGGGTCAGCAGCAGGTGCTGCTTGATGGCTCCGTCGCCGCGCTCGGCGCGCCGTGTTTTGCTGGCGAGCAGGCCAAGGATGCGATCCGAATCGCGCACCGAGGACACTTCCGGGTTCACCACGACGACGGCGTGGTCGGCGAAATACATCGCCAGGTGCGCGCCCTTTTCGATACCGGCCGGCGAATCGCACACGACGAAGTCGAAGCCTTCCTTGCCCAGGTCTTCGAGTACCTTCTCCACGCCTTCCTGAGTAAGCGCGTCTTTGTCGCGCGTCTGGCTGGCAGCGAGCACGTAGAGGTTCTCGTAGCGCTTGTCCTTGATCAGCGCCTGCTTGAGCGTGGCTTCGCCGTGCACGACGTTGACGAAGTCGTACACCACGCGCCGCTCACAGCCCATGATCAGGTCGAGGTTGCGCAGGCCGACGTCGAAATCGATCACCGCGACTTTCTTGCCGGCCATGGCGAGGCCCGTGGCAAGCGAGGCACTGGTCGTGGTTTTGCCCACGCCACCCTTGCCCGAGGTGACAACGATAATCTCAGCAGTCAAGGCTCATCTCCGCGTAATACTTTGTTGTAGTAATGGCGATCGTCACAGCTTGGCGATCAGCAGTTTTTCCCCTTCGAGCCAGCATCGCACAGACTGGCCTTCCAGGTCCTTTGGAATTTGTTCCATCACGCGGTAGTGGCCGGCGATGGCCACCAACTCTGCGCGGAAATCCGAAATGTATATGCGCGCTTTCTCATCGCCCTGTGCGCCGGCCATCGCACGGCCACGCAAGCTGCCGTAGATGTGGATGCTGCCGTCGGCGATCACTTCTGCCGCGTTGGCGATGGTGCCGTTGACGACCAGATCGCGATCACGTGCATACACCTGTTGACCTGAACGCACGGTTCCGTCGACGTACTGCGCGCCGAGCACGGGCGCAGCGACCGGCGCCGGCTCCTGGTGTACAGGCTCCGCGCGGCGCACGGGTTCCGGTGCCGGGGCGGCTGGTGTCGGCGGCGCGATGCTGCCGCCATCAGCCGGCTCATACGCAGCGCGGAACTTGGCAATCAATGGCAAGCCCATGCGCTGCGCTAGTGCGTCGACGTCGCTGGTGCCGTAGGCGAGGCCCACGGGCAGCATGCCGGCGCTGCGCACCGCTTCGAGCAGTGCGTCGACCGTACCGTCATCGGGCAGGGTCAACAGATGGCTCAGATCCAGCACCACGGCAGCGCGGGAGAACAGTTGGGGGGCTGTGCGTACGCGGCGCTCCAGCTCTTCGCAGAGTGCGGCGGCGTCCACGCGTTTGATGCGTACGTTGGCTATGCCGACCTGGCCGAAGCGCAGGTCACAGGCGTCTTGTGTATCCATTCTTGCATTCATGGGCGTCGCTCTCCCGCGAGGCGGCGCTGGGGGGTATCGGGGTGGACGGGGCGTTCGCGTTCGGCCAGCCACGGCACATCGGGCAGGCCGTCGTGGTCCAGATAGGTTTCGCGCACGAAAGCATAGCTTGGCAGGTCTTTGGCGAGCAGGCTCACCTGTGGACCTTCCGCGCCCATGCGTTGCTGGCCCACTTCCTGGAAGCCGTAGGTGCCGTGGAACAGCACCACCACGTCGTCGCGCGGCTCCAGGAACACTTCGCAGGTCAGCAGCGGCACGCGCACTTCGGCAAAGCTGGTGACGTCGCAATAGAAGATGCGACCCAGCCCGTGGCGACGGTAGGCGTTGGCGATGACGATGCGATCGATGTAGGCGAACTGCGGATAGTGCTCGGAGAACCAGTGATAGTTCGGGCTGTCGTAATCGCGACCTTCGCGCAGGGCAATGAGGAACCCGGCCAGGTGGCCATCGATCTCGGCCACGCGAAAATAGTCCGCGTGTTCGTAGAAGTAGCGCAGCTGTGCCGCGTCCAGGGCGAGGATGGTGCGGCCGGCGGCGTTGTTGAGCGCCAGTACGGCATCCAGGTCGTGCTCGCGCACGTCGCGGATGGCAAGGGCCATTCGTTGCTCCGCTTTGCTGTGATTCGAGGGTAAGACCGTTGGATTGGCCCCGCGTGACGCCGCGCATTATGACATGTGACTGGCGGCCGCACATATCACGGCGCACCATGTAAAACCTTTGTAAAACGCCATCGGGCGTGCGAGCCGACGTATCAGTAGGCATGTCTTCCGGCAGGGGGAGGGTAGTGACTTCTCACGCATTGCACCACGCCTGCCGGTGGCTAATGATGCGCATATGTCCTGGTCAAACATTAATCACATCCGGCTGCTCCGGTACGCTGGTCTGACAACGTACCTGTGCGTCGCCCTGCCGTTGCTTCCCGGCAGCTGGAGTCTTGCCCAGGTCAATTCCTGGTGGAGCGATCCGGATATCTCCGGCTGGATCTTTTCCTACCTCATGTTTGGCGTCACCTATGTCCTGCTGACGCGGCGATCCACGCTCAATCGACAGGCTGGACTGCCGCCGATCAGCCGGCTGATCGGCTTGGTCGTGCTGACTGGCTCGGCCATTGCCATGGGTTGGTTCAGCCAAAGCGGTCTGTCGGCCATGCTGATGCTGGTTATTGCCGTGGTGCTGCCGTGGCAGTTGCCGGTGGGGGCAGGGCTGGCTTGGATGTTGGCGCAGAACCTCATGCTTATTCCCATCATCGCCAGCTACAAGGGCTGGACCACGGTGACGGCGATTCTTCAGGTCTGCATGTACTTGGGGATATCTGCCCTGGTGTTCTTCACCTCGATGATCGCCAGCCTGCAGGCTGAGGAGCGCGAGGCGCAGCGCCGCCTCAATTCCGAACTGCGTGCCACCCGGGCGCTGCTGGCCGAATCCACCCGCATTGCCGAGCGCATGCGCATTGCCCGCGACCTGCACGATCTGGTCGGCCATCACCTGACGGCGCTCAGCCTGAACCTGGAGGTGGCGAGCCACCTGGTCAACGCGCAGGCGGCGGAACACGTGCAGAAAGCGCAGGTGACCGCCAAGCACCTGTTGTCTGACGTACGCGAGGTGGTGAGCGAGCTGCGCCAGGACGATGCCATCGATCTGACCCTGGCGTTGCGCAGCCTGACCGAGGGCGTGCCGGGCCTGAGTGTGCACATGGAGACGCCACCCCGCTTCAGCGTCGAGGACCCTCGCCGGGCCCAGGTGTTGCTGCGCTGTGCGCAGGAAATCATTACCAATACGGCCCGTCATGCCGGTGCGCGCAACCTTTGGCTGCGCTTCGACTACGTTAATGCGAACCTGCTGGAACTCTATGCTCGCGACGATGGACGGGGCGCGGCGAACTTCCGGCCGGGCAATGGCCTGTCGGGCATGCGCGAGCGCCTGGCCGAGTTCGAGGGCAGTGTCACGGTGGACTCGGCCATGGAGCAGGGCTTTGCCCTCAACGTGCGCCTGCCGCTGGGCGAGGTGCCGGAGCTGGCGCACACGCCGTCACGGTTCGAGCCTCCAGCGCTGGGCATGCTGTAGCCTTGCCGGGAGGTCGTGTAAAAATGTGTGGCCTGGAGCCTGATCTTGGGCTGCGCATGGTTCGCGCCGGAAGTTGTTTGCGCGCCAGACAAGGAAGATCGAGGGAATGTATGTCGATACACGACCGAGTGATGACGCAGGATGGCGGGCAAACAAATCCGGCCCGTAGGGTTGCTCGCAAGCGCCCGCCAGAAAGCGACGCGCGGCTTGACCTGACCGCCAGTCAGGTGCTGCGCCACGCGCCACTCCCTGGCGGGCGCTTGCGAGCAACGCGGACCATGAGCAGCCCAAGATCAGGCTCCCAACGCCGCATCGTTCTCCCCGTTGGTCGCGGGCATCGCACTCCGACCACTACTGTTTCGAGGATTCGCGATGATTTCCGTCTGTCTCGTTGACGACCAGAACCTGGTTCGCCAGGGTGTCCGTTCATTGCTGGACCTGGCGGAGGACATCCGCGTGGTGGCCGAGTGCGCCGATGGTGCCCAGGCTGTCCAGGACATCCCCCGGATAAAGCCCGACGTGGTGCTGCTCGACCTGCGCATGCCCAACATGAGCGGTCTGGAAGTGTTGCAGGCGCTGTCCGCCCGCAACGAATTGCCCCCCACCATCATCCTCACCACCTTTGACGACGATCAGTTGGTGCTACAGGGGCTCAAGGCTGGCGCCCGTGGCTATCTGCTCAAGGACGTCTCGCTGGAGCAACTGGTGGAAGCCGTTCGCACTGTCTCGGCTGGCGGCTCGCTGGTGGCCCCGATGGTCACACAGCGCCTGCTTGCCGGCGTCGGGCGCATGCAGAACCAGTTCACCAGCCTGGAACAGCCCGATCCCCTGACTGAGCGCGAGACAGAGATCCTGCGCCTGCTGTCGGGTGGCTACAGCAACAAGGAGATCGCCAACTCCTTGAAAGTGGCGGAGGGAACGGTGAAGAACCACGTTTCCAACATCCTCTCCAAGCTGGGGGTACGCGATCGCACGCGTGCCGTTCTGAAGGCGCTGGAACTGGGGATCGTCTAAAGACTGACGCCACCCTGCGGAGCCTTGCCTGACGCCATTCGCGGGCGTCTGGTGGGGCTCCTTCGGGCAGTCTTTACGGCCGGATAGCGTTCGGGCGCGCGAGCAAGTAGTATCGGTGGCTTCGGCGCTGGCCGACCCCCGTTCATGCATGGATTCTTCGGGAATCTCCCGTGGCGGGCCGGTCTCCGGCGACTGCCCTTAGTGCCGTATACAGAGAGACGTGCGGAGAATCCCGGAATGATGCGTGTTCTTGAATTTATTGTTGCCCTGATCATCGTCGCGGTCGCGGCGGTGGTGGTGGGTGTGGTGATGCCCAGCAGCGGGCATATCGAACGATCGCTGGTAATCGGCAAGGACATGCGTCAGGTCTATGACGTGCTGAACAACTTCCGCCGTTTCCCGGAGTACTCCGAGCAGCGCGACGCTGACCGCAACATCAAGTTCGACTTCTCCGGCAAGGCCTATGGTCCGGGTGCTGAAGTGAGCTGGTCCAGCAACGACGGCAAGGTTGGCAGCGGCAAGTTTACCGTTGCATCGGCTGATCCGAGCTTCGACAAGGTCGATGCAACCGCCAAGAAAGCCACCGTGGTCTGGAATGTAGACAACGACTGGCGCGGCAACGACAAGCACTTCACGATCGACCTGGAGCGCAACGGCAGCCGCGGTCAGCTGACCAAGGCCACCTGGTCGTATGACGTCGACTACGGCTTCAACCTGATCAATCGTTATTCCAGCCTGTACATTCACGGTGATCCGGACGTGTTCGTTCAGGCCACCCTGAACAACCTGCAGAACGTGCTGGCCTCGGTCCAGAACGTCGACTACACCAAGCTGATCCCGTACATCGAGCAGACCCAGGCGACCCCGGTGCTGATGGTGTCGACCTCGATCGAGCGCAAGGGTGGTCTTGAGGCCCTCAACGACGCGACCGACAAGGCCGTTGGCGAGATCCAGGCTGCTGCCAAGAAGTTGGGTGTGACCACCACCGGTCCGCGCATCATCTACACCACCAACTACGGCGACCAGACCTACACCTTCGACGTGGCTGTGCCGATCAGTGCGACCAGCCTGAGCGTTGCCGGTCAGACGGTGGAACTGGCTGCCGCCAAGTCGCCTGACCTGAACCCCGCTGCCGCAAGCAGCAGCGCTGACGCTGCCAATGCCGGTGGCGACAACACCCCGGGTGGTCACGACCGCTTCGGTCGCCTGATCGTCGACACCAACGTGCGCGCCTTCCTTGCCTTCGGTGGCCCGGCCCTCAAGGCCGTGTGGAACGGCACCGCTGCTGGCGTCCCGCAGACCCGCGACCTGATGAAGGCCTACGCTCAGACCCACGGCTACAAGTTCGACGAAGTGGTGAACCGCTTCTACGACATCGAAGCCAAGCCGGAAGTGAAGCAGGGCGACGAAGTGAAGCAGTACGCCGAGTTCGACGTGTACCTGCCGCTGAGCTGGGCACCGGACCAGACCCCGGAACAGGCTGCCGGCATCAAGCCGCCGTCGCTCGACGACAGCAGTGACCAGGCTCCGGCCTCGTCCAGCACCGCCGCCGCTCCGGCCAGCGCTGCCAGCACCGGCAAGTAAGTCGCCCTGGCGTCAAGTATCGAGAAGGCCCTTCCTTGTGAAGGGCCTTTTCTTTTTGTGCCTCCGACGATCAGGTCACGCTGAACTTTTCGGTTAAAGTGCGGGTCCACGTCGCTGCTGGGGCCCGCGACTCGCGCGCAGCAAATGCACGCTACTGACTAATCCGGACATGATCGAAACCGAACAACTCACTCGTCGCTACGGTGCCCTTACGGCAGTGGACTCGCTGAGTTTCCGTGCCGAACCCGGGCAGGTACTTGGGCTTCTGGGACCGAATGGCGCGGGCAAGACGACCGCGATGCGCATGATTGCCGGCTTCCTGTCGCCGAGCTCCGGCACCGCGCGCGTGTGCGGTTACGACGTGCGTAAGGAGCCACTGAAGGCAAAGCGCGCGCTGGGCTACCTGCCCGAAGGCGCGCCGAGCTATGGCGAGCTGACCGTTCGCGAATTCCTGGTCTTCATCATCCGCATGCGCGGCCTGCAGCGGGACGAAGGTGCGCGGCGCTTTGAGCGCGTGGTCGGTGGCCTGCAGCTGGAAGGCGTGCTCGACCAGTGCATCGATACCTTGTCGAAGGGCCTCAAGCGCCGCGTGGGTTTGGCGCAGGCCATCGTGCACAACCCGCAGGTGCTGATGCTGGACGAGCCCACCGACGGTCTCGACCCGAACCAGAAGCACACGGTGCGCCAGCTGATCGATCAGATGGCGCGCGACCGCACCATCCTCATCTCCACCCACTTGCTGGAGGAGGTGCATGCCTTGTGCAATCGTGTGGTGATCATCGCCAACGGTCGGCTGCTGGTGGACGCGACGCCGGCGGAGCTCGAATCGCGCTCGCGCTATCACGGCGCGGTGTCGTTCAGCGCACCAGGCAGCGGCGTATCGCAGGAAATGCTGGGTCGGCTACCGCAGGTGGCCTCGATCGAAGTTGACCCGATGGATGGCCGCATCACAGTGTTCCCTCGCCCGGGCGAGCGCATCCTGGAACCGGTGGAAACCTTGCTGCGCCAACAGGGGCTTGAAGTGTCGGAAATCCAGTTGGAGCGTGGGCGACTCGACGAGGTGTTCCGTCAGATCACCACCGGCGCGGAGAGCAAGGAATGAGCCCGATCGCAGCGGTGACGCGCCGCGAATTGCGGAGTTACTTCGTGACGCCGGTGGCGTACGTGTTCCTGGTGATCTTCCTGGTGCTGTCCGGCATCCTCACCTTTTATGCGGGCGATTTCTACGACAGGAATCAGGCGGACCTGCAGCCGTTCTTCGTGATGCATCCATGGCTCTACCTTGTGCTGGTGCCCGCGGTATCCATGCGCATGTGGGCGGAAGAGGCCAAGGGCGGCACGCTGGAGCTGCTGATGAGCCTGCCGCTGACGCTGGCGCAAGCCATGCTGGGCAAGTTCCTCGCGGCATGGATTTTCATCGGGCTGGCCTTGGTGCTGACCTTCCCGATCTGGATCACCGTGAATTACCTCGGGTCGCCGGACAACGGCGTGATCGTCGCCGGCTACCTCGGCAGTTGGCTGATGGCAGGCGCCTTCCTCGCCATCGGCGCCTGCCTTTCGGCGGTGACGCAAAGCCAGGTGGTGGCTTTCGTGCTCACGCTAGTGGTGTGCTTCCTGCTGATCCTGGTGGGGCAGCCGCAGGTGATGGAGTTCTTCCAAGGCGCGCTGCCGCGCAAGCTGGTGAATGCCTTGGCGCATCTGAGCATGGTGCGCCACTTCGAGGCGATTTCGCGTGGCGTGCTGGACTTGCGTGACCTGATGTACTTCCTGGCGACCATGGCCGCATGGCTCACGGCCGGTGTATTGACGCTCGACCTGAAGCGGACGCCATGAGCTTGAAGCGCATCCACATCACTCGTCGTGCTGTCTTGCTGGCCGCCCTGGCCGCACTGGCTGCCCTGTTCGTTGTCGTCGTGCTGACCAGCAGCCGCTGGCGCATGGGGCGGGTGGATCTCACCTCCGACCAGCTCTATACGCTTACGCCCGGCACGGTCCATATCGTGGATGGGCTGCATGCGCCGTTGCGCCTGACGCTGTATTTCTCCAGCCACGCCACACGCGATATGCCGCAATGGCGAAGCTACGAGCAACGCGTGGCCGAGATGCTGCAGGAGATGGTGGCGCGCTCGCATGGCCGGCTGCGCCTGCAGATCGTCGACCCGGTGCCGTACTCGGACGACGAGGCGAGCGCCGAAGGTTACGGGTTGACGCCGATCAATGGCGGCACCAATGGCGAACGCGTGTTCTTTGGCCTGGTGGGCAACACCTTGCCGGCAGGCGGCGACGCGGATGCCGGCGATGAGGATCGCTTGCCCAAGCGGGTGCAGGCGATTCCGCTGTTCGATCCCTCGCGCGAAACCTTCCTTGAGTACGACATCGCCAAGTTGCTCTATGAGCTGGATCAGCCGTCGAAACCCCATATCGGCCTGATCAGCAGCTTGCCGGTGCAGGGCAACCCCGTGATCGGTGAAGAACCCTGGACGGTCATGCGCCAGTTGGCGCAGCAGTTCGACGTCAAGTCGCTCGATCCTGCCCGGCTCAAGCAGATCGACGCCGACATCAAGGCATTGCTAGTGATTCACCCCAAGCACCTGCCTGTCGATGCGCAATATGCCATCGACCAGTACGTGCTCAATGGCGGGCATCTGGTGGTGTTCGTGGACCCGGTCGCGGAGATGGACAACACGCCATTCGTCGACAGCAATGGCGTCACCGACGATCACAACTCGAACCTGTCACGCCTCTTTAGTGCGTGGGGCGTGCTGTACGACCCGCAGAAGGTGGTGCTCGACCGTTCGCGCGCGTTGCGCATCGAACTGGCGGACAACAGCTCGAGCAATCACCCGGCCATGCTGGGCTTGGGGCAGCAGGAGCTCAATCACGACGACGTGATCACGGCGAGCCTGCAACGCATCAATGTGTCCAGCGTGGGTTACTTTGATTTGGCGCAGGGCACGCTCTCGCGACTGACGCCGCTATTGCAGTCGACCACCGACGCCGAAGTCGTGCCGAGCCAACGCGTACGGGAGTCGATCAATAATCCGGCGGCTTTGCTCGACAACTACAAGCCTGACAACATTCATTACGTGATCGCGGCGCGCGTGCGCGGACCATTCACCAGCGCGTTTCCCGAGCGGTCGAACGACAAGGGTTATCGCGCGCGCGTTGACGGCAATGCTGAGGTCATCCTCGTTGCCGATACCGACCTGCTGAGCGACCGCCTGTGGGTGTCGTATGCGCAAAGCCTGCTGGGCCAGCCTCAGCTGAGCGCGATTGCCAACAACGGCGACCTGGTCACCAATATCGCCGACAACCTGAGCGGATCGTCGGCGCTGCTATCGATCCATGGTCGTGTCAGTTCGCAGCGACCTTTCACACGTGTGCTCGCTTTGCGTGGCGCGGCCGACCAGAAGTTCCTGGCGAAGATGCAGGAACTGCAGCGCGAGCTGACCGTCACCCGCACGCGGTTGAGTGAGCTGCAGCCCGCCAAGACGAGCGGCCGCAGTGACTCCACGACACCGGAGCAGCGCGCGGAGATCGAGCAGTTCCTGCAGCGCCAGTTGGAGGTCAACAAGGAGTTGCGCGATGTGCAGCACCAATTCAACGCGGAGATCGATGCACTCGGCTTGCGCCTGAAGTTCATCAACATCGTGTTGATTCCGGTGCTGGTGACGTTGTTTGGCCTGCTCTATGGCTGGCGCCGTTCGCGGCGTAGCCGTCGAAAGCGCGCGTGAGTTTCTACGTCAGCGGTGATGTGTCGCATCCTCGTGCTGTAGGCATGGTCGCGCGGCGTATGATGGGCGATCGTCGCTGACCAGGGGCAGGGCCGTTCGATGATGGCAAGCGTGCTCAAGTGGATCGTGCCCTGGGAGTTCTCCTGGGTCTTTCTACTGTCCTTCATCGGTTTCAGCGTGCTTTATGTCCGTGGCTGCCATCGCCTGCATGTCAGCGTGGGACGTCGCCTTTCGTTCTGGGTTGGCATGGCGCTGATCTACGTGTCCCTGCACACGTACTTGGATTATTTCTTCGAGCATGAATTCTTCATGCATCGCATCCAGCAGATCGTGCTGCACCATCTGGCGCCGTTGCTGATCATCGCGTCGTATCCGGGCACGGTGCTGCATAAGGGCTTGCCGTTCCGGTGGCGGCTGCGTCTGTTGAGGCCCGCGCGGCGCTCCTGGCCGTGGCGTTTGGCCAGTGCGGTGTGGTGCAACCCGGCCGTGGCCACAGTGGTGTTCGTGGCCTTTATCCTGATGTGGCTGGTGCCGTCCATGCAGACGCTGGCGATGCTGGACTGGCGCATCTATCGCTTCATGAACTGGTCGATGCTGGCCAGCGGTTTCACCTACTGGTGGCTGGTGCTGGACCATCGCCCGCGTCCGCCGGGCCGTATGACACCCGGCATCCGCGTGTTGTCGCCGGGCATCACCATGACGCCGCAGATCCTGGCCGGCGCCATCGTGACGTTCTCCAAGCACGATCTCTATCCAATCTTCGAGATCTGCGGTCGCGCGTTCACCTTCAACGTGCTTACGGCCCAACTGGTGGGCGGCGTGATCATGTGGGTGCCCGCGGCGCTGATTGAGTCCGCCGGTGGATTGCTGGCGATGCGTCAGTGGCTGCAGCTCTCGCGTAGCGGACGCATTCGGCGCAAGCCCTGGCCAACGCGTCGCACGCCTGCAGCTGCGCAGCCATAAAACACTTGCCACTCGCAGGAACACCGGTTGTGCGCGACGCGTAGCCTGCGTCGCAGCGGTGGATCAGTCGCTCGCGCCTGTGGCATTGGCGGGGCGCGCGACGAAGTCGGCATCCAGCGTACTGCCGTCGCCGAAGATGAGCGTCACCTTGACCTTGTCACCGATCTTCACCGGTGATGCTGCCTTCATCAGCATCAGATGGTACCCACCGGGCGACAATTCGGTTTTGCCGTGTGCGGGAATGGGCAGATCGTCGACCATCGCCATGCGGCTGACACCGCCTTCCTCGCTACTCTTGTGCAGCATGGTGCTGGCGTAACTGGCGCTGCGCGCGCCATGCAGCGTGGCGGGCTGGTCGCTGGTGTTCTCGAGCGTGACGTAGGCACCGGCGGGAAGGTCGCCCGGCAGCACGCGTATCCACGCCTGGCTTGCGCGAATGTGCTCGGCTTCCGTGGCGTGCGCGGTGATCGTGAACATCAGTCCGGCGGCGAGCAGGGGCAGGGTGCAGGTGACGCGAAAGCTCATGATTTGCTCCCCAGGCTCAGCAACAGATGCAGGTCGTGGACCATGTCGTCCTGCGAGTTGTTCGGTGTGGCCAGCAAGCGGGCCTTGCCATTGGCGTCGAACACGTAGATGGCCGAGCTGTGGCTCACTTCGTACTGCCCGTCGGCGCGGTCGGGTTCGCGGGTGAAGGCGGAGCGGTAACGCTTGCTCAGCGCCTCGATTTCACGCGGTGAGCCCGACAGACCGATTGCGCGCGGATCGAAGGCATTGACGTAGGCATGCATGACTTCGGGCGTGTCGCGCGCAGGGTCGACGCTGACGAACAGGATGCGCGCGCCGTCGGCGAGTGGCCCCAGTCGCTGCATGACTACGTGGAGCTGTGCCAGGGTCAGCGGGCAGACGTCGGGGCAGTGTGTGTAGCCGAAATAGAGCAGCACGACCTTGCCGCGATAGTCCTGGCCGCTGACGTTCTTGCCCTGGTCGTCGACCAGATGGAAGTCCAGGTCGGGCATGTGGCCGGAGACGTTGGTGAGCTTCCATTCAACCCCATCGTCGCGATGGCAACCGGTGAGCAACGATGCACCGAGCGCCAGCATCAACAGCATCAGCCAGTGGCGGGTGCGACAAAGCTTCATGCGAGAATCGATGGGAATCATTCCGGCAGCATACGACACTGGCTGCCGGGTCGGAGCCCTGCAAGTCGAGGAGCCATGTATATGCGACAACCTGCCTTTGCGACGGGCTTGCTGGTCGGGCTGGCCGGGGCCAGCGCGGTCGTCCTCGGTGCATTCGGTGCACATGCCTTGCGCGACGTGCTCGACGCGCGCGGCACGGAGCTGTGGCACACGGCGGTGAGCTATCATTTCTGGCATGCGCTTGCATTGGCCTTTGCCGTTATGGCGACAAAGGGCCGTGCAGCGCGCGTCGCCGTCATCGCTTATGTCATCGGTATCGTGGTCTTTTGCGGCAGCCTTTATGCGCTAGCCCTGGGCGCGCCGCGCTGGTTCGGTGCGATCACGCCGGTGGGCGGCCTGGCCTTTATCGTGGGCTGGATCGCGCTGGGTATCGGGCTGACAGGCCGTGAGGCGCGCTGAGCGAACTCAGACACGATCCACGCGGGCGGCGTAGCAACCCGGTCGCGCAATATGGATGTGGAGATGGGCGACGCTGTCGTCCGCGAACAGGCGTTCGATCAGCGGTTCCAATGCCGTGCCCTGGACCACGTCCGCATCGCGCAACATGCCGTGTTCGTCGAAGCCGCGCACGGAGAGCAGGCGACGGCGCAACTGGTCGGGTACCTCGTCGACGCGGTCGTACTGCGCTTCACCTTCGCGAATGTAGATGGCGTGGTTAGAGCGGAAGGGCGAATTCGCAGGCTGGTGTTCGTAGTTAAGCAGGATCAGCGATTGCCCGGGCTCGGCATCAGTGAGGCTGATGCGGCAGGGGTATCCGTGCGCGCGGTCGGCCGTCACGCGCATGGCGCGGCGTTCGGCTAGCGCTTCATCGGGCAGGGCGAATAGTTCGGCGAAGGGTTCGGCGGGGAGGCCGGAGAGGCGGAAGTGCATTGCGGGAACTCCGTCGGGGGCGATGAGTTCCAGCTTCCCGCGACGTCGCTTCGGCGACCATCCGATTCTTGCGGTCCCGTCAATCCACCCGAAATACCTGGACGGATTCGCACGCGGGGCAGCGGTAGCTCTGTAGTTCCGTGTCCTGCTCTTCCGCCCATTTGCGAGCCTCGGCGGGCAGCGTCTTATGGGGCTCCATCTCGACTTTCGAGCCTGCGCGCGAACAGGTATCGCACAGCACGGGGCCATCAGGGATTTGCGGATAGGGCTGGTTGTTAGCCATGGCGGTTTTCCGGAACGCGACGAAGGAAACCGAAGCTAGCGCCGACGTCGTGCAGGTCGCGTCGAAGCGGCATGAACAACGGATGTGCTCAAGATTCAGTCGTTCTCGTCGTCTTGTACCGGCGCGGACGTGTCGCGCTTCAGCCGTCCTTGCTTGCGCAGCGCTTCACGCAGAACGAATTCGATCTGCGCATTCACGCTGCGCAGATCGTCATCGGCCCAGCGCTGCATGGCCTCGAGCACAACAGCGCTGATGCGAAGTGGGTAGGCCTTTTTCTCAGCCGCCATACAACGTGCCGGCATTCACTACCGGTTGCGTGGCGCGATCGCCGCACAGCACCACAAGCAGGTTGCTCACCATGGCGGCCTTGCGCTCTTCGTCCAGTTCCACGACGCCTTGTGCCTTCAGCCGGTCCAGTGCCATGGCCACCATACCAACCGCGCCGTCGACGATGCGCTCGCGTGCCGCGACGATGGCGCTGGCCTGTTGGCGCTGCAGCATGGCTTGGGCGATTTCCTGCGCGTAGGCGAGGTGGCTGATGCGTGCCTCGACGACGCGCACGCCAGCCTTGTCCAGCCGCGCCTGGATCTCGTCGCGCAGATGGTTATTGATCACTTCGCCGTGGCTGCGCAGGGCGGGCTTGCCGTCGTCGTGCGCATCGTAGGGATAGTTCTGCGCCATTTGGCGCAACGCCGACTCGCTCTGGATGGTCGCGAAATTCTCGTAGTCGTCCACGCAGAACACGGCTTCGGCGGTGTCGACGACCTGCCACACCACCACGGCGGCGATTTCGATAGGGTTGCCATCGCTGTCGTTGACCTTGAGCTTGCTGCTTTCGAAGTTGCGCACGCGCAGCGAGACGCGACGGCGCGTGCAGAACGGGTTGGTCCAGCGCAGACCCTCCTCGCGCACGGTGCCGTGGTACTTGCCGAACAACTGCAGCACCTGGCCTTCGTTAGGGGCCACCTGGAAGAAGCCCTTGGTCATGAATACCGTGACGACGTGGATGGCGATACCCACCGCACCCATCAGCGCGTGTTGGGTGAGGAGTGCATAGCCCTCGCAGGCCAGGCCAAGCAGGGCGAGAAAGATCACGACGGCGACCGTCGGTATGCCAGCGGTCGAAAAGCCTTGCTGCTCGTTCATGGTGGTTCCCCTTGAGGTGAGGAAATTAGATATCAATTTGATATCTAATTTCAAGGGAGGGTCACCAATCCCGGGTAGCCACGGTGCCACGCAGTACGGGAGGGGCCAGTTCCTGGGCTGGGGAGACTTGAGCTATCCGCATCTGGCCGAACAGGTTGGACAGGTTGGCAAAGTGCCAGGGATCACCATCGCCCGTGTCCAGCGCGATATGGGCGCTGTCGAAGCGGCCGAGCGCGGCGTCGAAGCTCTGCCAGCGGCCGTCGACCCAGGCCTGCACCCACGCATGCGGAACGAATACCCGCGAGCTGCCCGCGTAGTGATCGGCGTAAACCATGCCGGTCACCACCCGCGCGGGGATGCCCCGTGCCCGCGCCAGCGCCGCCAGTAGTACGGCGTACCCTTTGCAGTCGCCCTGGCGGGTGCGTGCCACCTCAAGGGCGGAGGCGTAGCCACCGTTGCCGCTGTGGCCGGCGAGGTAGCTGCTGGTGAAGGCGCGCAGGCGGTTCATTGTCTGCAGGTCGTCGCTGGCGCCTTGGGTGGCGTTGGACGCCAGTGCACGCAGTTCCGGCGCATCAGACTGCAGCCAAGCGTTCGCCTCGGTGTCCTGCGCTGTCGGCCCCGGCTGCCCACCAGCTGTGGCGTTACCGATTTCGACCAGCCAGTCGCCGTGCCCCAGCGAAAAGACGCGCTGTTCGTCGGTGGCGATCACGGGGCGTGCATCGTCGTCCGTTGCGTGGATGACATAGCGCAAGACTTCCTGGCGCATCGCCGCGGATACCCGCTCCGGCGAATCGACCATCGCCGCGCGGAGCATGTCGATGTCCTGCACCGGGGCCAGCGCGCATGCCTGGCTGCAGGCCAGCATGTCCAGTTCGTGGCCGAGCATTTGCAGGGAGCCTTTGCGGGTCTCTCCGCGCGCATTGATCCACAGGTCCATGTACTGCGTGCCACGTGGCGTCTGCAGGGTTTCGCGCTGATGGCTCAGCAGTTCCGGGCCGTCTGGGAGCGCAATGCGTTCGCTGCCCAGCACCTCGACATCCACGGAGGCCACGCTACGGCTGGCGGGGTCGAACAGGTTCAGCGTGTAGTGCCCGGCATGGTCGACGGCACTCGCCATGGCCTGCCGCTGGCCATCACTGAGCAGGGCGCCGGTAGGCCATGGCAGGCTGGTCACGGTGGAAAGACCGGCTACCGTGGAGGTGACTGCGTACTGGCCGTCAGGCTGCCGTCGGCCATCGACGATGTTGCTGGAGGCGGACAGGGTGCTTTTCGCGTAAAAGCCCAGCGGCTGGCCATCGAGGGTTTCCACGCTGCGCGTCAATACCGCCATGGGCGTGGTTTTGCCGCTGCGCTCCAAGGCAATTTGCAGGTCCTGGGTGGTGGTCACCACGTCGCCATCGCGCACACGGTCTATGCGCAGGTGACCAATCTTCCGCCCGCCCAACTGCACCGACATCCAGGTGGTGTTCGTTGCGGCCGCGCTTTCCCGGGCCTGCGCGAGAACGCAGGGGGAGGGGCTCAGCGCGAACGCCATCGCTAGCGCGGCAAGCCACTTGCGCATAGGTCGCTCCGTGGGGACGGTGACAATTGCAGTCAACGCCGGTCCGCGACGTTCGTCAATGGAATCTGCGTGATGACGAGATGACGTCTGGCCCGATTCGGCGAGCGCACGCTTACAATGGCGCTTTGCCATCTCCGGGGAGAGACCGATGAAGCCATTTGGCACGCCTTATTCCGATCATGCGCTGCGCGTGTTGCTGCTGGGGTCGGGCGAACTGGGCAAGGAGGTGGCCATTGAACTCCAGCGCTACGCCGTGGAGGTCATTGCGGTCGATCGCTATGCCGACGCGCCGGCCATGCAGGTGGCGCATCGCAGCCATGTCATCGACATGCTGGATGGCGCTGCACTGCGCGCCATCATCGAAAAGGAAAAACCCGATCTGGTCGTGCCGGAGATCGAAGCCATTCACACCTCCACGCTGGTCGAGCTGGAGAAGAACGGCCTGCACGTGATTCCCACCGCGCGCGCCGCGTGGCTCACGATGGACCGCGAAGGTATCCGCCGCCTTGCCGCCGAAGAATTGAAGCTGCCGACCTCGCGCTACCGCTTCTGCGATACCGAGGCTGAGTACCGCGATGCGGTCGCCTCGATCGGCTTGCCGTTCGTCATCAAGCCGGTAATGAGCTCTTCCGGCAAGGGTCAGAGCGTGGTGCGCCAGGAAAGCGAACTGCAGCACGCGTGGGACTATGCGCAATCCGGCGGGCGTGCGGGCAAGGGGCGCGTGATCGTCGAAGGGTTCGTCGACTTCGATTATGAGATCACCCTGCTCACCGTGCGTCACACGGACGGCGTCAGCTTCTGCGCGCCCATCGGTCATCGCCAGGAAGACGGCGACTATCGCGAATCGTGGCAGCCGCAGCCGATGAGCCCGGTGGCGTTGGCCGAAGCGCAGCGCCAGGCCGAAGCCATCACGGGGGCGTTGGGCGGCTGGGGCGTGTTCGGCGTGGAGTTCTTCGTGAAGGGCGATAATGTGATCTTCTCGGAAGTGAGCCCGCGCCCGCACGACACCGGTCTGGTCACACTGGTGTCGCAAGACCTTTCGGAGTTCGCGCTGCACGCGCGCGCCATCCTCGGTTTGCCGATTCCGGCGATCCGCCAATTGGGGCCGTCTGCGTCGTGCGCGGTACTGGTGGAAGGCGAGGGTGCCGCGCCGCGTTATCACGGCGTGGCGGATGCGTTGAAGGAAGCTGATACGCAGTTGCGTATCTTCGGCAAGCCGACCGTGAAAGGTCGTCGTCGCATGGCGGTCACGTTGGCGCGCGATGAAAGCGTGGATGCTGCCAAGGCCAAAGCTATCCGGGCCGCGAAGGCGCTGCGGATCGAGCTTTAGTCTTGGCATCCTCGCCCTGATGGGGTGAGGATGGTACGAGTCAGGCCGTCGCGGCAGTAATGCGTGGACGGTCGGATTCAACAGGTTTGTCGCAACAGTTCACCACTGGAGGTAAGGATGGAGCCGTCGGGATTCGCGCATTGGCTGGTCGTCGTTGTCGAGACGTTTGCCGCCCTGTTTCTTTTGCTGCTGGCGCTGCTGGTGGTGGTGATCGCTGTGGTCTGGCTGGTGGACCGCAACCAGACCAGCAACTCGGTGCTGCGCAACTTCCCCGTCATCGGCCACTTCCGCTACTGGTTCCTGCATCTGGGCGAGTTCTTCCGCCAGTATCTGTACTCCAGTGATCGCGAAGAGCTGCCGTTCAACCGCGCGCAGCGCATGTGGGTGTACCGCGCAGCCAAGAACGTGGACAACACGAACGCGTTCGGCTCCACCCGCGACCTGCGTGGCGAGGGCGTGCCGTTCTTCGTCAACGCGCCGTTCCCCGCGCTGGGCGACCGGCACATCAAGCCGCGACCCGTCACGCTGGGACCATACTCGCGCGAGCCGTATCAGCACGCGGCGTTCTTCAATATCTCAGCGATGAGCTTCGGCGCACTGTCCGCGCCGGCGGTGAGTGCCCTGTCGCGTGGCGCGAAGAAGGCAGGCATCTGGATGGATACGGGCGAGGGCGGCCTTGCGCCGTATCACCTCGAGGGCGGTTGCGACATCATTTTCGAGATCGGCACTGCCAAGTACGGCGTGCGCACACCCGATGGCAAGCTGGATGACCAAAAGCTCCTGGCCATCTGCGCCCATGCGCAGGTGAAGATGGTGAGCATCAAGCTAGGGCAGGGCGCCAAGCCCGGCATGGGCGGCCTGCTGCCGGCGGCCAAGGTGACGCCGGAGATCGCCGCGATCCGTGGCATTCCCGTGGGCGAGGATTCGCAGAGTCCAAATCGTCACCTGGATATCGGCAATGTGCAGGAGCTGATGGATTCCATCCATCACATCCGCGAACTCACCGGCAAGCCGGTTGGTTTCAAGGCGGTGTTCGGCGGCGTGGATTGGATCGCTGATCTATGCGAGGAAGTGAAGAAGCGCGGCATCGAAAGTGCGCCGGACTTCATCATCGTCGATGGTTCAGAAGGTGGCACCGGCGCCGCGCCGCAAACATTGATGGAAGGTGTAGGCCTGCCGTTGCACGAAGCGTTGCCGGCTCTGGTGGACCTGCTGGTGGTGAAGGGCCTGCGCGATCGCATCAAGGTGATCTGCTCGGGCAAATGCATCACCGCCTACGACGTTGCTTGGGCGCTGTCGATCGGCGCGGATTTCGTCAACTCCGCGCGTGGCTTTATGTTGGCGCTGGGTTGCATTCAGTCCCTGCAATGCAACCGCAATACCTGCCCCACGGGCATCACCACGCAAAACCCCAAGTTGCAGCGCGGACTGGTGGTGGCGGACAAGAGCGAGCGCGTGGCGAACTACGCTACCAACGTCATGCACGAGGTCGGCATCATCGCGCACAGCTGTGGTGTTGAAGAGCCGCGCCAACTCAGTCGCTCGCATTGCCGCGTGGTGGGCGACGATGGCCTCTCTGTGCCGCTGGTGAAGCTGTACCCGTACCCCATCGTGCCGCGGACACCAACGCAGCACGCTTGATCAGTTGAAGAAGACGGCCGGCATTACGCCGGCTGTCTTGGGCGCGCTTTTCCCCGCACTCACGGGGCTTGGTGCTGTGGCGTCGACGCGCTCAGGCCTCAGCGGCAAGTTCGTTGAGTTGCTTCTGGAGCGACTTGTAGTCCACCTTGAGCTGTTTCTGTTCGAACCGGATGGCGAACTTGGTTGCTTCGCGCACGCGCCTGGTTTCGTCCGTGGCGGTGATCACGACGAGGCTGTATTGACCCTCTTCGAGTGTTTCACCGAGAGCCTGAAGATCACCGCGCGAGATGCCTGATTCGATGTGGCCGGCAATCACTCCGGCCGCTCCGCCGACGGCGGCACCAGCTAGCGCGCCCACGGCCAAGGTGATGGCCGGGAACAAGGCGAGGCAAGCGCCTATCGCAAGACCGATGCCTACGCCCTCCCAGCCTTTCGTATGTTCCGCCTGTTCGCGTTTGCGCACGAGACTGACCTTGCCGTCCTTCTTCACCACAATGGCTGCGTCGTAGGTGTCGATGCCTTGCGCATCACCAAACACGTACTCCACGGCGTCGAAGCCAGCCATGGCGGCTTCCTTGTCGGGATAGGTCATCGTGAACAGATGAAAGTTGTCGTACGTCATGGGGCGTTTTCCTCGAGTGCGCACGGGACGTTCCGTGCACACTCGTTTTAGCGACTCCGGCGCTGGCGCTAAATCGGGGATTGGAGGTGCAGGCTGTAGAGGCATGTCCTTCCTTGATGTAGCGTTTGTGCAGTTGCGTGTAGGCAGAGTGCGGGGCTTGTACGCATGGCATCGCTGGATGCATCCGTCATGACGACGCAACTCGTTGATTGTGGTCACCGTGCCATCACGTGTGTGACGGCATCTTTCCGTGGTCATCCCCCTTCGTACGGCCCTGCTGGCTACATGACGTGGCTAGGTCGCCGTGCGTTATGACCTAAGGAGATTGCCGCATGATTCCCAAGACGATGAAGGCCGCCGTTGCGCATCATTTCGGTGAGCCACTACGCATCGAGGAAGTGCCCGTGCCGGTACCGTCGCGCGGCGAAGTGCTGGTGAAGATCGTGTCCACCGGTGTCTGTCATACCGACGTGCACGCTGTAGATGGCGACTGGCCGGCGAAGCCGAATCCGCCTTTCATTCCCGGCCATGAAGGCGTGGGTGTGGTGGTTGCGTTGGGCGAGGGCGTGGACAACCTCAAGCTGGGTGATCCCGTGGGCATTGCCTGGCTGCACGATGCGTGCGGCCACTGCGAGTACTGCATCACCGGCTGGGAAACCTTGTGCGAAGCGCAGCACGACAGCGGCTACAGCGTGGATGGCAGTTTCGCTGAGTACGCGATCGGCAATGCGGCGTACGTGGCGCGTCTTCCGCACGACGTGGATTTCGCGTTGATGGCGCCGGTTCTCTGTGCTGGCGTGACGACCTACAAAGGCATTCGCGAAACCGAGGCGCGTCCGGGCGAATGGTTGGCCATCTCCGGCATCGGCGGTCTGGGCCATCTGGCCATCCAATACGCCACGGCCATGGGCTTGCAGGTGGTGGCGGTGGACGTTGCCGACGACAAGCTAGCGCTGGCGCGCAAGCTGGGTGCCGCGGCGACCGTCGATGCGCGTCAGCCCAATGCTGTGGAAGAGGTGCTCGACATCACCGGTGGCGGTGCGCACGGTGTGCTGGTGACGGCAGTGTCGCCGCCGGCCTTTTCGCAAGCGCTCGGCTTCACCCGTCGACGCGGCACCATGAGCCTGGTGGGTCTGCCGCCCGGTGATTTCGCCACACCCATCTTTGATGTCGTGCTCAAGCGTCTGACCATTCGTGGGTCCATCGTCGGCACGCGCAAGGACCTCGCCGAAGCGGTGGCTTTTGCCGCGGACGGCAAGGTCGTGCCGACCATCGAGCGCCGCCGGCTGGAGGACGTGAACGACGTGCTGCAGGGGCTGCGCGAAGGGCACATCCAGGGGCGTGTGGTGCTCGACATCGCCCAATCCTGATCAACACCCTTGCAGGAGCGCACGATGCGCGCCTGCAAGGGTCAGGGATCCGCCATCTCCACCCAGCCTTCGCTGGTGCGTATCTGCAACGGGCGGAAGTTGCGCTTGTAATCCATTTTCGGATGGCCTGCGATCCAGAAGCCCAGGTAAATCCAGGGCAAACCGCGGCGGCGGGCGAGCGCCACCTGTTGCAGGATGGCGAACGTGCCCAGGCTGCGCGCCGTTTCCTCGGGGTCGTAGAACGTATAGACGGCCGAAAGACCTTGCTGGCACACGTCGGTGACGGCCACGCCGAGCAAGCGCGAACCCTGGCGGAACTCCAGGAACATCGTGGGGCTCCATGGCGCGGTCAGGAACCGGCGGAAGTCGCTGGCGTCCGCTTCGTCCATGCCGCCGCCCGGGTGGCGCTGGCGCAGGTAACGTTCGTAGAGCGTATGGCGCTCGGCGTTGTAGCCGGCCATCGATTCGATGACCGTCAGATCCTCATTGCGCTTGAGGCAGCGCCGCTGTCCGCGATCGGGGGCGAAGCGCGCTACGTCGATGCGGCAAGGCGTGCAGGCCCGGCAGTTGGTGCAGTAGGGGTAGTAAAGGTGCCCGCCGGCCCGCCGGAAGCCGCGCTCCAGCGCTGGACCGTACAACTGGTCCAGCTGCGGCGCGGCCGGATCGATCACGAGGTTCTGTGCCGTGCGCTCGGCAAAGTAGCCGCAGGCGTGCGGCAGGGTTTGGAAGAGGCGGACACGATCAGAGCGCATGGCCTGATTCTATGTCTGGTTTGGGTCACTGTGTCACTAGCTGAAATGTGATAGCCGGATGTGACAGCCCAGGCAGGGTCAGATAACGCCCATGTACCGGAGCATCAGGATCACAAAGGCGCCGGCCACGGCCAGCATGACGATCCGGCGCATCCGGGTGGCCACGCTCTTGCGCTGCATCTCTGGCGTGGGGTTGCGGGCCAGGGCCAGTTCCTCCCCATGGCGGACCACCGGCTCGATGCCCAGCTCCTTGAGCATGGCGCGGGCGCGGGTGTAGTCGTCTGCCTTGGTGACCCAGACCTGGGCCCAGTTGTCCCGGTCTTCATGGCGCTGTGAGTAGCTGAAGCGCTGATAGCTGGGGCGGCGGTAGTTGGAGCGGTTCTCGATCGTGTACTCGATCCCCTGGTCGGCCATCAACTTGGCGACACGGTCAATGTTTTCCTGGCGGGGCGAGGTGTAGAGCTGACGCATGGGGGAGCCTTGGTTCGTCGCCGGTCGGGCGCGGCTGGCCGAGGAGGCCGGCCGGCTTCATTTTATTACTACGGTGGCCGGGGGGCTTAACCGCGCAGGCGGATCAGGCCTTCCTGGGCCGTCGAGGCCACCAGCCGGCCATCACGGGTGAAGATCTGGCCGCGCGCCAGGCCGCGGGCGCCTTGCGCCGTCGGGCTGTCGAAGGAGTACAGCAACCATTCGTCGGTACGGAACGGGCGGTGGAACCACAACGCATGGTCCAGGCTCGCCATCTGCACGTTGTGTGTGTAGTACGAGATGCCGTGCGGCAGGGTGGCCGTGCCGATCAGGTTGAAGTCGGAGGCGTACGCCAGCAACGCACGATGCAGCTCGGGTGAATCGCCCACCGGCGCGGTCAGTCTGAACCAGATGTGCTGGATCGGCGGGCGCTTCACCGGGTGCAGCTTGTCCTGCGGCCACACATGGCGGAATTCGAACGGTGCATCCACGCCCAGCCAGCGTTGCAGCTTCTCGGGCAGTTTGGCCAGCTGTTCCGGCGGCATCGGCTGCATGGGCTCGATGTCTTCGGGCATGGGCACCTCGGGCATCGAAGACTGGTGCTCAAAGCCGGTTTCCGGCACCTGGAACGAAATCGAGCCATTGAGGATCGGCTGGCCGTGCTGGATGGCCACCACCCGGCGCGAGGAGAACGTGCCGCCGTCGCGAGTGCGCTCCACGCTGTAGACGATGGGTGCGTTGATGTCGCCGGCGCGCAGGAAATAAGCGTGCAGCGAATGGGCCTCGCGCCCGGTTTCAACCGTGCGCTGGGCGGCCGACAACGCCTGGCCCAACACCTGCCCGCCAAACACGAAATGCGTGCCGATGTCCCGGCTTTGGCCGCGGAAGAGGTTGTCCTCGAGGCGCTCGAGTTCGAGCAGGTCGACGAGTTCGCGGACGTTGTTTTCCGTCATGGAAAAAAGCTCGGCGGAGGTAAGAGACCGGCGATTATAGCTGGCGCCCCGCCGCCGCTTCAGTGCTTGGGTGACGGAAGCCGTTCCAGCCCGCTGCCGTCCAGCACCTCGACCCAGGGGAATAGCGGGCCTGGGTCGAGCTTGCGCGGCACTTCCAGCGACGGATCGTTGCTGGCGGGCAGCCGGGCCGTATCCAGGTCCTCATGGCCGGCGATCAGGTGCAGCAGGGGGTAGTCCTGCCTCAGCCGGGCCAGCAGCGCCCGCAGGGCCGCGACTTGGGCCGGGGTGTACGGCTCGGTCATGGTCTGGCGGCGCGAATCCCACCAGTCCGGGTACCGGCCCAGGTTCACCAGCTCAATGCCGATGGAGTTGGGGTTGTGGCCGCGTACGTGGTTGGCCACCCGGTTGCCGGGCACGTATTGGTAGATGCTGCCGTCACGGTCGATATAGAAGTGCCCGCTGGCGCCTGCACCACTCTCGTAGAGCGCCCGCTCGCCGTACTCGCGGGCGGTGGCCAGATCAGGCAGCTCGGTGCAGTGGATCACCACCATTTCCACCGCACTGGCGGGGCGCTCGGGCAGCAGGGAAACGTAGGGCAGGGGCTGGTCGACGATGTTTACAGGCATACCGGCCAGTCTATCCGCCGTCTCCCGGGACGTCGCCTGTTACGATGCGCGCCCATATAGACGCTGTTTCGGAGACCGCGATGCGCGGCCAGATCATTCTTTCGCATGGCTCGGACTCCGGTCCGGATGCCACCAAGGTCAGCGTGCTGGCTGCTTTCGCCGAGTCGCTGGGTTGGAAAACCCAGCGCCCGGACTACCGTACCGACGACCTGCAGGGTTTTGCCGGCTCGATCGATCCGCGCATCAAGCGGCTGGTCGCCGCCATCGATACGCTGGATGCCCCGCCGGTGCTGGTCGGCTCCAGCATGGGTTCCTTCGTGTCCGGGCTGGCCTCGTTGCAGCGCCCGGTGGCAGGCCTGTTCCTGCTGGCCACGCCCAGAGAGATCCCCAGTTACCGGCAGGCTTTCGATGTCGCCGATGGCGTTCCCACACTGCTTTATCACGGCTGGCGCGATGACGTGTGCCATCCGGAAGGGATGATCGACTTCGCCGGCCGCCGCCGTCTGCCGCTGATCGTAGTCGACGATGACCACCGATTGGTCGACAGCGTCGATCGTATCGTCGAGCAGTTCGGCCTGTTCCTCGCTGGGTTGCCGACATGAGCGCATTCTTCGCCACCTGCCCCAAGGGGTTGGAATACCTGCTACGCGACGAACTGGCGGCGCTGGGGGCTGACGATGTCCGCGAGGCGCTGGCCGGCGTGCATTTCTCCGGCACGCTGGAAACCGCCTACCGCGCCTGCCTGTGGTCGCGTCTGGCCAGTCGCGTACTGATGCCGTTGGCTGAGTTCGATGCCGCTACGGATGACGCGCTTTACGGTGGCGTGCAGTCCATCGATTGGTCAAAGCACCTGGGCCCACGCGCCACGCTGGCGGTGGATGCCAACTCGGCGCAAAGCAAACTCACGCACAGCCAGTTCATCGCCCAGCGCGTGAAGGATGCTGTGGTCGACCAGTTCCGCCAGCGCGACGGCTCCCGTCCGGACGTGGACACCGACGAGCCGGACGTGCGCATCAACCTGCGCCTGCGCCGCGATAGGGCCACGCTGTCGATCGACTTGGCCGGCGCACCGCTGCATCGTCGCGGTTGGCGAGAGCAGCAGGGCGAAGCACCGCTGAAGGAAAATCTCGCCGCCGCCATGTTGTTGCGTGCTCGCTGGCCGGAGATCTATGCCGAGGGCGGGGCACTGCTCGACCCCATGTGCGGTTCCGGCACGCTGTTGGTCGAAGGCGCGTGGATGGCCGCGGATGTCGCGCCCGGCCTGCATCGCGAGTACTACGGATTCTTGGGCTGGGCGCAGCACGACATCGCACTGTGGCGCGGCCTGCTGGACGAGGCGCGGCAGCGTGCCGATACCGGCCTGCGCGCTCTGCGTGCGTGTTTCTTCGGTAGCGACGCTGACCCGCGCATGGTGCAGACCGCCAAGCGCAACGCTCAGGAGGCTGGCGTCGCTGGGTTCCTGACGCTGGACAAGCATGACGTCACGCATGTATCGCCGCCACCGGGTTACAGCCGTGGCTTGGTGATTACCAACCCTCCGTATGGCGAGCGCCTTGGCGACCGTGGCGAGATGCCCCGTCTGTATCGGGCTATCGGCGAAACCCTGCGCGAACGCTTCGCCGGTTGGCGCGCGGCCGTGCTGGCGGGCGATGCCGAGCTGGGACATGCCATCCCGCTGCGCGCGGAGAAGAAGTACGCGCTTTACAACGGTGCATTGGAAACCGTGCTGCTGATCTTCGAGCTTCACGCGCGCAGTGAAACGCCGCGCGAGGTGAAGCCGCTCTCCGAGGGCGCGCAGATGCTGCGCAACCGCATGGAGAAGAACCTGCGCCACTTGCGCAAGCGGCTGGAGCGCGAAGGCATCCATTGCTGGCGTGCCTACGACCAGGACATGCCGGAGTACGCGGCGGCCGTCGATGTCTACGGCGACGAGAATGATTCGTTGTGGCTGCACATCCAGGAATACCGCGCACCGGCCGAGATTCCGGTGGAGACAACACGCCAACGCCTGCGCGAGATCGTGCGCGTCGCCGGCGAAGTGCTGGGCGTGTCGCGCGACCGCATCGCGCTGAAGACGCGTGAGCGTGGCAAGGGTGGCTCCAAGTACGGCCAGTTCGACCAGCGTGGCGAGTTCGTCGAGGTGGCGGAGGCTGGCCTGCGCTTCCTGGTCAACCTGACCGACTACCTGGATACCGGCCTGTTCATCGACCATCGCCTGGTTCGCGGCAAGTTGCGCGAACTGGCCACGGGGCGGCGCTTCCTGAACCTGTTTGCCTATACCGCCACGGCCAGCGTCTACGCGGCGGCGGGCGGCGCGCGCGACACCACCAGTGTGGACCTGTCGGCCACCTACCTGGACTGGGCATCGCGCAATCTTGCGCTCAACGGTTTCTCCGGTAGCAAGCATCGCCTGATGCAGGCGGACGCCATGACTTTTCTGCGGCAGGAGCGTGACCGCTACGGGGTGATCTACGTCGATCCACCGACCTTTTCAAACTCCAAGCGGGCGGAGGATTTCGACGTCCAGCGCGACCATGTCCAACTGTTGTTGGCCTGTGCCGACTGTCTCACGAGCGATGGTGTCATCGTGTTCTCGAACAACTTCCGGCGCTTCAAGCTGAACCATGAAGCACTGGCGGAGCGGTTCGTCGTCGAGGACTGGAGCGCGCCCAGCATCCCGTTCGATTTCACCCGTCGAGGGGACATTCACGGCTGCTGGCTCCTGCGCCTGCACCCGAAAGAAACGAGTGAGGAATCCCCCTGGGGCGGCACTGTGAGCCACGTCCGGAATCAAAGCAGGCGTTAAGCATTTTCACGCTTTCTACTCAGTCCGGATTCAGCGCGAAAGTTCGAGCATTGATCCCGGCAAAGAGCGATAGAGGGCAACGTCAAATCCCTCTATCGGAATCAAGCCTCCCTTGGGAGACAGACTCATGAACAAGACCAAGACCTCCATCGTCAAGCGCGTTGCCCTGGCGTCTGCCATGCTGATCGGCTGTGCAGCCGTCGCACCGGCCTTCGCTGGACACGTGAGCTTGAATATCGGCGTAGGTCTGCCGGTGGTGGGCGGTTATTACGCGCCGGCCCCGGTTGTCTACGCACCGCCGCCGCCGCCGGTCTATTACGCACCGGCTCCGGTCTATTACGCACCGGCCCCGGTGGTATACCCGGCAGCCGTGGGCGCCACGGTCGTGGTGGGTGGCCGTCCGGGCTACTACCACCGCGGTGGCTACTACTATCGCGGCGGTTACCGTTACTACGGTCACTAAGCACGCGACCGTTGGTGCAGTTGCGACAAAGCCCGGCCCTGCGCCGGGCTTTGTTTTTGCGTGATTCACGATGCGGCGCAGCAGAAATAGGCTGACTGCTGTCAGCCATTCGCCATCTTCGCATCACACCTTTTGAACAGCTCCTCCGGCATGGTGCGCGGCATGTTACGGCGCACGACTCTTGGTATGAGGCATCACGAACGAATCGGCCCGGCCGACCACGTAACCGCACTCCGGAGGCGGCGATGACGTTGGCGCCATCGGCCGTGCAAGCCGAAGCGCTGGCGCTGCGATTCCGGAGGATCCGCTCCCGCAGCATGGCCTTGTGCGCATCGCTGACGCCGGAAGACATGATGGTGCAATCGATGCCGGATGCCAGTCCGACAAAGTGGCATCTCGCGCACACCACATGGTTCTTCGAACGCTTCGTGCTGGAGCGCGATGCCGGTTACCGGTCGCCGCATCCGGACTGGAACTACCTGTTCAACTCCTACTATCAAGCCGTCGGCCCGATGCATGCGCGTCCGCGCCGCGGGCTGCTCTCGCGCCCTGGCATTGCGCAGGTCCGCGACTATCGCGAGAAGGTAGACGAGGCCGTGTGCGAGTGGCTGTCGCGCGGTGTCGATGCCGCCACGGCAGACATCATCGGGCTTGGTCTCGAGCACGAGCAGCAACACCAAGAACTGCTGCTCACTGACATCAAGCATGCGTTCTTCTGCAATCCCTTGCTGCCTGCCTACACGGCGCCGCATGCGTCGTCATCAGTGGCGTCGTCGGTGCGGATGGAGTTCATCGCCGGGCGCGAAGGCATCGTCGACATGGGGCATTCGGGAGACGATTTCGCGTTCGACAACGAGTCGCCGCGCCATCGCGCGCTGTTGCAGCCGCATGCATTGGCCAACCGGCTGGTGACCAACGCCGAGTTCGCCGAGTTCATCCGCGATGGCGGGTATCGCGAGCCGTCGCTGTGGCTGTCCGAGGGCTGGGATACGGTGTGCCGCGAGCAATGGCAGCGACCGTTCTACTGGCAGGAAGATCTTTCAAGCGAATTTACCCTGGCTGGCGTGCGGCCGATCGATCCCGATGCGCCCGTCAGTCACGTCAGCTATTTCGAGGCCGATGCCTTCGCCCGTTGGGCCGGCGCACGGCTGCCTACGGAAGCGGAATGGGAAAGCGCCGCCAGCGCGTTGCCGGTACAAGGCAACCTGCTCGACACGATGAGCTTCCACCCGCAGGCGGCGACGGCTGGCGAAGGCATGCTGCAGATGTTCGGCGATGTGTGGGAATGGACCGCGTCGCCCTACGTCAGCTACCCAGGTTTTCGGCCGTTGGCCGGTGCACTGGGCGAATACAACGGCAAGTTCATGTGCGGTCAGTGGGTGTTGCGCGGCGGTTCCTGCGCGACGCCGCGCGAGCACATGCGTGCCACCTACCGGAATTTCTTTCCTCCCCATGCGCGTTGGCAGTTCATGGGGATCCGCCTGGGGCAGGACCGATGAGTGTGCAAGCTTTCGATATCCGCGACGACGACCGCCGCCCACCCGTCGACGATCTGCTCGGCATCGTGCAGCGCGGGCTGCGCGCACGTCCCAAGCGGTTGCCGTCGTGGCTGTTCTATGACGAGCGCGGCTCGCAACTGTTTGAGGACATTTGCGAGCAGCCCGAGTATTACCTGACGCGTTGCGAAATCGCCTTGATGGATGCGCACTCCGGCCACATCGCCGACGTACTGGGTGAAGACGTGCGTCTGGTCGAGTACGGCAGCGGCAATGCCATCAAGACGCGCATGTTGCTCGAACATTTGCACGCACCAGTATCGTACGTGCCGGTGGAGATTTCCCACGAGCCGCTACGCAATAGCACGCAGGTATTGAACGAGCGTTTCCCCGCGGTGCCTGTGCAGGCATTGCATGCGGACTTCACGCGCCCGCTGCGTCTGCCGATTCCGCCGCGTGCCCCGCGCCGCACAGTGATTTACTTTCCAGGCTCCACCATTGGCAACTTTGAAGCGCGAGACGCCGCCGAGTTGCTGCGCAAGATGCGTAACGAAATGGGGGACAACGGTGGCATCCTGATTGGCGCTGATCTCAAGAAGGACACGGCCGTCATCGAGGCGGCCTACAACGACAAGGCGGGTGTGACCGCTCAGTTCACGCTCAACATGCTGGCGCGCCTGAATCGTGAGATCGGCAGCGATTTCGATCTGTCCAGCTTCGGCCACCGCGCGCACTACAACGCTATGGCAGGGCGCATCGAGACCTTCTTGGTCAGTACGCGCGATCAGAAGGTGCGCGTTGGCAAGCAGCAAGTGAACTTTGGAGCGGAAGAGGCGATGCAGGTGGAGTACAGCTGCAAGTATTCGCCGGAGGATTTCGCTGTGCTTGCCGCCAAGGCCGGGCTGGCCATTGCGCAGGGATGGACCGATCCGCAAGGCATGTTTGCCGTGTACTACCTCGTCCGGGCCACCGCACGCGTAGCCTGACGTCGTTGACCGCGCTCCAGCAGGGGCGCGGCCAAGGCCCGGTTGCTAAGGGCTGAACACCAGCACCAGGAACACCACGAATAGCGACAGGTGCACCGCGCCTTCGAGCATCGTGGTACGCCATCCCGAGAAAGTTAGCGTGCTCAGCACCAGCGTAGAGGTGAGCAGCACGATGCTGGCCGCTGGCAGGCCCAGCACCACGGGTTTGCCGGTGAACAGGCCGATGGCAAGCACCGCTGGCACGGTGAGGCCCACGGTCGACGCAGCACCGCCCAGGCACAGGTTGATTGCGCGGGTGAGCTGGTCGCGACGGATAGCGATCAACGCCGAGATGCCTTCCGGCGTGAACACCAGCATGGCGATGATGATGCCGCCCAGCGAGTGGGGAGCGCCTGTCGCGGCGATGCCGTAGTCGAGCACCTTGGCGAGGCTCTTGGACAGAATCACGATCGGCAGGATATTGACGATCAGCAACACCAGGTGGAACGCCATTTCGCCCTTGCGCGGACGGCGCGGCGGCGGCGGTGGTTCCTCCGGCACATTCGCGTCGGTATCCGAGCGCGGCGCCAGGAAGTAACCCTTGTGGCGTCCCGTCTGTAGCCATAGGAACAGGCCATACAAGCCGATGGTGAGGATGGAGAACGCCACTGCCTGTACCGGGGTCAGCGAGCCGTCATTGGTTGACGTGGTGAAATTGGGCAACACCAGTGCGATGGTGGCGAGCGGGATGATGACCGCCAGGAACGCTGACGCGCCATGCAGGTTGTAGGCCTGCTCGTGATGGCGGATGCCGCCGGTCAGCAGGCCAAGCCCCACCACGCCGTTCAGCACGATCATCAGCACGGCGAACATGGTGTCGCGGGCCAGCGTGGCCGTATCTCCCGCACCCAGCATCACCGCGGAGATCAGCACGACCTCGATCAGCACGATCGATAGCGTGAGCACCAGCGTTCCTACCGGCTCGCCCAGCAAGCTGGCGAGTTCCTCCGCTTCGTGCACCACACCGAACGAGCCCCAGACGATCACGAAGAACAGCCACCCGAATAGCGATAGGCCGATCTCGTGGCGACTCAGGTGTTGCATCCAGTCCGAACCGAACACAAGGAACAGTGCCACTGTGATCCAGGCGGCTGCGGGTCGTATCAGCATCTTCGGGTTGAACATCGGCTGCCCTTCAGGGCGCGGTGAGTCGAGGGTCATAGGTGCTCCGGCTCAGGGTGTATCTGTCATCGGCGTGCCGCCCCATTCGATGGGGTCGACGTCGGCGATGGATTGGGAGAACTTCCAACGGTGGCCGCCGATGTCCTCCAGGGAATACTGGCGTTCACCATAAGGGTAGTCGGTTGGCGCATTCAGCACACGCGCGCCTGCTGCGCTGGCGTGCGCGTGATGCCGGTCGACGTCGGCGACGTGCACCATCACGGCGTGAGCATGGTCGATAGCTTGTGCATCGTCAGGGAGTTCGGTGACCACGATGGAGCAGCCTTCGTAGGTCAGTTGTACGCGATGGTCAGCGATGCGCAATCGCTCGCGGAAGCCGAGTACGCGGCAGAGCCAGGCCGCAGCTTCGAGGACGTCAGGGTAGGCGAGCTCGGGGATGATGATGCCGGGTGGCATGGATCGGTTGGTGATCATGCGGAGCTGGTTGAGTGGTGGTGACGTGGCGGTGACGATGCTCCATGAGGCGTGCTTGGTGGGTGATCTTGTGGCGAGGGTTCTTTGCTGGTTGTCTTAATCGCTGATGCTGCACGTTTTTCTCCCTCTCCCCGAGGGGGGAGAGGGAGTGATTGCCGCACTCGCGCCACCCCAACGAATCAACCGTTCGGCACCACCGGCAGGCTGATAGAGCTAGCCGTCCCCTGCGTATGCCACACCCGCTGCGTAGCCTTCTGGTAATCGGAAGGCTTGGCTTCGAAGATATTTGGCACGAAGGTCTGGGGGTTGCGGTCGTA
Organism: Dyella sp. AD56; assembly: GCF_002878475.1. Lineage (NCBI taxonomy): Bacteria > Pseudomonadati > Pseudomonadota > Gammaproteobacteria > Lysobacterales > Rhodanobacteraceae > Dyella > Dyella sp. AD56. The sequence continues at coordinate 53,214 of NZ_NRDP01000036.1, forward strand.
CAGCGGAAACAGGCTGGACTGGACCTGCACCATGATGCGGTGGCCCGGCTGGAACACATGATTGGTCGTGGGCAGGCCGAACGTGTACAGCAGCGGCTGGTCCGGTGTGAGCGCCTGCGGGTGTTCGAAGCTGGTGCGGTAGCGGCCGCGGAAAATGTCCAGCGACACGGCCAGCTCATAGCCACCCATTTCCGGGTTGGACGGCACCGTATCCGGGTACACGTCGATCAGCTTCACCACCCAGTCGCTGTCGCTGCCGCTGGTGGAGGCGTACAGGTTCACCTGCGGTGCGCCGCCGATATGCATCGGTGCGGTAAGCGGTTCGCTCACGTAGGTGAGCACGTCGGGGCGGCCATCCACGAAACGCTGATCGTTGACCAGCCAACGGGTCCACGCGTCGTGATCGGCAAAATGCACCGGACGCGGCTGATAGGGCACGGGCTTGGCCGGATCGGAGACGTATTCGTCGTACTTGGCGGCGTCGGTGGTGGGGGCATTGAACGAGAGCGAACCATGGGCGCCGAGGTACAGCGCCTTGGGTTTGTCGGTGCAACCCTTGTCGCAGCTGAGCGGCCACGATTTGTAGCGATCCCAATGGTTTTCGCCGGTGTTGTAGATCAGCACCGGCGGCGTGTTCGCCTTGGGCGCGCCGGCCACCAGATACTGGTCGAAGAACGGCTTGAGCACGTCGCGACGGAACTGCAGCGCGGTGTCGCCGTCCCACTGCAGCGGTCCCAGCGAACGCCCGTCGTAGTTCACCTGACTGTGCCGCCACGGGCCCATCACGAGGAAGTTCTTGTCGTTGCCCTTGTCCTTGGGTTCTGTCGCCTCGTAGCTGTGGATGGCACCCCACATGTCTTCCTGATCCCACAGGCCCTGCAGCCACATGGTGGGCACGGTCAGCGGTTGTTGCGCCATCACCTTGTCCAACGCTTGGTTTTGCCAGAACGCATCGTAGGACGGGTGCTCGTCGATCTTGTGCCAGAAGGCCAACTGCTCGAAGCCATGCGCACGGGCGTAGTCTCCAGCGGAGCCAGCCTGGAGGAAGTTGCTGTAGTCGTCGTAACCTACGCGTGGCACGCCACCCTTGCGACCGCTCTTTTCGGCCGTCTGGCCGTAGATGTAGTCGAAGTTGGTCTGGCGGAACGCGCCGTAATGGAACCAGTCGTCGCCCATCCAGCCGTCAATCATTGGGCTTTCCGGCGCGGCTACTTTTAGCGCAGGGTGCGGATGGACCAGTGCCATCACCACGGTGAACCCTTCATACGATGAACCGAGCATGCCCACGCGGCCGTTCGATTCCGGCACGTTCTTCACCAGCCAGTCGATGGTGTCGTAGGCGTCGGTGGAGTGATCCACCTCGCTGGAATTGAGCGGGCCGCGCAGCGGGCGCGTCATCACGTAATCGCCTTCGGAGTCGTACTTGCCGCGTACATCCTGGAACACGCGGATATAGCCGCTATGCACGAACACCTCGTCGCCCTGCGGCAAGGTGGCGTCCATATGGGGCGACATATAGCGTTCGGCGCGGCCGCTGGCGTCATAGGGCGTGCGGGTAAGCAGGATGGGTGCGTTATGCGCGTTCTTGGGGACGACGATCACCGTATGCAGTTTCACGCCGTCGCGCATCGGGATCATCACCTCGCGCTTCATGTAGTCGTAGCCAGCGGTGTCGTCCACAAAGGCCTTCTGCGGAATGTCGGCCGTGAGCGGCGCCGTCTGCGCGTGGACCAGGGCGCCGGCAAAGGCGGTGAGCGTGGCGATGGCGAGCAGGGTACGGCGGATGTGCATGAATCCTCCAGGCGGACGGTCGCGCATCGGCGGTCCGGTGAACAAGGTGGAAGGGTGGCTCTGGAGTGACTGTAAGCGAGCTGTCATCTCCCTCCCACCATGACTTTCTGCCTATACGGTCACGCGGGCCGCTTCGCGCCGATTGCGCAAGAATGGGAACGTCGCCGCCGTCTGCGCCCGCCACACTGGCGACTACCTCACCGGAGCGCCCGGCCATGAAAGCCAACACGCGAGAGGACTACCTGCAACGCATCGACCGCGTGGTCGCCGGTCTGCAGGCCGCCGTGGAGCAGGGCGATGAACTGCCGGAGCTGGCGCGGCTGGCTAGTGTGGCGCATCTGTCGCCGTTCCATTTCCATCGCATCTATCGGGCGCTGTCTGGCGAAACCGTGGGCCAGACGGTAGCGCGCCTGCGTTTGTTGCGTGCGCTGCAGCTGCTGGCCGAGCCCTCGGAACGGGTCACGGAGACGGCCCTCGCCGTGGGTTACGAAACCCCGCAGGCCTTCGCCCGCGCGTTCCGCCAGGCCTTCGATGCCTCGCCCAGCGAGTTGCGCGGGCAGGCGGAACGACTGCGCGAGGCAATGCAGCGGCTACGCTTGCCGCCCGTGGTCGTTGCCGAGCCGGCTCTGCGAGTGGAAGTGGTTTCAGTGGTGCCATTCCGGGTGGTGGCCACGCGTTACGTCGGCGATCATCGCGACCTGGATCAGGCGTATGGACGTCTGTTCGCATGGGCGGCGGACCACGCGTTGTTGGAGCGTATGGCCGGTATCTATGGCGTCCCGCATGATGGTGATCACGATGCCGTGCCTGACCATGGAGCATTCGACTGCGCGCTCGCGTTTGATGGCGGCGATGTGGCGACCGACGACGAAACCTATCCGATCCGCCTTGGCGGTGGCCAATGGGCACGCTGGCGCCACAAGGGCCCCTATGATCATCTTGGCGCGCTCACTGACCAACTCATCGCCGGCTGGCTTCCGGGTAGCGGATATGTCCTGCGGGACGAGGCTCCCTTCCGGCATTTCCTGGACGATCCGGAAAACGTGCCCGCGGCACTTCTGCGCGCGGACGTCTATCTTCCCGTGGCGCCCAGTTGATTCAATGGGATCACGCGCCTTGTTCGGCCCACGGGTCGTAGCTGCCGAACGACCACAGATGGCCTTCCAGGTCGCGGCAGCTGTAGCCCGCACCGCCGTAGTCCTTCTCGGCGTAGTCGTTCACGATCACGGCGCCGGCGGCCTTGGCTTGCTCGTAGTGCGCTTTGCAGTCTTTGACGACGACATACGGGCACTGCGTTTCGCGTCCGTCGGTCTGGTCAGGCTGGATGATGCGCAGGCCGAATTCGTCGTCCCTGACCGAGCCCAGCATCAGCATGCCCGTGCCATGGATGAGCTGTGCATGCGCCACGCCGCCTTGGTCGTCGTCGTAGACCGCGTGCTTGGTGAATCCGAACGCCTTGCACAGCCATTCGATGGCGGCGTGGGCATCGCGATAGCGCAGGCCGGGAATGACGGTGCTGCCGGTGATACGGGAGGTGCTCATGGGCTGGACTCCGTGGATGGGATGGCTCCAGCCTAGCCACTCTGGCGCCGTTGTCTTGTGGATTTTCGAAGTCGAGGGACAGGGGCGTAGGCTGCCGGACTATCACAAGGGATTCACCGCTCCCGATGCCATGCTTCCGACCTCCCGTCGCATCTATTTCCCTCTCCCTGGAGTCAAGGCATGAGCAAGATTCGTGTGGCCGTTCTGGTCGGCAGCCTGCGCAAGGATTCCTTCAATCGCCACCTCGCCCGCGCCGTGGAGCGGCTGGCCCCAGCGGATTTCAGCTTCGACCATGTGCGCATCGATAACCTGCCCCTGTACGACCAGGATTTCGATGCCCATTACCCGGCGGAATGCCAGCGGATCAAGGACGAGGTCGCCGGTGCAGACGCGCTGCTGTTCGTGACGCCCGAATACAACCGCTCGATTCCCGGCGTGTTGAAGAATGCTATCGACATCGCCTCGCGCCCCTGGGGAACCAACTCGTTCGCGGGCAAGCCGGGCGGGGTGATCGGTGTTTCAGTAGGCGCTACGGGCACCGCGCTGGCGCAGCAGCATCTGCGTAACGTGCTTTCCTACCTCGACGTGGCCACGCTGCCGCAGCCGGAAGTGTTTATCCAGAACAAGGAAGGGCTGTTCGGCGCGGATGGTCACATCGGTAACGAAGGCACGCAGCAGTTCCTGCAGAGCTTCGTGGATCGCTATGTGGCCTGGGTGAAGCTGTACTTGCAGCGCTGAGCTGCATCCCCGACATGGGCGCACCTGCGCGCTCATGTCGGGGATGGTTGATCCTCAGGCCTCGGTGGCTGTTGCCCCGGAGCCGCAGAGTTTCTCCAGCAACTGCACCTGCACGTTGCGCGGTGTTTGATTGGTGCCAGGCCTGATGCGCGAGTAACGGCCGTCGGCGTTCAGCAGCCATGCGCTGGAGTTGTCGGATAGGTACAACTCCAGCTCCTTCTTGAGCCGGCTTTGCAGCTTCTTGCCTTCCACCGGGAAGCCGGTTTCCACACGGCGATCCAGGTTGCGCTCCATCAGGTCCGCGCTGGCGAGATAGAACTGCTCTTCGCCATTGTTGAGGAACCAGTACACGCGGCTGTGCTCCAGGAAGCGGCCGACGATGGAGCGCACGCGGATATTGTGCGACACCCCCGGCACACCCGGACGCAGGCAACACATGCCGCGCACGATCAGGTCTACCTTCACGCCGGCCATGCTGGCCTTGTAGAGCGCGCGGATCATCTTGGCGTCGGTGATGGCATTGGCCTTGATGATGATCTGCGCGGGCTTGCCGGCGGTGGCAAGCGCCGTCTCGCGATTGATCATTTCCAGCAGCGTCTTCTTCAGCGTGAAGGGCGCATGCAGCAGTCGTTTCATCTGAAGCAGCTTGCCCATGCCGGTGAGCTGGCTGAAAAGCTTGTGCACGTCCTCGCACAACGCAAGGTCGGAGGTGAGCAGGCTGTAGTCGGTGTAAAGGCGCGCGTTACCGGTGTGGTAGTTGCCGGTGCCCAGGTGCGCGTAACGCACCAGCTCTTCGCCTTCGCGACGCTGGATGAGCATGAGCTTGGCGTGCGTCTTCACGCCCACCACGCCGTAGATAACCATGGCGCCGGCCTGCTGCAGGCGCGAGGCGAGCGTGAGGTTGGATTCCTCATCGAAGCGAGCGCGCAACTCGATAACAACGGTGACTTCCTTGCCCGCGCGTGCGGCGTCGACCAGCGCATCGACGATTTCGGAGTTGGCGCCGCTGCGATACAACGTCTGCTTGATCGCGAGCACGTTCGGATCTTTCGCGGCCTGGTGCAGCAGATCGACCACTGGCGCGAACGACTCGTAGGGATGCAGCAGCAGCACGTCCTGGCGGCCGATCACCTGGAACAGGTCCTCGGCCTTCTTGAGCGCCTTGGGAATGGATGGCGTGAACGGCGGGTACTGCAGTTCGGGGCGAAGGGTCTTGGTAATCAGGCCGAACAGGCGGGCCAGGTTCACCGGGCCGTTTACTTCGTACATCTCGGCGGCGGTCAGGCCGAACTGGCGCAACAGGTAGCCGGTGAGTTCCGGCGGGCAGTTGTCAGCCACTTCCAGGCGCACTGCGTCGCCGAAGCGGCGCGAATACAACTCGCCGCGCAGCGCACGCGCCAGATCCTCGACGTCTTCCGGGTCGATGGTGAGGTCGGCGTTACGGGTCAGGCGGAACTGGTAACAGCCGCGCACGGACATGCCGGGGAACAGTTCCTCCGCATGCGCGTGGATGATCGAAGACAGCAGCACAAAGTTCTCGCCGCCTTCGCACACGTCGTCCGGCAGGCGGATCAAACGCGGCAGCACGCGCGGCGCCGGCACGATGGCCAGACCCGAGTCGCGGCCGAATGCGTCGGTGCCTTCCAACTGCACGATAAAGTTGAGGCTCTTGTTGACCAGCAGCGGGAAGGGATGCGTGGGGTCCAGGCCGATCGGTGTCACCAGCGGTGCCACTTCATGGCGGAAGTAACGGCGCACCCACAGCTTCTGCTTGTGCGACCACTCGTTGCGGCGAACGATGCGGATGCCGCGTTGCGCCAGCTCCGGCAGGATCTTGTCGTTGAGGATGGCGTACTGGCGTTCGATCTGCTTGTGCGTGATCTCGCTGATCTCGGCGAGCGCCTTGCGCGGCGTTACGCCATCGGAGCCGACGATTTCATGGTCGAACGCGATCTGGCTTTTCAGGCCCGCCACGCGGATTTCGAAGAACTCGTCCAGGTTGCTGGAGAAGATCAACAGGAACTTGAGGCGTTCCAGGATCGGCTTGCTTTCATCTAGGGCCTGTTCGAGCACCCGGATGTTGAATTGCAACTGCGAGAGTTCGCGGTTGATGTAGAGCGAGGGGTCGTTGAGGTCCGGCGCTGGGCCGGCGGGTGGGGCTTCGGGCGGCGCAGGGCGCACGACTTCGGCGGCCACGGTGTCGTGCTCGGGGCTGGTACGGACGACATCGGTACTCATCGGTTCACCGTCTGGCAGGCGGACGCGGGAGGGCCGCGTGGTCCGCAAAGGAACATAGTACGGCTCCGATAACTACCGGGCCATGGCAGCGCAGCACAGAGGTCGCACTGTCACGTCTCCGACATATTGCACATCGCAGCTGACGTGACCATGACAGTGCATGCACACGCGTCACGAGGCTGTGAGTTGGTGCATCGCTAGCTTTTACGCTGCGGGTGACGCGAGATAGCGGCTGGGCGCCATGCCAAGCACGCGCCGGAAGGCTGCGGTGAATGCGCTGGGATTGCCGTAACCAAGGTCCACCGCGACCTGCGTGATGGCCTCGCCGTTGCCTAGCCGCGTCAGCGCCGACAGCAGGCAGGCCTGCTGCCGCCATGCGGTGAAGCTCATGCCGGTTTCCTCGCGAAACGTGCGGGTGAAATGGCGGCGGCTCATGCCCGCCTTGCGCGCCATGTCGTCGATCTTCACTTCCTGCGAGGGTTGCTCCAACAGTTGGCGACACAGCGTGGCAAGGCGCTTTTCGCGGGGCAGCGGTGTGCTGAGCGGCAAAACGGGCATCCGGCGGATCTCGTCCAGCAATAGGCCCATGACGTGCCCGTCGCGTCCATCCAGTTCGTACTCGGCAGGCAGATCCACTGCTTCCATCAACAGCTCGTGGAGCAGGGGCGAGACAGCGATGACCTGGCAGTGGGAAGCCAGGCCGGCAGCACGCGCAGCTTCGGGTGTCACGTAGGCGCTGCGCGTGGTGACGGGGCCGCCCATGTGCACTTCATGCGTCACGCCCGGCGGAATCCACAGCGCTCGTCGCGGCGGCACCACCCAGCTGCCTTCGCTGGTGACCGTGGTCAGCACGCCGGTGGAGGCGTAAAGCAACTGTCCGCGCCGATGCGAATGCGGGGGCAGCACGTGGTGCGTGGGGTATTCGTTACCCGTCGCGATCACGTCGCGGGGTGTCTGGTCATACGCTTCGGCGCGGGCGTTGCGCACAGGTTTGGCCCATTTTCGACAGAAATTGACCCGGTGATGCATGCGGGCCCACGCCGCCCACTTTATGGTGGGCTCCCCACCGACGCAAGCGCGTCGTGTTGCCGCACATCCCCCCCTACGAGTCATCATGCAAACTCGCGTCGAAGACATGCCGCTGGCCGCCACGCCACCCGCCGTACCGTCCGTTGCTCCGCCTATTGCTCAGGCCGAGCATTCCACGGAATTCCGCATCCTCGGGGCGATCAGCTTCTCGCACCTGCTCAACGACATGATCCAGTCGTTGATCTTGGCGATCTATCCGATCCTCAAGAGCGGTTTCAATCTCAGCTTCGCCCAGATCGGCACGATCACGCTGACGTACCAGATCACCGCGTCACTGCTGCAGCCCGCGGTGGGCCTGATCACTGACAAGAAGCCGATGCCTTATTCCCTGCCCATCGGCATGGGTTTCACGCTGTGCGGCCTGTTGCTGCTGGCGACCGCGCCGAACTTCGCGGTGCTGCTGGTTGCGGCGGCGCTGGTGGGCACGGGCTCGTCGGTGTTCCATCCGGAGTCCTCGCGCGTGGCGCGCATGGCCTCGGGTGGCCGCCATGGTCTGGCGCAGTCGCTGTTCCAAGTGGGCGGCAATGCCGGTGCCTCGCTGGGCCCGTTGCTGGCGGCGTGGATCATCGTGCCGCACGGCCGCGGCAGCGTGGCGTGGTTTGCGCTGGCGGCACTGTTGGCCATCGTGGTGCTACTGCAAGTGAGCCGGTGGTATCGCGATCACCACGCGGTGCGCGGCAAACCGAAGGGGCGCAGCGCCTCGCACGTCGTACTTTCGCAGACGCAGGTGGTGTGGTCGCTGGTGATCCTCGGCCTGCTGATCTTCTCCAAGTATTTCTATCTGGCGAGCATCAGCAGCTATTACACGTTCTTCCTGATTCACAAGTTCGGGGTGTCTGTTCAGAGCGCACAGACGCATCTGTTCGTATTCCTGTTCGCCGTGGCCGTGGGCGCGCTGATCGGCGGGCCGGTGGGCGACCGCATCGGCCGCAAGTGGGTGATCTGGGCATCTATCCTGGGCGTGGCGCCGTTCACGCTGCTCCTGCCACACGCCAGCCTGTTCTGGACCGGCGTGCTCACGGTAATCATCGGCTTGATTCTGGCCTCGGCGTTCTCGGCCATCCTGGTGTATGCGCAGGAATTGATACCGGGCCGCGTGGGTACGGTATCGGGTCTGTTCTTCGGTTTCGCCTTCGGCATGGGCGGCATCGGTGCGGCCGTGCTCGGGCACGTCGCGGACGCACGTGGTATCGAGTATGTGTACGGCCTGTGCGCCTACCTGCCGCTGATCGGCATCATCACGGCATTCCTGCCGAACCTCGAGCGCAAAAATGCCTGAGGGTATTCGCGAGGTTTCTGCAGTGGTGCATCTCGCGTGCGACCGAAGCACGTCGCTGCTTTTGCTCCGCTAGAGAGCCTCGTGCAAGGGCTTTGCGAGGGCTCGAAAACCGGTGCGCGTGGTTCGTCATTCCTGCGAAAGCGGGAATGACGAACTTCTTAGGGGGCGCGTTGCGTTAGACGACTACCGGCTCCGGCTCCAGCCGCACGCCAAACTTGCTGCGCACACCTTCAATCACTTTCTGTGCAAAGGCCCACAACTCGGCGCCGGTGGCGCGTCCGTGGTTCACCAGCACCAGCGAATGACGGTTGGAGATGCCAGCGTCGCCGTCGCGCATGCCTTTGAAGCCGCTAGTTTCGATCAACCAGGCAGCGGAGAGTTTCCAGCGTCCGTCGCCGCTCACCCACGACACCAGTTCCGGATGCTCGCGCTTGAGCGCTTCACCTAGCGAGGCATCGACGATGGGGTTCTTGAAGAAGCTGCCAGCATTGCCGATCACCGCCGGGTCCGGCAGTTTCTTCGTACGCAGATGCACGACGGCCTCGGCCACGTGGAAGGGCGCCGGCTTGGCGATGCCCATGCGGGCCAACTCGTCGCGGATGCCCGCGTAATCCAGGCGCAGTTCGCGGGAGCGGGGCAGGGCGAAGCGCACGGCGGTGACGATGTAACGCCCTGGTTCGTGCTTGAACACCGAGTCGCGGTAGGCGAAAGCACAAGCGGCGCGGTCGAGTACGGCGACGCGCTGCTCCTTGGTATCCCACGCTTCCACGCTTTCGATGAACTCGGCAACTTCCGTACCGTACGCGCCGATGTTCTGGATCGGCGCGGCGCCCACGGTGCCCGGAATCAGAATGAGGTTTTCCAACCCGGCGAAGCCTTGGCCCAGCGTCCAGCGCACGAAGTCGTCCCAGCGCTCGCCCGCCGCTACGGCGATGCGTGCGACTTCACCGTCCTGTTCCACCTGCACGCCGCGCGTGGCCATGGCCAGCACGGTAGCGTCGACATCGCCGGTGAACAGCATGTTGCTGCCTTCACCCAGCACCAGCAGTTTGCCGCCGCGCACGGCAGGGAAATCCAGCAGCTCGGTGAGCTTGGATGCGTCGTGGATTTCCGCCAGCAGGCGCGCACGTGCATCGACGCGCAGTGTGTTGCGCGTGCCAAGCGGAGCGTTTTCGATCAGCGTGTAGCCGCCCATGTCAATGCGCTCAACCGGCATGCGTGTCTTCCCGCTGGTGACGGATCGCATCGACGCATTCGGCGATGAGTGCCGGACCGCGATAGACCATGCCGGAGTAGATCTGGACCAGCGAGGCGCCGGCGTCGATCTTCTCCGCGGCGTTGTTGCCGTCGAGGATGCCGCCCACACCGATGATGTCCAACTGGTTGCCCACGCGCTGGCGCATGCCGCGCAACACCGCCGTGGACCGGGCGAACAGGGGCTTGCCGGAAAGGCCTCCGGTCTCGTTGCCATGCGGGTCGTCCGCCACGGCAGAATGATCAATCGTCGTGTTGGTGCAGATCACTCCATCCACCTTTGCCGCCAGCAGCACTTCGGCGATGGCGTCCAGCTCGGTGTCGCTCAGGTCCGGTGCGATCTTTAGCAGCATCGGCTTGCGTGCGCCGGTCTGCGAGCCCAGGCGTTCCTGTGCTTCGCGCAATGTCTCGATAAAGCGACGCAGCGTGGCCTCTTCCTGCAGGTCGCGCAGACCCTGCGTATTGGGCGAGGAGATGTTCACTGTGATGTAGCTGGCGAGTGCATAGACGCGCTCCAGGCAGAACAGGTAATCGTCCACCGCCTTCTCGTTGGGCGTGTCCTTGTTCTTGCCGATATTGATGCCGAGCACACCGCGATAGCTGGACTTCTGCACGTTGCGCACTAGCGCATCCACGCCGTCGTTATTGAAGCCGAGGCGATTGATCACCGCCTGGTGGCGGGGCAGGCGGAACATGCGTGGCTTGTCATTGCCCAGCTGCGGGCGTGGCGTGGTGGTGCCCACCTCGACAAAGCCGAAACCCAGCGCGCCCAGTGCGTCCAGGTGGTCGGCGTTCTTGTCCAGGCCGGCAGCAAGCCCCACAGGGTTGGGGAAGCGAACACCGAACGCCGTGGTGGGCAACTCGGCTGGCGGCTTGGCCACCTTGTGGATGAAGTTGCTGCGATGGGCAACGTCCAGACCGTAAAGGGTCGCGCGGTGCGCCGCTTCCGCGTCGAGTGCGAACAGCAGTGGGCGGATAAGGTTGTACATAGTCATTTGAGCTTGCCCACGTAGATGACGGTGTCGTAGTCAAAGCTGATGCGCCCGTTCACCGCGCAGCGGTCGAACAGCTCGCGCAACGCGCGCATCATCGGTTCGTGTTGCGGCTGTCCTTCGCGCGGTGCATAGGACGACGAAAGCAGGCGGCCGGCCAGGCCGTCGTAGTCCAGCAGCTGGCCATGATCGAAGCGGCCCATGGCAAGGTAGCCGTCTGCGAACCAGGCGCGCATGCTGAGCTCATCGCCGTAGCGTTCGGCCACGCTGGTGTAATCCGTGCCGTACTGCTTAAGCAGTGCTTCATAGCCCTCGAGGAACGGCGTGCCCACCAGATGACGGGAATTCCAGATGATAGCCGCCAGCCCCTTGGGGCTCAGGATGCGCCGGAACTCCTCGCGCGTCGCGTCCTTATCAAACCAATGGAAGGCTTGCGCCACGGTGATGAGATCCACGCTCGCATCGCCCAGGCCAGTGGCCGTGGCACGGCCATCGACGGCGGTGAAGAGCGGATCGTCGCCCAGCCAGCTCTCGGCAGCTTCGCGCATGGACGCATTTGGCTCCACGGCGATCACACGGTAACCACCGTCGAGGAAAAGCTTGCTGGAGATACCCGTGCCAGCGCCGATATCCGCCACCTGCCATGCTGGAGCGATGCCGAACGTGTCCTGCAACCACTCCAGCATCGCGCCAGGATAGTCGGGCCGATAGCGTACGTACTCAGCGACGCGGTCGCTGAAGCGTTCGGTGGACTTGAGATCGGTCATGGCATTACCCCGTGAGCAATTGGCCGCCGTCGACGCACAGCGTCTGGCCGGTGATCCAGCTGGCGAACGGTGAGGCGAGGAACAGCGCGGTATGGGCGATTTCCTCCGGCTTGCCGAAACGGCCGAAGGGAATCTTCGCCAGCGTACGCTGGTACAGCTCGGGTGCTTCGGTTTTGCGGCGATCCCACAACCCGTCCGGAAACTCGATGGAGCCCGGCGCGATGGCGTTGACGCGGATGCGGTGTTCGGCCAGCGTCAGCGCCTGTGAGGTGGTGTACTGATTCAGCGCGGCCTTGACCGCCGCATACGCTGGGCCACGCACGCCAGGATGGAACGCTGCGATGGACGAGGTGTGCAGAATCGAGCCATGCGATGACGCCTTCAGCCAGGGCAGGGCATGGCGCGACGCGCGTACCGCGGCCATCAGGTCGATGTTGAATCCGGCAGCCCAGCCGTCGTCATCGTCGCTGAAACCGTAGCCGCTGGCGTTGTTCACCAGCACGTCGATGCCGCCCAGTACATCGGCGGCTTCATGGATGTAGCTTTCAATGGCTGCAGCGTCGCCGAGGTCACAGCTGCGTGTATGCACTGTCGCGCCATAGGCGGCGATCGCATGGCGTGCGTCGGCCAACGCGGATTCGCCACGTGCGCACACTGAGACGGATGCACCCGCCTGGGCGAAGGCCTGCGCGATGCTGCGCCCAATGCCCTTGCTGCCGCCGCAAATGACGACGCAATATCCGCGAAAATCGAAGGCCGTGGATGCCTCGCCTGTCGTTTCTCGCGTATCGGCCATGATCGTTTCAGTGCAAGTAGCTAGCGCCGACACCGAGGCCAAACGCGATGAATGCGATGACGAACAGCGCACCAAGAACCGTAAATACGATCTGCGTATAGCCCAGGATCAGCCCGGCGAGCGCCAGCCCATCACCGTCCACAGCGCCTTGCGGTGCCCGTCGGATTTCCTTGCGCGCCATATGGCCGCAGACCACCGCGACGATGGCGCCGACCACCGGCAGCAGAAGCCAGGTGGCGATGCCGAACACCAGGCTGACCACCGCCAGCTGATTGGTCGTGCGTTGGGTAGCGGGCTGGTAGCTCATGGTTCCTGCACGTCCTGCGCACGTTGGAAAGAAAGGGCAGCCGGCAAGCGCCGGCCACCCCGTGTCACGGTCTTACAGATCGAACTTGATGCCCTGTGCGAGCGGCAACGAGTTCGAGTAGTTGATGGTGTTGGTCTGGCGGCGCATGTAGACCTTCCATGCATCCGAACCCGACTCGCGACCGCCACCGGTTTCCTTCTCACCGCCGAACGCGCCGCCAATTTCCGCACCGGACGTGCCGATGTTGACGTTGGCAATGCCGCAGTCGGAGCCCGCTGCCGACAGATACTGCTCGGCGGACTTCAGGTTCTGCGTGAAGATGGCGGAGGACAAGCCCTGCGGCACACTGTTCTGCAGGTCGATGGCTTCATCCAGCGTCTTGAACGGAATCACGTAGAGAATCGGCGCGAAGGTTTCCGTCTGCACCACTTCGTCGCTGTTCTTCACGCCGGTGATGATGGTCGGCAGCACGAAATTGCCCTTGCGATCGGTGAGCGCGGCACCGCCGGTGCGCACCGTACCGCCCGTAGCCTTGGCCTTTTCGATGGCACCCAGGTAAGCCTGCACGGCTTCCTTGCTGTTGAGCGGACCCATCAGCGTGGTGGCCAACGTCGGGTCGCCGATCTTGCCTTCCACTTGCTTGTACGCGGTGATCAGCTTGTCAGTCACTTCGGCAGCGATGGATTCGTGCACGAACAAGCGGCGCGTGGTGGTGCAGCGCTGACCGGCGGTGCCGACGGCACCGAACACGATAGCCGGGATTGCCAGCTTCAGGTCTGCGCTTTCGTCCAGAACAATGGCGTTGTTGCCACCCAGCTCCAGCAGCGAGCGGCCCATGCGCTTGGCGACGCGCTCACCTACGTGGCGGCCCACCTTGGTCGAACCGGTGAAGCTGATCAGCGGGATGCGATGGTCGTCCACGAACGCCTGCGAAATGTCGGTGCCAGCGTCGTTGAACAGGAAGAAGATGTCCGGGAAACCGGCTTCCTTCAGCGCGTCGTTGCAGATCTTCATCGTCGCGATGGCCGACAGCGGCGTCTTCGGCGACGGCTTCCAAATGCAGATGTCACCGCAGATGCCGGCAAGGAACGCATTCCATGCCCACACCGCCACCGGGAAGTTGAACGCACTGATGATGCCCACCAGGCCCAGCGGCTGGTACTGCTCATACATGCGGTGGCCAGGGCGCTCCGAATGCATGGTGTAGCCGTAGAGCATGCGGCTCTGGCCCACCGCGAAGTCGGCAATGTCGATCATCTCCTGCACTTCGCCATCGCCTTCAGGCTTGATCTTGCCCATTTCCAGGGCGACCAGCGAACCCAGGGCGTCCTTATGCTTGCGCAGCGCTTCGCCGCACAGGCGGACTGCTTCGCCGCGACGCGGTGCCGGCGTGGTACGCCAGACCTTAAAGGCTTCCTGCGCGCGCATGACGATCAGTTCATAGTCCGCCGCGCTCGATGCGTGCACCGAGGCAATCACGTCGCCGGTAGCCGGGTTGACCGGATTCAGCGTGCCGGCATCGGTCGTCTTCGACCATTCGCCATTGCCCAGATAGGTGCCTGATTGCGTGTTGCCAAGACCGAGGGCAGTGAGGATTTCGTGGGACATGCTTCACTCCAGACCGTGGCGCGGGGATAGCGCCGGGATGAAAACGACCATTCTAGCAGGGGCCCCGGACCGGGTTCGCGCCGCCCACCGTTCCATGCCAGAATTCACCCCGCTGCCCCCGTAGCTCAGCTGGATAGAGCGTCCCCCTCCTAAGGGGAAGGTCGTACGTTCGAATCGTATCGGGGGCACCATTTTTCAATGGCTTAGGTGACTGATGCCGTGTGGCGACTGGTATGTTTCGCCATGTTTCGGGCGCACTCGCTCAGGGTAGCTTTCCGGGCCGTTTAACCGATTGGCCCGTGCCCCTGGGCCTTGGTGTTCGTACTACGTCGCCGCCTCTTGGCGGCGCTCCTGCGAAGTCGCCGACGCGCCGCAACGGGAAGCAGGTCAGAACGAGATCGGGCCCAAGAGGAAGACTCCGTTACATGGTTATGTCCGCGTTCTTTTGCATTCAAATCCGCGAATAACCTGGCGTTGTGTTGAAGGGCTAGTCGCACGCCAACTCAGTCGTCTTGTTGAGATCGGGCATCGCTGCGATGTGCCATGTCGCGTTCATCAATGCATCGGTCGAGACGGGCGCATGAATGCTCTGATCATTTGCCCGCTGGTGGCTAGTTCTGGCAGGTGTTGCAGGTCGGAATCGTGAAGGCACTTCTTTTCGGGCTCCAGGGACGTGCTGGGGAGCGAGCTTCAAAAATCGTGATGTTTGCCTAGGTCTGCCCAGTTGGGTACGCGCTCGCAATAGACAAACATGCGGCTATCGGCGTCTTGGTGGATAGGGTTGGATTTCCCCGGGCCATAAGTAACCTCCGATTTCACGATCCAGCCAGACCGCTTGAGGATACGACGCAGGCCAAAGGGAGACATGCTCCAATAGTTCGTTGGATCGTCATTGGATTCCCGGCACTCAAGAAGGTAGGCGCAGGGATAGGATCCCATGTCGGCTCCGTCGGGAAACTCTGTGGACACACGCGTTGACAGCAGCATGTGTTGGGCGTGTCGGGCCAATTCCATCAAGACAAGCATGGGGTTGCGCAAGTGGTAGATAACGCCGAGGCATAGCGCTAGGTCGTATTGGCCTTTGAGCGCAAACCCCCTGTCCAGGTCACACGAAATGTACCCGTGTTTGATCTTGAGCGTCTTACCCAGGGTCTTGATGCCGCGACAATCGTTGTAGTTGGTCTGCGGGTAGTCGAGAAAATCAATGCGACAACCCCTTGAGGCGAACAAGTAGCCAAGATCCCCATCGGCGGGGCCAATGTCGAGGACACGTTCCTTGTTGAAACCGTTTACAAGTCCTGTGGAAATCCAATCAGGGAGTAGCGGGTTCAGGCTATCGATGTTTCCCAAGCTGTCGTAGGGATACCAGTTGACGCTGCGGTCGGCATCCTTGATTCCCTTGACCCTTTCCCAAAATGCATCCGCAATGGTCAGTGGTGTCACTTGCGTATCCAACATGAATCTCCCTATGGGTGTCCGACTGTACTAAGTCGAGCATTTGGCGCAAGGGCAGTTGACGTCCCTGATATGAGGCCACGGCGCGGAAAGTATCTGTTTGAGCTTCTCCTGAGGGGTATGGCCGCGGCGGTTCCTGAGTCATGAGGACGGCAGATACGCCTGTTTGGTCTCATAGGTTCGGGGCGACTCACAGCCGCTCCTTGTGGTTGCCGAGATACAAGGTATCGGACGTGTGGTGGGTGATGTCTTGGGCGCGGCGTTGACGTAGTGCAGTGCGTCCTGCGCAGAATTCCTCGCCTTGATCCCAAAAGGGGGCGACGCACGCTTTGGTGGCCTGATCAGGCCGTGGCGAGACCGTGAAGTGGCCGGGCGCGGCGGCGTGTCGGGGTTGGACGCGCCGGACGCGCTTCAGTCGGTCGATTTTTCACCGATGCTGGCGTGGAAAAAGACGACGTATGCCGTTGCACAGCTTCCGGACGTCGTCGGAAGAACGAATGTTCCGGGGATCGTCGTCCAGCAGCGAGATGCTGGTGATCTATATACAGTCTGGAAGAAGTTCTTCGGGTACAACGGTGACGTGTTCCGCCGAACTTCGTCTTATTGGCATCGACCTTGAACCAATCGGTCACCGTGTCCGGACGGGCTGCGCTGGGTGACTTCGCCAGCATGGCCTCTACCTGGGTGTTCAAGAGCATCTGGAGGCGCGCCACCGCAGCCGATCGGCTGCGGAATGGTGGCTACCTGGTGCGAGATAGCGGTTACCGAACCTTGAGTTTGACCTCATTGGATCGCTCGATCCTGTCCGCGTAGCGACGCTCAAGGAAAATCGACTTTTCTCCCGATGTTGCGAGTATCGATGGGTCCACTCGTGCGGTGACAACATTTCCCGCTATCTGACTCGACAGGTAATGACCATCCATCACGATGACGGTTCCATCGGGTGCGGATCCACCGTCTGTCGTGATCCATATGGCTGACTCGCCATTGGGCTGCAGGTTGATCGGCTCGCCAGCGCGACTCTCTTGTGGCCCAAAGTTTACGATGGTTGCCTGCATGGGCTGCACGGGAGCAGAGGCCCAATGATGTGCTGCCCACCTGGCTCCGACGAGTACGATAAGCAGGGTCGTCAGCGCGATCAGCACTCTCCGGTGTTTCTTCAGCGTGAGAGCGTTCGCATGAGCAGGGAAATCTTTGCCAAACTTGATCGACGGCTTCTCGACGAATCGCCAGCTCAGGGATGCAAAAGCAGTTGATAAGGGGATCGCGACTAAAGTCAGCACATAGGCTGTCAGATGGATCGGCGCCAGAGCCATAATGATTTGCTGGCTAGGCCACCCGTAGATGTAGATGCCGTAGCTCAAATCCTGTTTGGGTCGCCACACTTTTCCGATCAGGGGCGACTGGCCGATCATCATCATGATCCACGCCGCTGATGCGTAGAACAGGAATACGTGGGCCATGCCGGTCGATACCACGGCTCCGGTGATCAGAAGGATTCCTTGCCACAGTCTGATGCGCAGCCTTACAGATAACCCGTAGACGCATACGCCAGCGAGGAACATGGCAGCTGCAGCGCGGCTGTAGTCAGCATTGAGCAGGGTGAACGGTAATAGCTCAACAATGCCTGGAACGACGACCGCCACAAACGCAATGGCGCCCGCGATAGCCAGTCGGGTGGGTGTTCGGGCCATGTCGAGCGCGCCGATGAAGGCGAGCAAAACATACATTTTCGCTTCCATCGGAAGCGTATGAATGGAGCCATTCAAGCTTTGAGAGGCATTGTTCTTCAGCAGTCCGTCGATGTACCAGGTGAGGTCAAAGACGCTATTGCGCAGGGTGTAGTCATAGAACTCATCAAACTTCAGATACTGCAGGAATGTTGGATGCTTGTTGATCACTGCAATTATGGTCGAAGTCACCAAAAGGCAAACGAACAGTCCCGGCCAAATTCTCATGAACCGCTTAAGGATGAAGCTGGGAACGTGGGGGTCCTTGTTGAAACTTTGCGCAACGAACAAACCGCTGAGGAAAAAGAACAACTGAACTGCAAGACCGCCCACGGTAGTGACGGGAAGGAATGCCATCGATAGGTGGTCGTGCAATCCTGGCGACAGGGCAAACGAGTGAAAATAGATCACGCTAGCGGCCAGGATGAGGCGCACAAGCGTGTAGTTGTTGTTGTGACTTTCGATGGTGTCGCGTAGCGTTCGAGCGTCTTTGTTTTTGCTCTGCATGATCAACAAAGCGATTTTCTTTGGGCTCAGATACGCAGGCGAAAGCGCGCGCCGGTGCGGCGTCTGACTGGCGTCATCCGCGGTGAAATCAGTCGTTACTTGCCCCAAAGCTATCTCGTTCCTGAATCGCCCCGGGATTGGTGGAGGCTCCAACTCTTGAGAAGATGGAGCCATGAAGAAGTCAAACAAGTTCTCACCTGAGATCCGTGAGCGCGCTGTGCGCATGGTGCAAGAGCATCGCGGAGAGTATCCGTCGCTGTGGGCGGCGGTCGAATCGATTGCCCCGAAGATTGGCTGCGTGCCGCAGACGTTGCTGGAATGGATCAAGCGTGAAGAGGTCGATACCGGCGTACGTCCTGGCGTGACCAGCAGCGAGACGCAACGCATCAAGGATCT
>NZ_NRDP01000037.1:0-26908 GCF_002878475.1 Dyella sp. AD56
CTGCAGCGGCGGGGGCGGCAGCCGGCGCAGCGGCCACGGCGCCTTCCTCGATCACTGCGATGACCTGCTGGCTGGTCACGGTGTCGCCGGACTGGAACTTGATTTCCTTCAGCACGCCGTCAACCGGCGAGGGCACTTCGAGCACGACCTTGTCGGTTTCGAGGTCGACCAGGTTTTCGTCGCGCTTGACCGCTTCACCGGCCTTCTTATGCCACGTGGCGATGGTGGCGTCGGAGACGGACTCGGGCAGGACGGGAACTTTGACTTCGATAGACATGGAGATTCCTTGAGTTAGTGCGTCCATCCCTGAACGCTAAAGTCAAAAAGCGGCCATCCGTGGCCGCACTATTCAGGATTTCTTATTCAGCCGCGTGGTCGGTGCCAATCGGCGTGACCAGAGCCTGCTCGACGAGTGCCGCCTGTTCGGCGACATGGGTATTCAGATGACCGGCAGCCGGTGCCGGGGAACGCGCGCGACCGGCGTACGACAGGCTCTGCTTGCTGCTGATGCAAGCCTGCAGGTGATGACGGATCTGGAACCACGCGCCCTGGTTCATCGGCTCTTCCTGGCACCAGATCACTTCCTTGACGGAAGGATACTTCTCCAGTTCGGCCGTGACCTGCGGACGCGGGAACGGGTAGAGCTGTTCCACGCGCACGACGGCGACGTCGTTGAGACCACGCTTCTCGGCGTCTTCCAGCAGGTCGTAGTACACCTTGCCCGAGCACAGCACCACGCGCTTGACCTTCTTGGCGGCGACGTCGCGATGCTCCGGGATCACCAACTGGAAGCTGCCAGTGGCCAGCTCGTCCAGCGTCGACACCGCCAACTTGTGGCGCAGCAACGACTTGGGCGTCATCACGATCAGCGGCTTGCGGGTCGGGCGGACCATCTGGCGGCGGATCATGTGGAATGCCTGGGCCGGCGTGGTCGGCACGCAGACCTGCATGTTGTCCAGCGCGCACAGCTGCAGGAAGCGCTCAAGGCGGGCAGAGGAGTGCTCCGGGCCCTGGCCTTCGTAGCCGTGGGGCAGGAACAGCGCCAGGCCGCACAAGCGGTTCCACTTGGCTTCGCCCGAGCTGATGAACTGGTCGATGACCACCTGCGCGCCGTTGGCGAAGTCGCCAAACTGGCCTTCCCAGATGTGGAGGGTGTAGGGGTCCGTGGTGGCGCTGCCGTATTCGAACGCCATGACCGCTTCTTCGCTAAGCAGCGAGTCGATCACTTCCACGTCGGCGCCGGAACGCACGTCGGCCAGCGGCATATAGGTGTAGCCGGTCTTCTGGTCATGCAGCACGGCATGACGGTGGAAGAACGTACCGCGACCCACGTCCTGACCCACGATGCGCAGGTTGTAGTTCTCGTCGACTAGCGTCGCGTAGGCCAGGTTCTCGGCGAAGCCCCAGTCACCGGCTTGTTCGCCGGCGGCCATCTTGGCGCGGTCGTCGTAGATCTTGGCCACACGCGACTGCAGCGTCATGTCCTTCGGCACCACCAGGATCTGGTTGGCCAGTTCGATCAGGCGCTGCTTAGCGACGCT
The DNA here is from genome assembly GCF_002878475.1 of Dyella sp. AD56. Taxonomy (NCBI): domain Bacteria; kingdom Pseudomonadati; phylum Pseudomonadota; class Gammaproteobacteria; order Lysobacterales; family Rhodanobacteraceae; genus Dyella; species Dyella sp. AD56. The sequence continues at coordinate 1,542 of NZ_NRDP01000037.1, forward strand.
GGTGGGCGTTTCGGTGGACAGCTTGCCGCCGATGAACTTGTCCCAGTCAACCTCGATGTCCTTGATGAGCGCCGTGGTCAGCTCGGTCATCGGCTCACCGGCCTCAAGGCGGGAGCGGTAGTCCTCGAACATCTTCTGGCCGTCGCCGTCGGCGATCACGCCCTGCTTGACCAGCTCCTGCGCGTACAGGTCGCGGGTGGTCGGGCGCTTGCGGATGATCTGGTACATCACCGGCTGGGTGGCTGCCGGCTCGTCGGCTTCGTTATGGCCATGGCGGCGGTAGCACACCAGGTCGATCACGACGTCCTTACGGAACTGCTTGCGGAAGTCGTAGGCGAGGCGGGTGGCCTGGATCACCGCTTCCGGGTCGTCGCCGTTCACGTGGAACACCGGTGCATTGACCATCTTGGCCAGGTCGGTGCAGTACAGCGTGGAGCGGGCGTCCTGCGGGTTGGAGGTCGTGAAGCCCACCTGGTTGTTCACCACGATGTGCAGGCTGCCGCCGATCTTGAAACCGCGGGCCTGGGACATGTTGAACAGTTCCATGTTCACACCCTGGCCGGCCAGCGCCGCATCGCCGTGCACGATCACAGCCATCGACTGCTTGCGCTCGGTATCCCGTCGGCGGATCTGGCGCGAATGCACCGAACCGGCCACTACCGGGTTGACGATCTCCAGGTGCGACGGGTTGAACGCCAGCGCCACGTGCGTGCCACCGTTCGGCGTCTTGACGTCGGCGGAGAAGCCCATGTGGTACTTCACGTCACCCGAGTGCGCCGGGTCATCGGGATGATCCCACTTGCCTTCGAACTCGTTGAACAGGGTGCGCGGCGGCTTGCCCAGGATGTTGACCAGCATGTTCAGGCGGCCGCGATGGGCCATGCCGATCACCACTTCCTTGATGCCGTTGTCGCCCGCGGCGCGGACCACGTCGTCCACCATCGGGATCAGGCTGTCGCCGCCTTCCAGCGAGAAGCGCTTCTGGCCGACGTACTTGGTGTGCAGGTAGCGTTCCAGGCCCTCGGCCGCGGTCAGCTCGGCGAGGATGCGCTTCTTGGCCGTGGCGTCGAGGCTGGCGCTGCCGTTGGCCTGTTCCAGGCGGGTGTAGATCCAGTTGCGCTGCTCATGGTTGCTGATGTGCATGAACTCGACGCCGAGGGTGTGGGTGTACACCTTCTTCAGTCGAGCCAGCAGATCGCGCAGCTTCATGCGCTGGCCGCCGCCGGCGAAATTGCCGCAGTCGAACTCGGTATCCAGGTCGGCGTCAGACAGGCCGTGGAACGAGGGCTCCAGGTCTGGGGCCGGCAGCTTCTCGGCCAGGCCGAGCGGGTCGAGGTCCGAGGCCAGATGGCCGCGCGAACGGTAGGCGGTAAGGATGCGCAGCACGCCAGCCTGCTTGCGGGCGTGGGCGTCGTCCACCGGGCCGGCGCTGGCGGCGCCGTTACGGCGCTGCTTTTGCGCGGCCTCTATACGCGCAATGGCCGCAGAGTGGGGCACGTCCCCCGACTCGCGGCCTTTGAAAGTCTCGAAGTATTTGCTCCACGTGGCATCGACCGACGAAGGGTCTGCCAACCACGATTCATAGAGCTGTTCAACATAATCGGCGTTGCCGCCGGCGAGTTGGGAGGATTCGAAAAACTCGCGGATCAGATTAGTGCTCACGTCACCACCGGTGAGGAAGGGAGGCTTACAGCGCTCTGGCCGGGGTTGGCCAGATGGCTGGGAAAAATCCCGTTAATTATAGCCTTGGGCTGCTGCGACGCGGCAACCCAAAAGACTCACTTCAGATGGGGTCGAAGGTAGATATTTCGAGTTTCCGGGTACCGACCATCGTCGTAGGTCGCGGTTTTGTACGGCGAAACACAAGGGTTTGCCGCGACGCACCTGGGCTGTGGCCAGCCTGACGCCCGTTCAGCCTGTGGCAGAGATCGAGCTAAAGATCGAGGGGCTGCCACGCCGTCGCGCGAGCGGATCGTTCCCAAACGTCGTTGAAATGCTGCATCAGCGGCGCCTGCGCGGCGCGGTCGGCCAGCGATGCCCGGCCGTCGGCGCGCCGCGCGTCGGGCTGAAACAGGTAACCGCCCTGATCGGTGAGCAGGTAGGACGAGGCATACGCCAGGTCGAGCTCTTCCAGTGGCACGCGCACCAGCACCATGCTGGGCAACCGCTGGGCGAGGGCGACCAGGCGATGGCCCTCGCGTAGAGCATCGGCGGGAGCGTGCAGGATCAGGCGAATCTCCGCGCCGCGACCCGCGGTGGCGAGGCGCCGTAGTTCGGCTAGTTCGGCCGGGCTGCCGTAGATGTCATCGGACAGCGTCGGTTGGTAAATGGCGATGCGCCGCCGGGCTTCCGTCAGAAGTCGAAGGCGGGCGGCGGTCAGCTCGGTACGGTCGCCTGCCGGCAGGGGCGGCTTCGCCGGCGCGTGGCCGGTCTCCGTCGCGTCCGTGCCGGCAGCGCCCTCGCTCATCGGCGGCGCGGTTTGTGGACGACCAGGTGGCCGTCATTGACCAGGATGAGCAATACGGCCAACTCGGTATCCGCGACCGATTTGCCAGGCGCCAGTTCGCGTGCGTCGCACAGCCGCTCGGCCAGCTCCGCCGCGGCCGGATAAGCGTGGCCGTTAACGAACAGGGTGGCCCCACGCTTGCCTCGAGCCCAGGCCATGCGGGCCCAGGGGTGACGCAGTAGGTGGGCGCCGCCGTCCAGTTGTTTGCGCAGGGCTGCCTCGGTCAGTTCCTTCTCCGGGGCCACCGGTACTTGCGCATTGCGGTAGCGGGTGATGAAGCGGCCGAACCAGTCGGTCAGCGTGGTGTCGTCCAGCGAAGCCGCGAACGGCAGCGCCCCACGCAGACGGGCCAGCGCGGCGCGGTCGATCTCGCCGGCAGACTTGGTTGGCGCCAGGTCCGGATCCGTATAGCGGAGTTCGTCGGGCAGGCGTTCGGCAAGGTAGTCCGCCAGATCGCCAGTTAGTTCGGCCTGCGATGGTGCGCGCATGCCCACTGAAATAGTCAGGCACGGGCCGCCAAAGGCGGTGCCATCGTGTGGCACGCCGGGCGGCAGATACAGCATGTCGCCAGGTTCGAGCATCCATTCGTGGTCGGGCTCGAACACCTTCAGCTGCTTGAGCTCGACGTCAGGGCGGAAGTCCTTGGGCGCGTCAGGGTTGGTGTCGATCGCCCAGTGGCGCTGACCAAGGCCTTGCAGCAGGAACACGTCGTATTGGTCCACGTGCGGACCGACGCCGCCACCCGGTTCGGCGTACGAGACCATGATGTCGTCCAGGCGCCAGCTGGGCAGGAAGCGGAAGTCTTCCAGCAGGGCAGCCACGTCGGCATCCCACTTGTCCACGTCCTGCACCAGCAGGGTCCAGTTCTTGTTGGGGGTGCTGGCGAAGTCTTTCTCGGTCAGCGGCCCGGACTTCACCTTCCAGCGGTCGCGGCTCTCGTCATGGATGATCAGGCGCGACAGCGCGGTCTCTTCCAGCGCCAGCCCGGCCAGCTCGTCCGGCTCGATAGGCGAGACGAAATCGGGGAACGCCTGCCGGATCAGCAGCGGGCGTTTCTGCCAGTAATCACGCAGAAACTGGGCGGGGCTCATGCCCAGCGGCTGCTTGGCGCTGCCGCGGACTTCGATGGGGAGGGCGGATGCTTTGGTCATCCCGCCATTCTAAGCGAAGGCGATGACGACCCTGTTGATCACCGTCAGTGCGACATCAAGCTATGCGCGATGTTATTGATGCCAATGGCCAGCACCGCCAGTGCGGCGAGGATGGTCGCCACGCGTGGCGGCATCCTGCGCGCCAGCACGGCGCTGAGCGGGGCCGCCAGCACGCCGCCGACGATCAGCCCGACGACGGAAGCACCGTGCGGAATGCCGACCTGCACGAAGAAGCTGATGCTGGCCACCGCACTCACCAGGCACTTGGCCAGGTGCACCGTGCCGATCACCATGCGGGGCCTTACTCCGCGCCCCACCAGTGTCGTTACGGTCAGCGCACTCCAGCCGCCGCCGGCCACAGCATCGGCAAAACCGGCCACCAGTCCCAGCGGTCGGCTAATGGCCGGCGTGTCGTCATGCAGGTGCTGGCGGCGCAGGGGACGAAACAGCAGAAACAGACCCATGCCGATCAGGTAGGGCGTCAATGCCAGCTTCATCCAGGTCGCCGGGACATGGCTGACTACGTAGGCGCCGATGGTGGCGCCGATGGCGCCGGGGATCACCAGCGCCCAGAAGAGCTTCTTGAGCACATTGCCGGCCATCAGATGGCTGATGCCCGAGGCGCCGCAAGTCAGCGTTTCCGCGTAGTGCACGCTGGCGCTGGCCATGGCGGGCGGGATGCCCAGGGCCAGCAGCATGGCTGCCGACGTCACGCCATAGGCCATGCCCAGCGCGCCGTCGACGAGCTGGGCCAGCGCGCCGATGGCGGCGGAGATGAGGAAATCCGTGGGCATGGACCTGAATGTGATCGGGATGTGATCAGTGTAAGGGCTGCCCGCGCCCCAGGGGAAATAAGCCGCCGGACATAACGTTATGACAACACTTCCTTTTACATGACAAGAAGTGATGACTACTTTGGCTATCCAGATGTATGGACGTCCAAAGGTGGACAGTGAACGCCGTCGTTGCAACGCAAACCGGGCTGGCTTCCCTCGACGGCGACAAGCTGTCCGCACTGGAACGACTGGCTACGGGACTCGGCCCTGCTGAGCTTTATTGGATCGCCGCATGGAGCGCCGCGCGCGCTGAGCAAGTGCAGCGTAGCGTCGTGCCGGTGCCTACTGCCAAGGTAGGCAGTGAACGGCTCACCATTCTTTACGGCAGCCAGACTGGGCAGGCCAAGCGCCTCGCTACGCAGCTCAGCGCACGGGCTGAAGCGGCCGGGCTCGCCGTTCGGCTGGTGCGAGCCGATAGCTATCCACAGCGCGATCTCGCCAAGGAAACGCATCTCGTCGTGGTGATCAGCACCCAGGGTGACGCCGAGCCACCGGATGATGCGCGAGGGCTGGTCGAATTTATTCTGGGTAAGCGGGCACCGCGATTGCCCGGCCTGCAATACGCCGTGTTGGGGTTGGGCGATTCGAGCTACCCGCAGTTCTGCGCCATCGGCCACCAGCTTGACGTTCGGCTGGCCGAGCTGGGTGCCTCGCGATTTGCACCGCTTGGCGAAGCCGACGTCGATATCGACGCCGTCGCCACGCCTTGGGCCGAACATGCGCTCGAAAAGGCGCGACAGGTACTTGGCACGGTGCAACCCGTGGCGCGCGTGGCGAACCTGCAGCCGGTGCCTTCACGTGTCCGCCACACGCGCGAACATCCCTATACGGCTTCGGTGCTCGACAACCAGGTCATCGTAGCCCGTGATGCGGGGCGGGATATTCGGCACGTCGAACTGTCGCTGGAAGGTTCAGGCCTGAGCTATGAACCCGGGGACGCCATCGGCGTGTGGCCGGAGAATCCGCCGACCCTGGTGGACCAATGGCTGACGCTGTTGAAGCTCGACGGCGAACAGCCTGTCTACCATGGCGGCAAGGAACTGCCTCTTCGACGCTGGCTATCGCACGAACGCGAACTCACACGCCTGAGTCGCCCGCTGATCGCCGCCGTGGCCGATGCCAGTGGCGACGAGAAACTGGCTGGCCTGCTTCGACCGGATCGCTCAGCGAGCTTGGCCGCGTTGCTGGCCGACGAGCAACCCATCGACCTGTGGCGCCGCTACCCCGCCGAGTGGTCGGCGGACGAACTGGTGGCAGCGCTGCGCCCGCAGACGCCGCGCCTTTACTCGATCGCCTCCAGCCAAAAAGCGGTCGGCGATGAAGTACACCTGACGGTTGCCGTGGTGGATTACGAGGCCTATGGCGAGCGCCATTGGGGCGCCGCTTCCTCGTTTATAGCCGCTGCCAGCGACGACCAGCGCGTGCCAGTCTTCATCGAGGAAAACGAGCGTTTCCGTCTGCCGAAAGACAGTGGTCGCGACATCATCATGATTGGGCCTGGCACAGGCGTCGCACCGTTCCGTGCCTTCGTGCAGGAACGTCGCGAAATCGCCGCGAGCGGACGCAACTGGCTCTTCTTCGGCAATCGCAACTTTACCCACGACTTTCTCTATCAGATCGAATGGCAGGCGGCGCTGCGTGACGGATCGTTGGATCGGCTTGATCTCGCGTTCTCACGCGACGGTACCGCCAAGGTTTATGTGCAGCAGCGCATCCGCGAACAGGGGCGCGACCTGTATGCCTGGCTGCAGGAGGGCGCACACCTATACGTGTGCGGTGATGCCAATCACATGGCGAAGGACGTGCATGCTGCGTTGATCGACGTAGCCGTGAGCCACGGCGGCCAATCGCCAGAGCAGGCGAGGGAGTGGCTGTCCGACCTTTTGCAACAGGGCCGTTACGCCCGCGACGTGTACTGACATGACGACACCGCTTTCCGATTTCGAACGCATCAAGGCCGCTAGTCGCCAACTGCGAGGCACCATCGCCGAGGGTTTGCGCGATCCGGTGACCAACGCCATCAGCGACGACGACAACAAGCTGCTCAAGTTCCACGGTAGCTACCAGCAGGACGATCGTGACGTGCGCGAAGAGCGTCGCAAGCAGAAACTGGAGCCTGCGTACTCCTTCATGCTGCGCGCCCGCTTGCCGTCCGGCGTGGTGACGCCTGCGCAATGGTTGGTGTTCGATCGACTTGCCCGTGAGCACGCCAACGGCACGCTGCGCATCACCACGCGCCAGACCTTTCAGTGGCACGGCATCATCAAACAGCGCCTCAAGACCACCATCGCCGCCATCCATGATGCCCTGGCCACCACCATTGCTGCCTGCGGTGACGTCGTGCGCAATGTGGTAAGCACACCTAATCCGGTCGAATCGTCTGCGCATGCGTTGGCCTATGCGTGGGCGACGCGTCTTTCCGAAGAGCTGTCACCACGCACGCATGCCTATCACGAGATCTGGCTCGACGGCGAGCCGCTGGTCGGTGAGCCGAAGGATGAAGAACCGCTGTACGGCCGCACCTATTTGCCGCGAAAGTTCAAGATCGGCCTCGCGATTCCACCACTCAACGACATCGATGTGTTTGCGCAGGATCTGGGCCTTATCGCCATCATCGAACAGGGCGAGTTGAAAGGCTTCAACGTCGCTATCGGTGGTGGCATGGGCGCGACGCACGGCGATCCAAGCACCTATCCACGGCTGGCGAGTGTCATCGGCTTCGTCACGCCGGACCAGCTCCTCGTCGTCGCCGAAACCATCGTGGCGGTGCAGCGCGATTGGGGCAACCGCAGCGAGCGCAAACACGCGCGACTGAAGTACACACTCGACCATCGCGGCCTGGATACATTCAAGGCTGAGCTGGAGCAGCGGCTGGGATTTGCGCTGGAGCCGGAGCGCGCTTACCGCTTCGATCACAACGGTGATCGCTACGGCTGGATCGAAGGTGAGGATGGCCGTTGGCATCTGACCTTGCAGATCGAGTCCGGTCGCCTTGCCGATGTCGGCGAGCGGCGCTGGCTCAGCGGATTACGCGAGTTAGCCGAGGTGCATCAAGGCGATTTCCGCCTCACCTGCAACCAGAACGTGATCATCGCCAATGTGGCTGCTGATGATCGCGGGCAGATCGACGCCATCGTGGCGGCGCATAGGCTTGACAGCTATCGCACGGACAGCGGCATCCGCCGGCACGCTGTGGCCTGCGTGGCGCTACCAACCTGCGGCCTCGCCATGGCGGAAAGCGAACGCTACCTGCCAGCGTTGCTTCCCCAGTTGGAAGCCTTGCTGGATGCCCACGGCTTGCGCGATGCGCCGCTCCTGTTGCGCCTCTCGGGCTGCCCCAATGGCTGCTCGCGTCCGTACCTGGGTGAGATCGCATTAGTCGGACGCGGGCCAGGGCGCTACGACCTGCGATTGGGTGCGGATTTTCGTGGGCAGCGCCTCAATCAGGTCTATCGGGAAAACGTGGACGAGGCCGCGATCCTGGAAGCGCTGGGGCCACTGTTTGCGAGCTATGCGGCGGAGCGAAGCGACCAGGAAGGGTTCGGCGATTTCTTGATACGCACCGGCGTGCTTGGAGTGAACACGCGAAGGATTCCGGCGGAGGTGGTGGCATGAACCAGGCGCTGCTCGAGGATGCACAGCACGACGCCCGGGCACTAGGCGAACTCAATACATGGCTGGGTACGCTGGACGCAGAGCAACGGGTGCTCTGGGCGCTCGCCTATGCGCCGGGAACCCACGTCCTTTCGTCCAGCTTCGGCGCGCAAGCGGCCGTGTCGCTGCACCTGCTGACGCGTCAGCGGCCGGATCTTCCCGTGGTGCTGATCGATACCGGCTACCTGTTTCCCGAAACCTATCACTTCATCGACGAACTGCAGCAACGCCTCTCACTGAACCTGAAAGTCTTCAGTGCCGCTGAAAGCCCCGCGTGGTTGGAGGCGAGGGAAGGGCGCTTGTGGGAGCAAGGCGTGGCGGGCATCGACCGCTACAACCAACTGCGCAAGGTAGAGCCCATGCAGCGCGCCCTGCGGGAACTCGGCGCCGGCTCATGGTTTGCCGGACTGCGCCGCAGTCAGGCACGCACACGGGCTGCGATTCCGTTCGCGGAGCGCCGCGATGGTCGCTGGAAATTCCATCCCATTGCGGACTGGAATGATCGCGACGTGGGCATGTACTTGCGCAAGTACGGCCTGCCTTACCACCCCCTGTGGGACCAGGGTTACATCTCCATCGGTGACGTACACACCACGCATCGCTGGGAGCCCGGGACCGATGTCGACGCCACCCGTTTCTTCGGCCTGAAGCGCGAATGCGGACTTCACGGCCTGGTTTGACCTAACACCACAAGAATCGATCCGGCGCATAACGCCGGCCGCCGCCCCGACCGATCAAAGACCCCTACCATGAGCCAGAGCGCACTTGCCCAAACCGATGTTGCTGCCTTCCATGAAGAAACACCTTCACTGATTCCGCCGCACGGCGGCGTGCTGAAGGAGTTGTACTTGCCGGCGGACGACGCCGCCGCACTCAAACAGCGCAGCGCAGGCTTGCCGGGTGTGGATCTGGATACACGGCAACTGTGCGACCTGGAGCTGCTGCTTAGCGGCGCTTTCTCACCACTGGAAGGATTCCTCACCCAACGTGATTACGACCGCGTGGTCGAGGAGTACCGGTTGGCCGACGGCACGCTCTGGCCGATCCCGATCACGCTCGATGTCACGGAAGCGTTTGCCGAACGACTTGCGCCGGGCAGCGAAGTTGCGCTGCGCGATACGCAGGGCGTGCCGCTAGCCGTGCTCGAAGTTCAGGACATCTACCGGCCGGATCGCACTGATGAAGCGCTGAAAGTGTTCGGCACTAACGACCGCGCGCATCCGGGCGTGGCCGAACTGCTGGATCGCTATCGCCCCGTCAATCTCGGTGGTCGCGTGCGCGGTATCCAGGCGCCGTCACACTATGATTTCGCGACATTGCGCGACACGCCGCGCAGCCTGCGCGACTGGTTCAACGCGCAAGGCTGGCATCGCATCGTTGCCTTTCAGACACGCAATCCCATGCATCGCGCCCATCGCGAGTTGACCCTGCGCGCCGCGCAGCAAGTAGGCGCGAAACTGCTGGTACAGCCATCAGTCGGTCGCACCAAGCCCGGCGACATCGACCACTACACCCGCGTGCGTTGCTACCAGGCCCTGCTGCCGCAATACCCGGCGAACAGCGCGCGCCTGTCGTTGCTTCCATTAGCTATGCGCATGGGCGGCCCGCGCGAGGCGCTGTGGCACGCCATCATTCGGAAGAATTACGGCGCAAGTCATTTCATCGTCGGGCGCGATCACGCAGGCCCCGGCAACGACTCCAACGGTAAGCCGTTCTACGGTCCCTTCGACGCGCAGCACTTGCTGGAGCGGCATCAGGAGGAACTGGGCATCCGCATCGTGCCCTTCCCGGCGATGGTCTATGTCGCCAATCGTGATACCTATCTACCGTCGAACGAAGTGTTGCCAGACGACGAAGTACGCGACATCTCCGGTACGCAACTGCGTCGACATCTGCATGAGGGCAGCGAGATCCCTTCGTGGTTCTCGTTCCCCGAAGTAGTGAAGATCCTGCGCGAGCGCCATCCTGTGCAGGCATCGCGCGGCTTCGCGCTGTTTTTCACGGGGCTCTCAGGTGCAGGCAAGTCGACCATCGCGCAGGCTGTGGTGGCGCAACTGCTGGAGCGCACCAGTCGCGCTGTGACCGTGCTCGATGGTGACGAAGTGCGGAAGCATCTGTCGCGTGGACTGGGGTTCTCGCGGGATGATCGTAACGCCAACGTGACGCGCATCGGCTATGTGGCCAGTGAGATCGTGCGACACGGTGGTGTCGCCGTGTGCGCGCCGATCGCGCCCTATGCCGATGCGCGCGCCGACGCACGCACGTTGGTGGAGGCGCATGGCGACTTTATTGAGATCCATGTGGCGACGACGCTGGATGTGTGCGAGGCGCGGGATCGCAAGGGGCTCTATGCGCAGGCGCGGGCCGGGGCGATTACGCATTTCACGGGGATCAGTGATCCGTACGAGGTGCCGGTGCAGCCGGAGCTGCGGATTGATGGGAATGCGGGGGATCCGGTGGTGTTGGCGGGGCATATTCTTGAGTTGTTGGGGGCGAGAGGGTTGCTTCGCAGCTGATTTGTTGGCGCGCTTTTGCTCCCTCTCCCCTCCGGGGAGAGGGTTGGGGTGAGGGGTGGGTGCTCGCCTCACCGTTTCATCTGTGCCGTCATCCCGGCGGAGGCCGGGATCCAGTTGCATCAGTGGTTGGCTGTCGCCTCGAGCGTTATCGCGATTGGGCCGCTTACGCAGCGGGCGTTTCGATCGTCTGCCGACGCTCGAGTCACTTTTCTTTTGCTGGCCCAAAAGAAAAGTAACCCAAAGAAAATGGCCTCTAAAGCTCCGGCAGCATAGTGTTGAATACGAGCCTTGGAGTTGGAGGTATTCAGCAACAGGCGATCTCCTTATTGGACGATAGGGCTACACCGCAACGCACCGATACGCTGAGGAGCTCTGCATAGCGTGGGGATAAGCCCGAACGGGTGAGGACTGTTGTTACGTGGCAACCTTCGCCTCTACCCAGCGGGTACATCGAAGCGCTTCGCAACGCGCCTTAGCGAAGAGGACTTAAAGCAGGCTTCGCTACGCTTCCCGCCCTCTGAGGCTAGGGAAAGGGGACGCTACGCTTCCCGGCCGCTGTGGAGAACTCGCCACCTAGTGGCGGCGTCCGTCTGCATCGACTTTGTATGCTGGCTTTGTGCACTAGGCGGGAGTAACACGACCTGCCGCGACGCGATGTGCAGCTCTGCTGCACGAGCCTTCGGCTCGGCGCTTTTGATCTTCGGGCCCCCTGTGCGGCGGTGAGGGGTGGACGAAAAGGCCCGCAGGGGGATCGGCAGGGATGCCGATCCCTTTTCGTCAGGGCAGGAAGCCCTGTCGAAAAGCCCGGCCGCCCCTCACGAACTGGCCGGCTTCACCGGCCAGCGCCAAGTGGGGGTGCCCTTTCTTTGGGTTACTTTTCTTTGGGCAAGCAAAGAAAAGTGACTCGGCCTCCGGCAGGAGGTCGAAACGCTCGCCGCGTAGGCGGCCAGATCGCCGTAGCGCGGCAACCAAACGCAAAGTCACTGGATCCCTGCCTTCGCAGGGATGACCGTTTCATCGAAACGGTAAGGCGAGCACCCGCCCCTCACCCCAACCCCTCTCCCCGGAGGGGAGAGGGAGCAAGATCCGAGGCTCTACTGAGCCTCGACAAGAGGCTCCGCCACCTTCAACGGCACCTGCCTCTCCCGCCAATGCGGCACCCCCGGCCACTGCGACGTCCCTGTACCACCTGAGGTCAACGCGCGACTCACCGCACGCCGCTCCAGATGCGGCGCAAACACACTGATGAAATCCAGCGCATATTCGCGCAACACGCTTTCCCGGCGCAGCACAATCCAAGTAGTGCAGGCGGCGAACAGGTTGTCGGCGCCGAGTTCGCGCAGGTCGGTGTCGTGGTTGGGTTGATAGGCCATCTCGGCGAGCACGCCGATGCCAAGTCCTTCGCGTACGTAGGTCTTGATCAGGTCAGCGTCGCTAGCCGTCATCACGATCTGTGGGTCGAGCCCCGCACTCTGGAAAGCGCGAATCAAAGAAGACTCCGGCTTCAGTGAGGAGTCGTAGCTGATCAGTGGATGGGCCGCGAGTTGTTCCAGCGTGGGCGGTTGTTTCTGGCGCGCCAGTGGATGGTTCTTCGGCACCACCACCGTGCGGTTCCAGCGATAGGCGGGCAGGGCGATACCGTTGGGCGGCGGCGCGCCAGCGGCGGTGCTGACAATGGCCAGATCCACCTGGCCGCTGTCGAGCAGCGATATCACGTCTGAATCGCTCACCGGCTGCAGGTGGACGCTTACTTGCGGGTAGCTGCGGCTGAGCGCGGCTACGGACGAAGGCAGCGCAAAACGCGCCTGAGTGTGGGTGGTGGCGATACGCAGCGTGCCGCGCGATTCGTTGCGCAGGTTGGCGGCGATGGAGCGGATGTTGGCCGCCTCCGCCAGGATGATGCGCGCGCGTTCCAACACGTGGGTACCCGCATGCGTAATCGCGTGCAGGCTGCGTCCCTTGCGATGGAACAACTGGAAGCCAAGTTCGTCTTCGAGCTGGCGAAGCAGCTTGCTCAGGCCCGGCTGGGTGGCATGCACCCGCTCGGCTGCGAGGGTGATATTCAGGCCGGCATCAGCGATGGCGATGAGGTAGCGGAGTTGCGTCAGCGTCATGGTTCGGGTTCCACAGGCAATCGAGGGAGATGTGGCTCGGTGTCGCGCTGCGGATACATCGCGCAGGCCTGCACGCCGGCGCCTTGCGTTTGCAGGCGGTCGGGGTGGTGTCCAGCAGGTGGCGATGAAAGTCCATGAAGTACCGTAACGGAGTGTTCTCAATTAGACGTCTATACATCTGTTGCTGCTATGCGTCAATACTTTGTGAGGCTAGCAACGGGTCTCGTCTTATAACGACCCGGCATATCGGGCCACCCAGAAATCATTTGTACAGCCGGTTCAGCCTGCCTAGCGTGGATGGTCAACTGCCCCATCTCACGGAGCCCGAGGCTGGATGAAGCTTTACCCGCTGTTTGCCGATCTGTCCGGCCGCCAGGTACTGGTGGTGGGCGGCGGTGTGGTCGGGGAGCGGAAGGCGGCCTCGTTGCTGGAAGCCGGCGCGCGGGTTGCGGTGGGGGCGCCCGACCTCACCCCCGCGCTGCTCGGCTGGGTGAGCGAAGGGCGCGTGCAATGGCTACGCGGCCTGTTCGAAGACGCTTGGCTCGACGGCGCATGGCTCGTCGTGGCCGCTACGCCTGATCCAGCCCTGCATGAGCGCATTGCAGCTTTGGCGGATGCCCGCCGCGTGTTCATCAACATCGTCGACGATGCGGAACAATCGAGCTTCCACGTGCCGGCTGTAATCGATCGCGCTCCCGTCACTATCGCCATTTCCAGCGGCGGGCATGCCCCCATGCTCGCGCGCCTGTTGCGTGAGCGCCTCGAAGTGCTGATCGATCCGGTGGTGGGCTCCCTCGCCACGCTGCTGGGGCAAATGCGCCAGCGTATTCGAGCACGCCTGCCGGACATCGCCTTGCGTCGGCGCTTCTACGAGCGTCTGTTGCACGGCCCGGTGCAGAGCCTGCTACGTCGTGGACAGTGGGCTCTGGCTGAGGCATCGACTGAGCGGTTGCTCGACGCCACTGAGGCGAAATCCCTGGGTTCCGTGGTGTTGGTGGGAGCCGGTCCGGGGGATCCGGGGCTGCTTACCTTGCGCGGTTTGCGTGCCTTGAACGAGGCGGATGTGATCCTGCACGACCGCTTGGTGAGCGTGGAAGTACTGGCACTGGCGCGTCGCGACGCTGAACGTATCGAAGTGGCTAAGCAAGCGGGTAACCATCACGCCACGCAGGCTCAGATCCATGCATTGATGTTGCAACATGCCGCTGCCGGGCGGCGCGTGGTGCGCCTGAAGGGCGGCGATCCGTTTGTGTTCGGACGTGGCGGCGAGGAGTTGGAGTTCCTGCGCAGCCACGCTATTCCTTATGAGGTGGTGCCGGGCATCACGGCGGCGCTCGCCTGCGCCGCGTACGCGGGTGTCCCGCTGACGCATCGTGAGCACGCGCAATCGGTGCGCCTGGTAACGGCGCACTGCCAGAACTCCATCGATACGCTCGACTGGCCGGCCCTGGCGCAGGAGCGCCAGACGTTGGCGGTCTACATGGGCACTAGCGAGTTGCCCGTGATCCGGCAGAAGCTGCTCGACCATGGCCGCGCGGCGGGCACGCCGTTTGCGCTGGTCGAGAATGGGTCGCGACCGGAGCAGCGAGTGGTCACGGGCACGTTGGCCGATCTGGTCGAGCAGGCGAGCATGCATGATGTCAGGTCGCCAGCGCTACTGATCATTGGTGAGGTGGCCAGCCTGGCGTCCGCGCTGTCATGGTTTGGCAGCCCGCCCGAGGGCACCCTGCTCGCGCCGGCTTCGTCGTCGTCCAGGGCGGCCGCGGCTTGACACAACCTTGCCCCTCACGGGCGCACCATCGCGCCCTCTGATTTTTCATCCATGCCGAGCTCCGGAGCCATTCCATGATTTACGACAGCATCCTCGACACCATCGGCAACACGCCCGTTGTGCGTATCCATCGCTTGGCGCCGAAGCACGTGACGCTGTACGCCAAGGTGGAGGCATTCAACCCGGCCGGCTCGGTCAAGGACCGCTTGGCGTACGCCATCATCATCGACGCCGAGCAACGCGGCGTGCTCAAGCCCGGCCAGACTGTGGTGGAGGCGACATCGGGCAACACCGGCGTTGCGCTGGCTGCCGTGTGCGCGGCGCGAGGCTACCCGTTCGTGGCCGTAATGACGGAAACCTTCTCCATCGAGCGTCGCAAGCTGATGCGCGCTTATGGTGCCAAGGTCGTGCTGACGCCTGCGGCGGAGCGCGGTAGTGGCATGGTGCGCAAGGCGAAGGAGCTGGCGGAGAAACACGGCTGGTTCCTGGCGAGCCAGTTCGAGAACCCGGCTAACCCTGCCTATCACCGCAATACGACGGCCCCGGAAATCCTGCGCGATTTCGCCGGCAAGCGATTGGATTACTTTGTCACCGGTTGGGGCACCGGCGGCACGCTCACTGGCGTGGGCGAGGTGCTGAAAGTGGCACGCCCCGAAGTGAAGATTATTGCCAGCGAACCTGCGGGCGCGGCCCTGCTGTCGGGCAAGGAATGGCAGCCGCACAAGATCCAGGGCTGGACGCCGGATTTCATTCCGGCCGTGCTCAATCGCAACATAGCGGACAAGATCCTGCCTATCGATGACGTGGTGGCACGCGATACCTCGCGTGACCTCGCTCAAAAGGAAGGCATCTTCGTCGGCATCTCGGCCGGCGCCACTTTGGCCGCGGCATTGCAGGTGGCGAAGGATGCGCCGGAGGGTTCCGTGTTGCTGGCGATGTTGCCGGATACGGGTGAGCGGTATTTGTCGACGTTCTTGTTCGAGGGCGTCAACGAGGGCTCCGACGAGGTGGAGTAAGACTCCACCGTTTTGCTCCCTCTCCCCTCCGGGGAGAGGGTTGGGGTGAGGGGGCAACCTGGCCCCACTCTTTCAACCAGGTCGTCATCCCGTTGCAAATCGGGACCCGGTTTCGATGGTTAGCGAACTCAACGAGCAGCTCTGCGCCGACTCGCTTCCCATTCGTCCAACAACTTCCTCCCCACGCCCGCCAATGCATCGATGGCCGGCAATAACTCCCGTCCCAGTGGCGTCAGCGAGTACTCCGCGGAGGGTGGCGAAGTATCCAGCACACGGCGCATCACCAGTCCGCGTGATTCGAGTTCGCGCAACCGCGCACTCAGCACGCGTGCGGAAATGCGCGGTATGTCGTGGCGTAATTCGCCGAAGCGACGGGGTTCGCCGCTCAGTTGCCAGATGACGTTGGGTGCCCAGGCGCCGCGCAGCAGGCCGAGTACTTCGCTGAGCGGGCAACCGGGCGGTGGGGCGACTTTGCTTTTGCGGAGGGGCAGGCCCATGAGGGTGATCCAGTTGGAATAATCCGGTAACCCGGCGGTTACCGCATTTTAGGGGTTACATACGGTTAGATGGTATCCAATAGTAACCATGGTGGCCTAGCATCCACGGTCTGCGCGAGCACTGGCCGCGCCGACCCTGTCCCCTCATGGAGAGAACCATCATGAAGCTCTATTACGCTGCGGGCGCCTGCTCGCTGTCGCCGCATATCGTCGCGCTGGAAGCGGGTATTCCGGTGGAACTGGAAAAGGTGGACAGCAAGGCCAAGCGCACCGCGAGTGGCGAGGACTTCCTGCAGATCAACCCCAAGGGCTACGTGCCAGCGCTGAAGCTCGACAGCGGCGAGCTGCTGACCGAAGGCCCGGCCATCGTGCAGTACCTGGCGGACCTGAAGCCTGAGAGCGGCCTGGCACCCGCCAACGGCACGACCGCGCGATACCGCTTGCAGGAAGTGCTCGGCTACATCAACTCCGAACTGCACAAGACCTACTCGCCGCTGTTCAAGCCGGACACGCCGGACGGCGTGCGTGAGGAGCGCAAGGCCTATCTCCACAAGCGTTACGCCTTGCTTGATCAGCATCTGGCCAAGCACGAGTGGTTGGTCGGTGATCACTTCACCGCGGCGGATGCGTACCTGTTCACCGTCACCAACTGGGCGCAGCACGTGAACTTCGACCTGTCGGACCTCCCGGCAATCCTTGCGTTCCAGAAGCGTGTGGCCGCACGGCCGAGCGTGCAGGCTGCGCTGAAGGCAGAAGGTCTGCTCAAGGCGGCTTGATATCAATGTGAAGATGCCCGGTCTGTGGCCGGGCATCTGTACGGAATCAATCGTCGATGCCGAGTTTGCGCTGATTGGAAAGCCGAGGCTGCTCCTTCGTAAGCCGCTTCGGCTTCGGTTGCTCAGGGGTGTCCCACGACGGGCCGCTGTCGCTGATCACCAGATCCTGCCTTCTTGAACCAAAGTGCTTGCGGACTTGACTCATCCAGTACGTGGGAATGAGGACGAGCGTAGAGGCAAAGGTCACCAGTGAGAACAAGAACAAATCGGGCTCATCGGCAAGCGTGACGATCCTGGCTGGCCTACCGAACAGGATGCGCTGTTCGGTGATGGCAATGAACGTCCAGTAGCACTCAAAGCACCATATGGGGACGAGGAACAGGCTGGCGATGATGAATCGTGTGCGTTGCCAGCGCATGGCAAAGACCGCGGAGGTCTCGCAGAGCTGAGCCCAGCGCGCGCCGAAGGAAAGACCCACCGCGCCAACGAGCGCCATGCCCAGCGTGGCGCCTGAAAGGAAGGCGATGAACACCATGATGAGCCACACGGCGCCATCACCCAGTCCCGTCCTGAGTGCGTGGATGGAGACCATTAGCACCGGCGCGGAGACGCATGCCCAGGCCCAGCAGTACCGTGCCTGCCGATAGCGAAACGAACTGAGCCGTTCGTGTAGCTCTCTTTGTGGTCCGAAGTGCATGAAGAGGCTCCTTCCTCCTGATGCGTAGAATGGCGCCGGCCCATGGGGCCGGCGCGTGTGGATCAGATGTCCTTGGCCAACGGCTCGGCCAGGCCGATGTAACCGCCCGGCGTCAGGTCGAGCAGGCGCTGTTTGGCGTCGGCCGGAAGGTCCAGGCCGGTGATGAAGGTGCGCATGGAATCCTTGGTGATGCCCTGGCCACGCGTAAGCGCCTTGAGCTGCTCGTACGGTTCCGGCAGGCCGTAGCGGCGCATCACTGTCTGCACGGCTTCTGCCAGCACTTCCCAGCTGTTGTCGAGGTCGTCGGCAAGGCGATCGGCGTTGACCGTGAGTTTGCCCAAGCCCTTCTTCAGCGATTCCAGCGCCACCATCGTGTGGCCGAACGCAGTGCCCAACGCGCGCAGCACGGTGGAGTCGGTCAGGTCGCGCTGCCAGCGGCTGATCGGCAGCTTTTCCGCGAAATGGCCGAGCAGGGCGTTGGCGAGGCCGAAGTTGCCTTCGGCATTTTCGAAGTCGATCGGGTTGACCTTGTGCGGCATCGTAGAGGAGCCCACTTCGCCGGCCTTCAGTGACTGCTTGAAGTAACCCAGCGAGATATAACCCCAGATGTCGCGCGCCAGATCGATCAGGATGATGTTGGCGCGACGCACCACATCGCAGTACTCGGCCACGCCATCATGCGGTTCGATCTGAGTGGTGTACGCGTTGTAATCCAGGCCCAGACTTTCCACGAAGCGCTGGGAAAAACCGCGCCAGTCCAGCTCCGGGTAGGTGATGGCGTGCGCGTTGTAGTTGCCCACCGCGCCGTTGATCTTGCCGGGAATTTCCACCGCCGAGAGCTGCTTGCGCTGGCGCTCCAAGCGAGCCACTACGTTAGCCAGTTCCTTGCCCAGCGTGCTCGGCGAAGCCGTCTGGCCATGCGTGCGCGAGAGCATTGGCAGGCCGGCGTTGGCGTGCGCGAGCTCGCGCAGCTTGGCGATGATGCCGTCGATCGCCGGCAGCAGCACCTGGTCGCGCGCGTCGCGCAGCATCAATGCGTAGGACAGGTTGTTGATGTCTTCGCTGGTGCAGGCGAAGTGCACGAACTCCTTGGCCTGTGCGAGCGAGGCATCGTTGCCGATGCGTTCCTTGATGAAGTACTCCACCGCTTTCACATCGTGATTGGTGGTGGCCTCGATGGTCTTGATGCGCGCGCCGTCGTCCACGCTGAAATCCACCGAGATGCCCTTGAGCTTTGCCACCTGCTCCGAGGTGAACGGCGGCAGCTCGGCGATGCCATTGTCCGCACCCAGCGCCAGCAGCCACTCGATCTCCACGTGCACGCGGCGGTGCATGAGTCCGAACTCGCTGAAGATCGGGCGCAGCGTTTCGACCTTGCTGGCGTAACGGCCGTCCAGCGGCGACAGGGCGGTCAGGGCATGGGAGGACATCGGGGGTGTTCCAGAGGCGGGAAAGGGGAGATTTTACAACAGGGGCGGGGAGGGGCGGATTCGGGTTTTTTGCGGGGGGGCGCTTCCGCCTTGTCTCTCTTGTGCGGCATGGGTGGCCGGGACTCTCACGCCTTATCCTCATTGAGGAGAGGGTTTGCGGGAGCAACCCGATCTGTTGCGATGCGATGTGTAGCGGAGCTACACGAGCCGTCTGCTTTCGCTTTTGATCTTCAGGTCCCCTGTGCGGCGGTGAGGGGTGGACGACAAGGCCCGCAGGGGAGTCGGCAAGGATGCCGATTCCTTTTCGCCGGGGCAGGAGCCCCGTCGAAAAGCCCGGCCGCCCCTCACGGACTGGCCGGCTTCACCGGCCAGCGCCAAGTGGGGGTGCCCTTTCTTTGGGTTACTTTTCTTTACTCCGGGCATCCTGCCCTTCGCCCTTTGGGCCGGCTTCGCCGTTCGCACGCGCTCCTGCGCGTGCGTGGGCAAGCAAAGAAAAGTGACTCGGCCTCCGGTAGGAGGTCGAAACGCCCGCCGCGTAGGTGGCCAGGTCGACGAAACGCGACAACCGAGCGCTACCGCTACTGGATCCCTGCCTTCGCAGGGATGACGGCTAAAGATGAAACCGTGAGGCGAGCACCCACCCCTCACCCCAACCCTCTCCCCGGAGGGGAGAGGGAGCAAACCACACTGGTCCCCCTTGGCGACTCCCTAACACGCCCCGACCTATATTCCCCAAATCCCCCCGAGGAATCGCAAGGACATGAGCCAGTTCCGCATCGAACACGACAGCATGGGTGAACTCAAAGTGCCGTCCAAAGCCCTCTACGGCGCTCAGACACAACGCGCCGTCGACAACTTCCCCATCTCTGGCTTGCACATGCCGCGCGCCTTCATTCGCGCGCTTGGCTTGATCAAGGCCGCGGCGGCGGACGCGAATTTCCTGCTGGGATATCTGAAGAAGAACCAGGCGCATGCCATCCGCAAGGCGGCGTTGGCTGTCGCCGAGGGTGAGTACGACGACCAGTTCCCTATCGATGTGTTCCAGACGGGTTCGGGCACCAGTACCAACATGAATGCCAATGAGGTGATCGCCCACCTCGCCAGCCGGGCTGGCGGCAAGGTGCATCCCAACGATCACGTCAACTACGGGCAAAGTTCCAACGACGTGATTCCCACGGCCATTCACGTCAGCGCCACGCTCACCACCAGCGAACAGTTGCTGCCTGCGCTCAAGCACCTCAAGCGCAGCATCGAGCGTCGTGCGCGTGAATTGCGCAGCGTGCCCAAGACGGGGCGCACGCACTTGATGGATGCGATGCCGGTGACGTTTGGCCAGGAGCTTTCGGGCTGGGCCGCGCAGATTGGCACCGCCATCGAGCGTATCGAAGACAGCTTGAAGCGCATGCGTCGCCTGCCGCTGGGTGGTACTGCGGTGGGCACCGGCATCAATGCCGATCCCAAGTTCGGTGCCTCGGTGGCGCGCGAGTTGAAGAAGCTCACGGGCGTACGTTTCGACTCCGCGGAGAATTTCTTCGAGGGGATGGCTGCGCAGGACGCCGCCGTTGAACTCTCAGGCCAGCTCAAGACACTTGCTGTGGCCCTGATGAAGATCGCCAACGATTTGCGCTGGATGAACTCCGGTCCGCTCGCGGGCCTGGGCGAGATCGAGTTGCCGGCGTTGCAGCCGGGTTCGTCGATCATGCCTGGCAAGGTGAATCCGGTGATTCCCGAAGCAACCGCCATGGTTGCGGCGCAGGTGATCGGCAACGACGCCGCCATCACCATCGCGGGTCAGTCGGGCAACTTCCAGCTCAACGTGATGCTGCCGTTGATCGCGCACAACCTTCTGGAGTCGATCGGCATCCTGTCCAATGTCAGCGTGCTGCTGGCCGACAAGGCCATCGCCGGTTTCAAGGTGAATACTGCACGCGTGAAGGAAGCGCTGGACAAGAACCCGATCCTGGTCACCGCGCTCAATCCGGTGATTGGTTACGAGAAGGGTGCGGCGACGGCCAAGCAGGCTTACAAGGAAAAACGTCCGATCATGGACGTGGCGTTGGAAACCACTGGCCTGTCGAAGAGTGAGCTGCAGAAGCTGCTGGATCCGATGGCGCTCACGCGTGGTGGCATTCACAGCGGAGGCGGTGGCGGCGGCTGATCTGCCGCCGCGCTGCTTTTGTGTAGGAGTGCGGTCTGTGCGCTCCTACCGTGGTGTCAGTGCTTGAGGCTCTTGCGGCAACCTTCGACGTTGCGGTCGCTCAACGCCTGTCCATAGGGCTTGAACGCGTCCACTTGGCCGGCGAGTTCGTCCTGCGCCGATTTCATGTCGGCCAGGTCGTCGCAGATCTTCGCTGCAGCCTGCTTCACATCTTGCGCGGCGGCCTCAGCCTTCTGGCGTGTTTCCTCGGCGCTGTCGGCGCCCGTGAGCTTGCCGGCCACAGCGCCCAGTGCCTTGGTGGCTGTTTCCGCGCCTGCCTTGCCGGTGGCGATGGCGTCGTCGTGCATCTTGAGCGCGGTGCCGTTGTAACGCTGCAGGAGTGCGTGTTGTGCGTCGTTCACGGCAACCGCCTTGCCATCGACGACCAGTTGGCCTTGCCGATCCACGGTGGCCGTGGGAGCACCGGACACCTTGATGGTGACGACACCGTCGTGCAGCGTGATGTTGTTGCTGATTACATCAGTGCTCGCGCCGAACACCTGGATGTCATGGCCCGAATCACTGCATGCGGCGGTCAGGAGCGCTACGGTGAGTACGCAGGGCAGGTAGCGAAAAGACATGGCGGCGTTCCTGTGTGGTTAGGTTCGAAAGTCTGCGCGCGGCAGGGTCGGTTGAAAAGCTTACCCGCCGGCACTCCGCATCCTTTCGATACGTGTCGGCGGGATAAGGCCATCAGCTGCAGTCACGTATACGGTGGAAGCCGATGCGTGCCGGCCTTCAACGTCATTCCGAGAATACGGCCACGCCCGGCTTACCGTTCTCATCCGTGTCCTTACCGCAGTCGTCGACGTCTTTCTGCGTCATCGTGGCATAAGGCTGGAACGCGGGCAGAGCGGTGGCCAATTTTTGCTGGGAGGCCAGCACGTCCGGCATGTGATGGCACAGCTGGATGGCCGCCGCGCGGATCTTGTCGGTCTGCGGCTTCATGCTGGCCTCGATCTCCTTGTCGCTCCTGCCAAGAAGCGCGCCGACGATAGCCTTCTTCGCCATGCCGACACCCATGTTGGCGCTGCTCGCGCCGATATCCATGCCGGCCATGGCGATGCCGATGATTTGCTGGCGATAGTCCACCAGCAAGGCGTGCTGCTCGGGAGTGGCATCGACAGGCTTGCCAGCGATCACCAGATTGCCCTGTGGGGTGATGACAGCCTTGGGAAGGGTGTCGCTGCCATTGTGAGGATGCTCGCCATCGTGAGGCTCTTTACCGATGTGGATGCTGGTGACGTCAATGTCCTGCGTAACCAGTTCCTGCTTGGCCTGTTCAATGCCCTTCTGGATCTCCGCACCGATAGCCGATGGCGACGTTTGCTCCTGCACTTCCTTCGCGGCCTGAGCGGTGTCGCTGTTGCCGTCGTGGCCTGACTGGCTGCAGGCCGCCAGCGGCAACAGCAGGGTCATGGCGATGATGCTGCCGGCGATTATGTTGGTCTTCATCGTATGTCTCCCCTGCGAATGCGGTTGAACGTCAACTGTCGTCGCGGACTCGGCGGAACCAGATGGCGCCGGCGATCAGCACTGCACCCGTCAACACACCGATCCACAGATTGGGCGAGGCAAGCAGGCCGTAGGTGTGGTCGGGTGAGAGGACGCCTAGCGGATTGTTGTCGCCGAGGTCGTTCACACCTTGCAAGCCGTGCTTGTCGAACACCAGGCTGGAGCCCGGGAACACACTGAGCAGGACGCGCTGCACGACGTTGCCCCAGAACCAGGCAGTGGGCAGGTTGAACAACCCCATGATGCCGAACCAGCTGACCAGCAGACCGAGCACCACCGGTACCGCCACTGCCCACAGGAAGGGCTTGCTGCGTGCACCGGACGAGCAGAGCATCAACCAGCCGATGGCAGGCATGGCCCACAGCGCATACAGCGGGATGTTGCTTACCAGCGACGCAATGGCGCGTATCGGATGGGAGAGCGTGAGCAACTGCCACGCGTTGACGCCGTGGAACGACAGTACGATGGCGAACAGGATCAGCTGCAGCAGGCCGCAAGCGATGCTCACTACCACCGCGATGACTGGCGCGATCAGGGCTGCACTAGCCACCTTGGAAAGCACCGTGCTGGTGTTGGAGACGGGCAGGGATTTCCAGAACAGCACGCTGCGGTCGCGGCGATCGTCGTAGAGCGAGCCGAGGCAGTAGAACAGCACCACAATGCCCATGACGATGCCGATCATGCCCATCGAAGAGATCATGGCCACGTCGGCTGCTGCGCCGACTTGTGCCAGGTCGCCGGCATCCGCGTTGCGCATCATCATGCCGATGTCGTTGCCGCCGATCTGCATGCCGTGGCGGGCGCTCATCACTTCAGCGGTGATGATGGCCATCACGTTGAGGATCAGGAAGACGCCACCGGTCACCACGGGCGCCCACAGGAAGCCGCCTCGGTGTTCCCAGAATTCGCGCTTCACGAGCCAGTAGAAGGTTTTCATGCGTAGGTCCCCTTCATGGTGGCGACAAACAGGTCGCTGACGGTCGGTCGGCGCACTTCGCCCATGCGTTCCAGCGTGGCACGGTCGGCGCCGTCGAACAGGAATATGCTCTTGCCGAATACCTGCCGCTCATCCAGCGGCTTCATGTTGCGTGCGGTGGCGGCCTGGTCGGCGCTCACCATCACCTCGACGAATCGTTCGCCCACGGTATCCATATCGGTATCCAGCACGATCTTGCCGTCGCGGATGAACATCAGGTCGGTGAGGATGTGTTCGATCTCCTCGACCTGGTGCGTAGTCACGATGATCGTTTTGTTCTCGTCGAAGTAGTCTTCCAGCAGGCTCTGGTAGAACTGCTTGCGGTAAAGGATGTCCAGGCCCAGCGTGGGCTCGTCCAGCACCAGCAGGCGAGCATCGATGGCCATCACCAGGGCCAGGTGCAACTGCACGATCATGCCCTTGGACATCTGCTTGACGCGCTGGTTGGGCGTCAGTTTGGTGCGTGCCAGGAATGCCTCGCACTTGGCCCGGTTGAAGCGTGGGTGCACGTTGGCGACGAAATCGATCGCCTCGCGTACCCGGATCCAGCGCGGCAGCACCGCCACGTCGGCGATAAAGCACACCTGTTCCATCAGCTTGTCGCGCTGGGTGCGTGGATCAAAGCCCAGCACGTTCAACTCGCCTTTGAAATCGGTCAGGCCGAGGATGGCCTTCAGCGCGGTGGTCTTGCCGGCACCATTGGGGCCGATCAGCCCCACGATGCGGCCGGACTCGATGCGGAAGCTGACGTCGTTCAGCGCAAGCGAGTTCTTGTAGGCCTTGTTAAGGCCGTTAGCCGTCACGACCGCGTTCATGATTGGCTCCCTTCCGGACCGACCGGGCTTTCCGGCGCCTCACGCATGAGCGTTTTCAGGTCCAGCCCGAGGCGCTGCAGTCGGGCAAAGAGCGCAGGCCATTCCTCGCGCAGGAACCGCTCGCGCTCAGACTTGAGCAGCGCTTCCCTGGCTCCATCGATGACAAACATGCCCAAGCCCCTCCTTTTTTCAACCAGTTGATCATCGACCAGTTCCTGATACGCCTTTGACACGGTGAGCGGATTGATTTGGAAATCCGCAGCAACCTGGCGTACTGACGGCAGCGGGTCGCCCTCGTTCAAGGCGCCGTCCAGAATCATCGCCACTACGCGTTCACGGAGCTGGCGGTAGATCGGGACGCTGTCGTTCCAGGTGATGGTCATACGGTTATTCCTTGCTGATACGGCCGAACTTGCTGCTGCCAAACGAATAGTAGGGCATGGCCAGCTCGCTCCCGAGCACCGCCTTGGAAGCGGCCACCGGCGACAGCAGCGGGGAGACGGTCAGGGTGGCCATGCCGGCGTCGGCCAGCAGAGCGGCGGCGCGCATGTCTTCAGCCGTCGGGCGGACATCGACCGGGGCCAGGTTGATGACCTTGACGCCGTTGATCTCGCTGACCGGGAGACTCTTGACGTTGGAGTGGATGGCGGCCAGGCCTACTGTAGTGAACAGGGCGGCGGCGGTCAGGGCTAGCAGGTTATTCGCTTTCATGGCGGTACTCCTTTAGTGACCTCGTGGACCGGTGTTGTAGTGAACTATAACACCACATCTGAAGACGTCAATGGGTAGGTTCGAAATTCGCAACATGACTGATGGCCTATGGGGCGGGTTCTCATCTTCCAGGTGACCCGCGTTGTCTCTCCCATGCGCCCGGACGTCGGCGCGCCGCTTGAACAGGCA
>NZ_NRDP01000038.1:0-16322 GCF_002878475.1 Dyella sp. AD56
CACCCCGTTCTTCAAGGGTTACCGTCCGCAGTTCTACTTCCGCACGACCGACGTGACCGGCGCGATTGAGCTGCCGGAAGGCGTGGAAATGGTCATGCCGGGCGACAACATCAAGGTGGTTGTCAGCCTGATCCACCCGATCGCCATGGACCAGGGTCTGCGCTTCGCCATTCGCGAAGGCGGCCGTACCGTCGGCGCCGGCGTGGTGGCCAAGGTCATCAAGTAAGCTGTACACTGGGAAGTCGCCCGCTCTGCGGGCTGCAAGGAAACCCCGGGGCGGGCCTAGGTCCGCCCTTGGAATAGGTGCCCAAGGGCGCCACCTTGTGGCAGCAAGGCGAGCGACTTCACCCATTTTCTGAATACGCCAGTAGCTCAATTGGCAGAGCAGCGGTCTCCAAAACCGCAGGTTGGGGGTTCGAGTCCCTCCTGGCGTGCCATCTTCCCGAGGATCCACGACGGATGGCGGATGGCATGCAGACCGTAGCCCGGTCGATGCCTTTCTCATCCGATCACGTCGCATGAATACGAAGGCAGAATCAACTAAGGGCGCTACTGGCGCCGATATTGCCAAGCTGGTGCTGGCCGTAATCGTGCTGGCAGCCGGCATTTTTGCGTATTCTTGGTTCGGCAGTGACGGCGCAGTTCCACAGTCGGTGCGACTGCTGGGCGTGCTGGCGGCGCTGATCCTTTCGCTGGCCATCGGTGCGTTCACTGCCCCTGGCCGGCGTGTGCGCGCCTTTCTCGGCGAGTCGCAGTTCGAATTGCGCAAGGTGGTCTGGCCTACACGCGACGAAACGCTCAAGACGACCGGCATTATCATTGTCGTGGTCATTGTGCTTTCGCTGCTGCTGGGCCTGATTGATCTGATCCTGAAGTCGGTCGTGCTCGACTGGCTGCTCAAGCTCGGTACATGAGGTGATGGCATGAGCAAGCGTTGGTATGTGGTGCACGCCTATTCGGGCTTCGAAAACCAGGTAAAGCGGTCGCTTGATGAGCGAATCCGTCGCGCTGGTATGGAAGAGAGGTTCGGCGAAGTGTTGGTCCCGACCGAAGAGGTCATCGAGATGCGTAGCGGCCAGAAGCGCCGCAGCGAGCGCAAGTTCTTTCCTGGTTACGTTCTCGTGCAGATCGAGACGGATACCGAGGGTAAGGCGCCGCGCATCGACGACGAGTGCTGGCACTTGGTCAAGGAAACCCCGAAAGTCATGGGTTTCATTGGTGGCACGGCGGACCGACCGCTCCCGATCCGTGACTCCGAGGCCGATGCCATTCTGAGTCGCGTCCGTGAGGGTGTCGAGAAGCCTAAGCCCAAGGTCCTGTTTGAGCCTGGCGAAATGGTTCGCGTCACCGATGGTCCGTTCAATGACTTCAACGGCGTGGTCGAAGAGGTCAATTACGAGAAGAGCCGGCTACGCGTCGCGGTGCTCATTTTCGGTCGATCGACCCCGGTTGAGCTGGAATTCGGTCAGGTCGAGAAAGCCTGACTTGGCTCCATGGCAGGTCTCGGCATGGGGCTTGCTTAAAACTTGATCAATCTCTATACTGCGCGGTTCACGCTGGGGTGTTTTGCCCGGCGTGCCCGTGTTTCTGGGGTTCGCGGGATAGCGAGCCTTCCTCTCTCAGGGAATGACAACGTTGCGAGGAGCCGCAAGGCGCTTGAACTCGCGAGGAAAAAGCAATGGCAAAGAAAGTAACTGGTTATATCAAGCTGCAGGTCAAGGCAGGTCAGGCCAACCCGTCGCCGCCGGTGGGTCCGGCCCTCGGTCAGCGCGGCCTGAACATCATGGAGTTCTGCAAGGCGTTCAATGCCGCTACGCAGAAGTTGGAGCCGGGTCTCCCGATTCCTGTGATCATCACGGCCTATTCGGACCGTAGCTTCACCTTTATCACCAAGACCCCGCCGGCTTCGATCTTGATCAAGAAGGCCACGGGCATCGCCAAGGGCTCGTCCAAGCCGAACACCGACAAGGTCGGCAAGATCACCCGCAAGCAGCTGGAAGACGTTGCAAAGCAGAAGGAGCCGGATCTCACGGCTGCTGATCTGGACGCTGCAGTGCGCACCATCGCTGGTAGCGCGCGCAGCATGGGCTTTGTGGTGGAGGGCTAAGACATGGCAAAGATCACGAAGCGTTTGAAGGCGGCTCAGGCCGCAGTGCAGCCGGGCAAGCTCTATGGCCTGGAAGAAGCCCTGACCATCGTCAAGAACAACGCCAAGGCGAAGTTCGCTGAGTCCGTGGACGTTGCGGTCCGCCTCGGCATCGACGCCAAGAAGTCCGACCAGGGCGTGCGTGGTTCGTCGCTGCTGCCTCACGGTACCGGCAAGACCGTCAAGGTCGCCGTGTTCGTGCCGGCCGGTGAAAAGGCCGAAGCCGCCAAGGCCGCCGGTGCCGACGCTGTCGGTATGGACGACCTGGCTGAGCGCATGCAGGCTGGCGATCTCGACTTCGGTCGTGTGATCGCTACGCCGGACGCGATGCGCGTCGTTGGTAAGCTCGGCCAGCTGCTCGGTCCCCGTGGCCTGATGCCGAACCCGAAGGACGGCTCGGTCACGGCCGACGTCGCCACGGCTGTCAAAAACGCCAAGGCCGGCCAGGTGAAGTTCCGCAACGACAAGGCGGGCATCATCCACGCCACCATCGGCAAGGCTAGCTTCGACGCTGCGCAGCTCGCGGACAACCTGAACGCGCTGGTCAACGACTTGCTGAAGGCCAAGCCGTCGACCGCCAAGGGTCAGTATCTGCAGAAGGTCGCTCTGTCGTCCACCATGGGCGTGGGCGTGCCGGTCGAAGTGTCGACTCTGTCGGTGTCGACCAAGTAACAAGTTCAAGTCCCGCACTGGCATGACTAGTGCGGGCACGTTTTTGAAGGCAGCCGCGGCCTAGTGCCAAGGCCGCCGTCAAAGACCGCAGGCGCGATCAACGCGCCACGACGACGAGCAGGGAGCTCGTGTTGGCAAGGAATCGCCGTCGTGGCAAGCGGGTTCGCTTAATCGGATTCCTCGCGGATCTGGCCTGCGTAGATGGTGTCGCCCCTTCTGGAATCCTAATGTTTTAGGAGTGTGTTCTGGAAAGGCCACCACCCGGGATCTCTGATCCCCGACGTCACGGACGGTGTCGCTCAGGACCGCAAGCGGCAGGAGCCGTAAGCGGAATTCATAAGAGGAGTGAAAAATGGCTCTGAATCTCTCTCAGAAGCAAGAAGTAGTCGCCGAACTGGCAGAAGTTGCCGCGAAGGCTCACTCCTTGGTCGCTGCCGAGTATGCGGGCACCACGGTCGAACAGATGACCGCGATGCGCAAGAAGGCTCGCGAATCCGGCGTGTTCTTGAAGGTTGTCAAGAACACGCTTGCATCGCGCGCTGTGGTAGGTACCGAGTTTGAGGTCGTCAAGGACGCCCTGACCGGTCCGCTGCTGTACGCATTCTCGACCGAGGAGCCCGGCGCTGCCGGTCGCCTGATCAAGGAATTCGCCAAGACCAACGACAAGCTGAAGGCGCGCGTCGTCTCGGTGGAAGGCAAGCTGCTTCCGGCCGAGCACGTCGAAGTGCTGGCGTCGCTGCCGACTCGCGAACAGGCACTGGCCATGCTGGCCCGTGTGCTGGCTGAGCCCGCTTCGATGTTCGCCCGCGTGGTCAAGGCTGTGGCCGACAAGCAGGGTGGTGGCGAAGTTGCCGCCGAGGCCCCGGCTGAAGCCGAGCCCGCCTAAGTTCGTTGACTATTCAATTCGAATCAATTTCCAGAGGTAAATGCAAATGTCCCTGACCAACGAACAGATCGTTGAAGCCGTCGCCGCCAAGTCGCTGATGGAAGTGATGGACCTGGTGAAGGCCATCGAAGAAAAGTTTGGCGTCACCGCCGCCGCCCCCGTGATGATGGCCGCTGGTCCGGCCGCTGCTGGCCCGGCTGTTGAAGAACAGACCGAGTTTGACGTCATCCTCAAGAGCGCAGGCGACAAGAAGGTCGACGTGATCAAGGCCGTCCGCGCCATCACGGGCCTGGGCCTGAAGGAAGCGAAGGACCTGACCGAAGCCGGTGGCGTCGTGAAGGAAGCCGCTTCGAAGGACGACGCTGCGAAGTTCAAGAAGGACCTCGAAGCTGCCGGCGCCACGGTCGAACTGAAGTAATTGGCGCTCTTGCGCGCCGTCAGTTTGATCTAGCGTCAAGCCAAGCCTGGGGGCGTAAGCCCCTGGGCTTTGCCTGTTGTCGGCAGGGAATGGGGAATAGGGAATTAGGGAGCAGCCCTTGAAGGTGGGTAGCTTTCGATTCTCTATTCCCGATTCTCTATTTCCGACTCCCGATTCATCGAATACACAACCGAGGCGGTACCCACCATGACCTACTCGTTTACCGAGAAGAAGCGCATCCGCAAGGATTTCGGCAAGCGTCCCCCTGTTTTGGGCGTTCCGAACCTGCTGACCATCCAGACCGACTCTTATCGCGAATTCCTGCAGGAGCATGTCGCTCCCAAGCAGCGCGATGAGAAGGGTCTCCACGCCGCGCTGAAGTCCGTGTTCCCGATCGTGAGCTATTCGGGCAATGCCGCACTTGAGTATGTCGACTATCGCCTGGGCGAGCCGCCGTTTGATGAGCGCGAGTGCCGCAACCGCGGCATGACCTTCGGTGCGCCGCTGCGCGTGACCGTGCGTCTGGTCATCTATGACAAGGACAGCCCGGCCTCCAAGAAAGCCGTGAAGTACGTGAAGGAGCAAGAAGTCTACATGGGCGAAATTCCGCTCATGACCGACACCGGCACCTTCATCATCAACGGTACCGAGCGCGTCATCGTTTCGCAGCTGCATCGTTCGCCGGGCGTGTTCTTCGATCATGACCGCGGCAAGACGCATAGCTCCGGCAAACTGCTGTTCTCGGCTCGTGTGATTCCTTACCGCGGCTCGTGGCTCGACTTCGAGTTCGACCCGAAGGATGCACTGTTCACGCGTATCGACCGTCGCCGCAAGCTGCCGGTGACAGTGCTGCTGCGTGCGCTTGGCTACACCAATGTCGAAATGCTCGACGTGTTCTTCGAGCATAACGTGTTCCACCTGGGGAAGAAGGGCGGCACCACGCTGGAGCTCGTCGCCGAGCGCCTGCGCGGCGAAACGTTGACCTTCGACCTGACCATTGGTGACACGGTGCTGGTGGAAGCCGGCAAGCGCATCACGGCGCGTCACGTGCGTCAGCTCGCCGCCGAGAACATCACTGCGCTGGAAGTGCCGGACGACTATCCGGTCGGCCGCATCCTCGCGATTGACGTCATCGACCCCAAGACCGGCGAACTGCTGGCCCAGGCCAACGACGAAATCACCGCCGAGCAGTTGGAAAACTTCCGCAAGGCCGGTATCGAAGTCGTGCCGACGCTCTACGTCAACGACCTGGATCGCGGTGCGTACATCTCGCACACCCTGCGCATCGACAACACCAAGACGCCGCTCGAGGCGCTGGTGGAAATCTATCGCATGATGCGCCCGGGCGAGCCGCCGACCAAGGACGCCGCGCAGAACCTGTTCTACAACCTGTTCTTCACCTTCGATCGCTACGACCTGTCGGCCGTCGGTCGCATGAAGTTCAACCGTCGCGTGGGCCGTCAGGAAATCACGGGTCCGGGCGTGTTGTTCGACAAGAGGTACTTCGCTGACCGCAAGGAAGAGGAAGCTCAGAAGCTCGTTGCCTCACAGGGCGACCGCTCCGACATCCTCGACGTGCTCAAGGTGCTTATCGACATCAAGAACGGTCACGGTACCGTCGACGATATCGATCACCTGGGCAACCGTCGCGTGCGTTCGGTCGGTGAAATGGCCGAGAACACCTTCCGCATTGGTCTGGTGCGCGTCGAGCGCGCGGTGCGTGAGCGCCTGTCGCTGGCGGAGTCCGAAGGTTTGACCCCGCAGGAACTGATCAACGCCAAGCCGGTTGCGGCGGCGGTGAAGGAGTTCTTCGGCTCGTCGCAGCTCAGCCAGTTCATGGATCAGAACAACCCGCTGTCGGAAGTGACGCACAAGCGTCGCGTCTCGGCACTGGGCCCAGGCGGTCTGACGCGTGAGCGCGCAGGCTTCGAAGTGCGCGACGTGCATCCGACTCATTACGGCCGCGTCTGCACCATCGAAACGCCGGAAGGTCCGAACATCGGCCTGATCAATTCGC
This sequence comes from Dyella sp. AD56, assembly GCF_002878475.1. Classification (NCBI taxonomy): domain Bacteria; kingdom Pseudomonadati; phylum Pseudomonadota; class Gammaproteobacteria; order Lysobacterales; family Rhodanobacteraceae; genus Dyella; species Dyella sp. AD56. The sequence continues at coordinate 6,140 of NZ_NRDP01000038.1, forward strand.
TCGCCGTTTACGCGCGCACCAACCAGTATGGCTTCCTCGAAACGCCGTACCGCAAGGTCGTCGGCGGCAAGGTCACTGACCAGGTGGATTACCTGTCGGCGATCGAAGAAGGCGATCACGTGATCGCGCAGGCGAACTCCCCGTTGAAGGACGGCGCTTTTGTCGAAGACTTCGTGTCTTGCCGTTTCCGTGGTGAGTCCGAGCTGCGTCCGTCTGCTGAAGTGGACTACATGGACGTTTCGCCCATGCAGACCGTGTCGGTGGCAGCAGCGCTTGTGCCCTTCCTCGAGCACGACGACGCGAACCGCGCACTGATGGGCGCGAACATGCAGCGTCAGGCTGTGCCGACCCTGCGTTCGCAGACCCCGCTGGTGGGGACGGGCATCGAGCGCGCTGTGGCACGTGACTCGGGCGTCATCGTTACCGCCAAACGTGGCGGTGTGATCGACCAGGTCGACGCCGGCCGTATCGTGGTGCGCGTGAACGAGGAAGAAGTCGGCGACAACGATGCCGGCGTCGATATCTACACGCTGACCAAGTACACCCGCTCCAATCAGAACACCAACCTCAACCAGCGTCCGCTGGTGAACGTGGGTGATGTGGTGGCAAAGGGCGACACGCTGGCCGACGGTTCGTCGACCGACCTGGGCGAGCTCGCGCTCGGCCAGAACATGCTGATCGCCTTCATGCCGTGGAACGGCTACAACTTCGAAGACTCGATCCTGCTCTCCGAGCGCGTCGTGCAGGAAGACCGCTACACCTCGATCCACATCGAGGAGCTGTCGTGCATCGCGCGTGACACCAAGCTTGGCGCCGAGGAAATCACCGCCGACATCCCGAACGTGGGTGAGCAGGCGCTGGCTCGCCTCGACGAATCCGGCATCGTGTACATCGGTGCGGAAGTGAAGGCCGGCGATATCATGGTCGGCAAGGTCACGCCGAAGGGCGAGAGCCAGCTCACGCCGGAAGAAAAGCTGCTGCGTGCGATCTTCGGTGAGAAGGCTTCCGACGTTAAGGACAGCTCGCTGCGCGTGCCGCCGGGTATGGACGGCACCGTCATCGACGTGCAGGTCTTCACTCGCGACGGTATCGAGAAGGACAAGCGCGCCAAGCAAATCGAGGAAATGGAAGTCAAGCGCATCCGCAAGGATCTTGATGACCAGTTCCGCATCCTCGAGGGCGCGATCTACAACCGTATGCGCACCCAGCTCGTCGGCAAGACCGCAATGAGCGGTCCCGGCGGCCTCAAGCGCGGCGCCGAGATCACTGACGCTTACCTGGACGGCCTGAAGAAGGACGACTGGTTCAAGGTCAACGTCAAGGAAGAGGATGTCACCGAGTTCCTCGAGCGCGCGGCTGACCAGATCAAGCGCCATAAGGAAGAGTTCGACAAGCGCTTCAAGGAAAAGCAGGGCAAGATCACCCAGGGCGACGACCTTGCTCCGGGCGTGCTCAAGATGGTCAAGGTGTTCCTGGCCGTAAAGCGCCGCATCCAACCGGGCGACAAGATGGCCGGTCGCCACGGTAATAAGGGTGTGGTGTCCAACGTGGTGCCGGTGGAGGACATGCCGTTCTCCGAAGACGGTACCTCGGTCGACATCGTGTTGAACCCGCTGGGCGTGCCGTCGCGTATGAACATCGGTCAGATTCTGGAAGTGCATCTTGGCTGGGCCGCAAAGGGTCTGGGTAAGAAGATCCAGAAGATGCTCGAAGCGCAGGCCAAGGTGGCGCAGATCCGTGAGTTCCTCGACCAGGTGTACAACCACCACGTCGCTGGCGCCGTGCAGCATGTCGACCTGAAGTCGTTGACCGACGAAGAAATCTTCGCCTTGGCCAACAACCTGCAGGAAGGCGTGCCGATGGCGACACCGGTGTTCGACGGTGCCGAGGAAACAGAGATCAAGGCGATGCTCAGGCTCGCTGATCTGCCGGAATCCGGCCAGACGGTGCTGTTCGATGGTCGTACTGGCGAGGCGTTCGATCGCCCGGTCACCGTGGGCTACATGCACTACCTGAAGCTGAACCACCTTGTCGACGACAAAATGCACGCGCGTTCGACCGGTCCGTACTCGCTGGTCACGCAGCAGCCGCTGGGTGGTAAGGCGCAGTTCGGTGGCCAGCGCTTCGGTGAAATGGAAGTCTGGGCGCTCGAAGCCTACGGCGCGGCCTACACCCTGCAGGAAATGCTGACGGTGAAGTCCGACGACGTGCAGGGCCGTAACCAGATGTACAAGAACATTGTCGACGGCAACCACGAGATGGCGGCGGGCATGCCGGAGTCCTTCAACGTGTTGGTGAAGGAAATCCGCTCGCTCGGTATCGATATTGATCTGGAAGAAGTGAAGTGAGTTGAGGACGAGACGAGGAATGAAGCTTCATTCCTCGGTCTCCCGATTGCCGATTCTCCATTCCCTATTTCCGATCTTCGGAGACATCCATGAAAGACCTGCTCAATCTGTTCAACCAGCAGCGCACCGCGCCTGACTTCGATGCGATCAAGATCGCCCTGGCTTCGCCAGAGCTGATCCGCTCGTGGTCGTACGGCGAAGTGAAGAAGCCGGAAACGATCAACTACCGCACCTTCAAGCCGGAGCGCGACGGCCTGTTCTGCGCCGCCATCTTCGGTCCTGTGAAGGATTACGAGTGCCTGTGCGGCAAGTACAAGCGCATGAAGCATCGCGGCGTGGTGTGTGAAAAGTGCGGCACGGAAGTGACGCTGGCCAAGGTGCGCCGCGAGCGCATGGGCCACATCGAGCTGGCCTCGCCGACCGCGCACATCTGGTTCCTCAAGTCGCTGCCGTCGCGCATCGGTCTGATGCTGGACATGACGCTGCGTGACATCGAGCGCATCCTGTACTTCGAAGCCTTCGTGGTCATCGATCCGGGTTTGACCGCGCTTGAGCGCGGCCAGCTGCTCAGCGAAGACCAGTACCTGGAAGCCGTGGAAGAGCATGGCGACGAGTTCGATGCCCGCATGGGTGCCGAGGCCGTCTATGAGCTGCTCAAGTCCCTGGACCTTCCGGGCGAAGTCGTGCGCCTGAAGGAAGAGATTGGCTCGACCAATTCCGAGACCAAGCTCAAGCGCCTCACCAAGCGCGTCAAGCTGATCGAAGCCTTCCTCGAGTCCGGCAACAAGCCGGAGTGGATGGTGTTGACCGTGCTGCCGGTGCTGCCGCCGGATCTGCGTCCGCTGGTGCCGCTCGATGGCGGCCGCTTCGCCACGTCTGATCTGAACGATCTGTACCGTCGCGTCATCAACCGCAACAACCGCCTGCGTCGCCTGCTTGAACTCAATGCGCCCGACATCATCGTGCGCAACGAAAAGCGCATGCTGCAGGAATCGGTCGATGCGTTGCTCGATAACGGCCGTCGCGGTCGTGCCATCACCGGCACGAACAAGCGCGCGCTGAAGTCGCTGGCCGACATGATCAAGGGTAAGCAGGGCCGCTTCCGTCAGAACCTGCTTGGCAAGCGCGTGGACTACTCCGGTCGTTCGGTGATCGTGGTGGGCCCGACCCTGCGTCTGCACCAGTGCGGCCTGCCCAAGAAGATGGCGCTTGAGCTGTTCAAGCCCTTCATCTTTGCCAAGCTGCAGGCTCGCGGCGAAGCGACCACCATTAAGGCCGCCAAGAAGCTCGTCGAGCGCGAAGAAGGCCAGGTGTGGGACATCCTCGAAGAGGTGATCCGCGAACATCCCGTGATGCTCAACCGTGCGCCGACGCTGCACCGTTTGGGCATCCAGGCGTTCGAGCCCAAGCTCATCGAAGGCAAGGCAATCCAGCTGCATCCGCTCGTCTGTACGGCGTTCAACGCCGACTTCGACGGTGACCAGATGGCTGTGCACGTGCCGCTCTCGATCGAGGCGCAGCTCGAAGCCCGCGCTCTGATGATGGCGACCAACAACATCCTGTCGCCCGCCAACGGCGAGCCGATCATCGTGCCGACCCAGGACGTGGTGCTGGGTCTGTACTACATGACCCGCGAGCTGGTGAATGCGAAGGGCAACGGCATGGTGTTCTCGGGCATCGGCGAAGTCCGCCGCGCCTACGACAACCGCGCCGTGCAGTTGCACGCCAAGGTCAAGGTTCGCATCAACCAGGTGCAGATCGACGAAGACGGCAACCGCACCGAAGGCACCCAGATCGTCGATACGACCGTGGGTCGCGCGCTGCTGCTCGAAATCATGCCGGAAGGTCTGCCGTTCGCGCTGGCCAACACCGAGCTGACCAAGAAGAACATCTCGCGCCTGATCAACCAGTGCTATCGCCGCCTGGGCCTGAAGGACACCGTGATCTTCGGCGATCAGCTGATGTACACCGGTTTCCGCTTCGCCACGCGCGCGGGTATCTCCATCGGCATCGATGACATGATCATCCCGGATCAGAAGAAGCCGATCCTGGAAGAAGCCGAGAAGGAAGTGGTCGAGATCCAGGAGCAGTACCAGTCCGGTCTCGTGACCGCTGGTGAGCGCTACAACAAGGTCGTCGACATCTGGTCGCGCACCAATGAACTCGTCGCCAAGGCGATGATCGACGGTATCGGTACCGAGAAGGTGACCGATGCCGAAGGCAAGACGGTCAACCAGAAGTCCATGAACTCGCTGTACATCATGGCCGACTCGGGCGCTCGTGGTTCGGTCGCTCAGATTCGTCAGCTGGCCGGTATGCGCGGCCTGATGGCTCGCCCGGACGGCTCGATCATCGAGACGCCCATCAAGGCGAACTTCCGCGAAGGCCTGAACGTTCTGCAGTACTTCAACTCCACCCACGGTGCCCGTAAGGGTCTCGCGGATACGGCGCTGAAGACGGCGAACTCCGGTTACCTGACCCGTCGTCTCGTCGACGTGGCCCAGGACGTGGTGATCACCTCGTACGACTGCGGCACGGACGAAGGCGTCACCATGCAGCCGATCGTGGAAGGCGGCGACGTGGTCGAGCCGCTGCGCGACCGCGTGCTTGGCCGTGTGGCTCTGGAAGACGTCTACGGCCCGGGCGAAGACAACGAGCCGATCGTCACGCGCGACACCCTGCTGGACGAAGCCCTGGTCGAGAAGCTCGACAAGGCTGGCGTGCAGTCGATTAAGGTGCGCTCGCCCATCACTTGCTCTGCCGATCATGGCGTGTGCGCACTGTGCTACGGCCGCGACCTGGCCCGTGGTCACCTGGTGAACATGGGTGAGGCTGTTGGCGTCGTCGCTGCGCAGTCGATCGGTGAGCCGGGTACCCAGCTCACCATGCGTACGTTCCACATCGGTGGTGCGGCGTCTCGTGCGGCTGCCGTAGACAACGTGACGGTGAAGACCACCGGCACGCTGAAATTCAATAACCTCAAGACCGTGCATCACAACCAGGGTCACCTGGTGGCGGTGTCACGTTCGGGCGAAGTCAGCGTCATCGACGTCAACGGCCGTGAGCGTGAGCGCTACAAGGTGCCCTACGGCGCCACGATCACCGTCAAGGACGGTGATCCGGTCAAGGCTGGTCAGGCCGTGGCTAACTGGGATCCGCATACCCATCCGATCGTGTCGGAAGTGGCCGGTACCGTGCGCTTCATCGACTTCATCGATGGCATCACCGTGCAGAGCCAGACCGACGAACTGACCGGTCTGGAATCGGCGGTTGTGACCGATCCGAAGCGCCGTGGTACGGCCGCCAAGGATCTGCGCCCGATCGTGCGCCTGGAAGATGCCAAGGGTCGCGAGCTGAAGCTGCCGGGCACCGACGTGCCGGCGCAGTACATGCTCCCGGCCGGTGCTATCGTGTCGATCCAGAACGGTGCACAGGTGGGCGTGGGTGACGTGGTCGCTCGTATCCCGCAGGAAACCTCCAAGACCCGCGACATCACGGGTGGTCTGCCCCGCGTGGCCGACTTGTTCGAAGCGCGCAAGCCCAAGGAACCGGCGATCCTCGCCGAGCGCTCGGGCGTCATCAGCTTCGGCAAGGACACCAAGGGCAAGCAGCGCCTCATCATCAAGGACGTGGACGGCAACGAGCACGAAGAGCTGATTCCGAAGTGGCGTCAGGTCATCGTGTTCGAAGGCGAGCACGTGGAGAAGGGCGAAACCGTGGTGGACGGCGAGCCCAGCCCGCACGACATCCTGCGCCTGCTGGGTGTCGAGCCGCTGGCTTCCTACCTGGTCAAGGAAATCCAGGACGTCTACCGTCTGCAGGGCGTGAAGATCAACGACAAGCACATCGAAGCGATCATTCGCCAGATGTTGCGCAAGGTGGAGATCACCGATCCGGGTGAGAGTCACTACCTGCGTGGTGAGCAGGTCGAGCGTGTTCGCATCAATGGCGAAAACGCTCGCGCCGTTAAGCGTGGCGAGCGTCCGGCGGAGTTCCAGTCGGTGCTGCTCGGTATCACCAAGGCTTCGTTGGCTACGGAATCCTTCATCTCGGCAGCTTCCTTCCAGGAAACGACCCGAGTCTTGACGGAAGCGGCGGTCCGTGGCACGCGTGACACCTTGCGTGGCCTGAAGGAAAATGTTATTGTCGGCCGTCTTATTCCGGCAGGTACGGGTCTGGCGTATCACGCATCGCGTCATCGTCAGGGTGGTCTGACCGCCTCGGAGCTCGAAACCCTTTCTGGCTCCGCTTCGTCGGCTTCCTTCTCAGAAGCCACCACCGGTAGCGACATTGGTGTGGAGTAAGCCCCTCACGGGCTCTACTCGCTGACATACGAAAAGAGGCGCAAGGAGTGCGCCTCGTGTTCGGGCCAGGGCCGGCAGGGCGTCAGCTTGTCTGTGACAGGCTGCCCATGTTAAATTCCCGCTTCTTGGCAGACCGAGCCGGTTCGGTCTGCCTTTATGTTTCTCAGGAACAGCTTCAATGACGACAGTCAATCAGTTGGTTCGCAAATCCCGTAGCCCGAAGACCTACAAGAGTGCTTCGCCGGCTTTGCAGAACAGCCCGCAGCGTCGCGGCGTGTGCACGCGCGTCTACACCACCACCCCGAAGAAGCCGAACTCGGCGCTGCGTAAGGTTGCCAAGGTGCGCCTGACGAACGGCTACGAAGTCATCAGCTACATCGGTGGCGAAGGTCACAACCTGCAGGAGCACTCCGTGGTCCTGATCCGCGGCGGTCGCGTCAAGGATCTGCCGGGTGTGCGTTACCACACGGTGCGCGGCAGTCTCGACTGCGCCGGCGTCACCAAGCGCCGTCAGTCGCGCTCCAAGTACGGCGCCAAGCGCCCGAAGTCCTGATCTTTAGGAATTAACTATGTCGCGTAAAGGTTCACATCCCGCCCGTCTGATCCTGCCGGATCCCAAGCACGGTAGCCAGCTGATCGCTCGCTTCATCAACATGGTGATGAAGAGCGGCAAGAAGTCGGTTGCAGAAAGCATCGTCTATGGCGCGCTTGCCCACCTCGGCGAAAAGAACGCTGAGCCGGTGCAGCTCGTCGAGAAGGCACTGAACAACATCGCTCCGGCGGTCGAGGTGAAGTCCCGTCGTGTCGGCGGTGCTACCTATCAGGTGCCTGTCGAAGTGCGTCCGGGTCGCCGTATGGCGCTCGCCATGCGCTGGGCCATCGATTCCGCTCGCAAGCGCGGCGAGACCTCGATGCCGCGCAAGCTGGCCGCCGAGTTGCTCGAAGCTTCCGAGAATCGCGGTGGCGCGATCAAGAAGCGCGAAGAGACGCACCGCATGGCAGAGGCCAACAAGGCCTTCTCGCATTACCGCTGGTAAGCAGTACAGCTAGAACTTTCAGAGGTTAAGACCGTGGCACGCACCACTCCTATCGAGCGCTACCGCAACTTCGGCATCATGGCCCACATCGATGCCGGCAAGACCACCACCACGGAGCGCATCCTGTTCTACACCGGCGTCAGTCATAAGATTGGCGAGGTGCATGACGGTGCAGCAACGATGGACTGGATGGAGCAGGAGCAGGAGCGCGGCATCACCATTACGTCGGCGGCAACGACGGCGTTCTGGAAGGGCATGGATCGTTCCTTGCCCGAGCACCGCTTCAACATCATCGACACCCCAGGTCACGTGGACTTCACCATCGAAGTGGAGCGTTCGCTCCGCGTGCTCGACGGTGCGGTGTTCGTGCTCTGCGCCGTGGGTGGTGTGCAGCCGCAGTCGGAAACCGTCTGGCGTCAGGCCAACAAGTACAAGGTGCCGCGCCTTGCGTTCGTCAACAAGATGGACCGTACTGGCGCGAACTTCTACAAGGTGGTTGACCAGCTGAAGGCTCGTCTGGGTGCGAACCCCGTGCCGATGCAGGTGCCGATCGGTGCCGAAGACAACTTCGAAGGCGTGGTCGACCTGCTCAAGATGAAGGCGATCGTGTGGGACATGGAGTCCCAGGGCATGAAGTTCGAGTACGCGGACATTCCGGCCAACCTCGCGGATAAGGCTGCTGAAGCCCATTCGTACATGGTCGAGTCGGCGGCCGAGGCAACCGAAGAGCTGATGAACAAGTACTTGGAAGAGGGTGACCTCACCGAGGAAGAGATCATTGGCGGTCTGCGCGCACGCACGCTGTCCAGCGAGATCATCCCGGTCTTCTGCGGTACCGCGTTCAAGAACAAGGGCGTGCAGGCGATGCTTGACGCCGTGGTCAACCTGTTGCCGTCGCCGATCGACCGCCCGCCGGTGGCCGGTCTGGACGAAGACGACAAGGAAGCCACGCGCAAGGCTGACGATGCCGCGCCGTTCTCTGCGCTCGCGTTCAAGATCATGACCGACCCGTTCGTGGGCTCGCTCACGTTCTTCCGCGTCTACTCGGGCACGCTCAATGCGGGCGATCAGGTGTACAACCCGGTCAAGTCCAAGAAGGAGCGCATCGGCCGCATTCTGCAGATGCACGCCAATGAGCGTCAGGAGCTGAAGGAAGTCCGTGCTGGCGATATCGCCGCAGCGGTCGGCTTGAAGGACGTGACGACCGGTGACACGCTGTGCTCGCAGGATCACATCATCACCCTGGAACGCATGACGTTCCCGGAGCCGGTGATTTCGATGGCGGTGGAGCCGAAGACCAAGTCGGACCAGGAAAAGATGGGTATCGCCCTCGGCCGTCTGGCTGCGGAAGATCCCTCGTTCCGCGTTCGTACGGACGAGGAGTCGGGCCAGACGATCATTTCGGGCATGGGCGAGCTTCACCTGGATATCCTGGTGGACCGCATGAAGCGCGAGTTCAACGTGGAAGCCAACGTCGGCAAGCCGCAGGTGGCCTACCGCGAAACGATTCGCTCGTCGGACGTCAAGTCGGACTACAAGCACGCTAAGCAGTCGGGTGGTAAGGGTCAGTACGGTCACGTGGTGATCGAGCTGTCACCGATGACCGAAGAAGATCGTAAGAGCACGGACGTCAAGAACGACTTCCTGTTCATCAACGACATCACGGGCGGCGTGATCCCGAAGGAATTCATCCCTTCGGTGGAGAAGGGCCTGCGCGAAACCATCACCAGCGGTCCGCTGGCTGGCTTCCCGGTGGTGAACGTGAAGGTCAAGCTGGTCTTCGGTTCGTACCACGACGTCGACTCGTCCGAAATGGCGTTCAAGCTCGCCGCATCGATGGCGTTCAAGCAGGGCTTCGCGAAGGCATCGCCGGTGCTGCTCGAGCCGATCATGAAGGTCGAGGTGGTGACGCCGGAAGATTACGTCGGCGACGTCATGGGCGACCTGAGCCGTCGTCGCGGCCTGCTTCAGGGCCAGGACGACACGCCGTCAGGCAAGACCATCAACGCGATGGTCCCGCTGGGTGAGATGTTCGGTTATGCGACGACTATTCGTTCGCTGACCCAGGGTCGCGCCACCTTCACGATGGAGTTCGACCACTACGCTGAAGCGCCGAACAACATCGCTGAGCAGGTCATGAAGAAGGCCTGATAGGGCCTTCTTCCTCCAACTACCGGTCTTTTTTAGAGGTTTAAGTCATGGCAAAGGGTAAATTCGAGCGCACCAAGCCGCACGTCAACGTCGGCACGATTGGTCACGTGGACCACGGCAAGACGACGCTGACGGCCGCACTGACCAAGGTCGGCGCAGAGCGCTTCGGTGGCGAATTCAAGGCGTATGACGCGATTGACGCGGCGCCGGAAGAAAAGGCACGTGGTATCACGATTTCGACGGCTCACGTCGAATACGAATCGCCGAACCGCCACTACGCCCACGTGGACTGCCCGGGCCACGCCGACTACGTGAAGAACATGATCACGGGTGCCGCGCAGAT
>NZ_NRDP01000039.1:0-120748 GCF_002878475.1 Dyella sp. AD56
GGCGCGGCGCGGTGGGACGACTTGCTGCCACCGGACTGCGTCGGTGCGCGGGTCGCCGGGACGCTGCTGGCGGCGCTGCCCGGCGGGTCGAGCAGGATGGTGAACTCGCGCAGGCTCTTGCCCGAGGCGTTGTTCACTTCGACCAGCAGATCGAGATAGGGGTCGTTGACCGGCACGGCGCTGGTGATACGGATCACCTTCTTGCCGTTGGCGCCGTCGACCACCGAGAACTGGAGGGAAACCGTCGGGGCCGCCGCCACGCCAGCCTGGGCCGCGTCTTCAGAGGAAGCCATGCGGGCGGTGAGGTTCTGCAGCTCGGCGGGGCTGTCGGGATTGATCGGGATTTCGGCCAGCAGTGGCTGTCCGAGGGCGGATTTCACCTGGATCTGGCCCAGCTCCAGAGCGGCTGCCTGGCTACTGCCGAGGGCGAGCGCCAGCAGTATCGACAGCTTCAGCGAACGATTCATCGTGTTTTCCCCCGAACGACCCCGTGACATTCTTATCGGCACACCGAAACACGGCAGCACCCGCAACGAGGCGTCACTTTAGTTAGATACAAGCCAATCAACAATAGCGTTGATCAGTATTTACAGCACCTTGCTGGCGCTTCTTCTCGTGAAACGATACCCCCGGGAAACCAAAAACCCGCTCCCCGGGGGCATCGCCTGCATCAATGCCCGGTCGGCTGGGATGTCGAGTTCAGGGCCTTCAACTGGGCCTGGAGTTCGGCAATGGTCTGGTCCTGCTGCTTGAGCTTGGCATCGGAGTCGTGGGACTTGCCCTCCTCCTTCGCTACATCGCCCTGCAGTTGCTTCACCGTCGCCTGCTGCTTCTGGATGGCTTGGTCGAGCTGCTTCTGGTCACCGGCCGGCGAAGCAGGCGTCGTCGACGGCTGTGCCGCCCGGGCAGGTAGAGCGAACACCAGCGCACACATTACCAACCCGGTCAGCACATGCTTCATTACAGATAGTCCTTGATGAGAAGTTCAGCGATTTGAACGGCGTTGAGCGCCGCACCCTTGCGGATGTTGTCCGCAACAACCCACAGGTCCAGGCCGCGCTCGTGCGAGATGTCTTCGCGGATGCGACCCACGAAGACGGGATCCTTGCCGGCCGCATCGCTCACCGGCGTCGGGTAGCCACCCGCTTTGCGCTCGTCGATCACGACTACGCCCTCGGCCTGTTCAAGCAGCTCGCGCGCTTGTTCGGCGGTGATCTTGTCGTGGGTCTCGATATGCACCGCCTCGGAGTGGCCGTAGAACACCGGCACGCGCACCGCGGTGGGATTCACCTGGATGGTGGGATCTTCGAGGATCTTGCGCGTCTCCCACACCATCTTCATTTCTTCCTTGGTGTAGCCGTTGGGCTGGAAGTCGTCGATGTGCGGAATCACGTTGAACGCGATCTGCTTGGAGAATTTCTGAGTTTCCACTTCCTGGAAACTGAGCAACGCGGCGGCCTGCTTGCCCAGCTCTTCCAGGCCACTGCGACCCGCGCCCGACACAGACTGGTAGGTCGCCACGTTGATGCGCTCGATGCCCACCGCGCGGTGGATCGGCGCTAGCGCCACCAGCATGCCCATGGTCGAGCAGTTCGGGTTGGCTATGATGCCGCGCGTGGTGTACTCGGCAATGGCGTGCGGGTTCACCTCGCTCACCACCAGGGGGATATCGTCCTGGTAACGAAACTCGGAGGTGTTGTCGATCACCACGGCACCGGCCGCAGCGGCACGCGGCGCATGCTCGCGGCTCACCGAACCGCCCGCCGAAAAGAACGCAATGTCGACGCCGTTGAAGTCGTAGTCCGCAAGGTTGCGCACGGTGACCTGTTTGCCGCCGAAGGAGATTTTCTCGCCCGCCGAACGCTCGCTCGCCAACGGCACGAGCTCGCTGATGGGGAATTCACGCTCGGCCAGGATGGCCAGCAGGGTTTCACCCACGGCGCCCGTTGCGCCGATCATTGCCACCTTGTAGCTGCTCTTCTTGCTCATATCCCGTAATCAGGTTGGAGGATGGGGAGAACCGCCCCGATCTCCGCATCTGCGGAAATCTAGCCGGGGCGGCGCGCAAAACAACAACAAACACGCATGGGCGTGAATGTCATCACGCTTTATGTACGGACCGGTGCGCCAGAACCGCCGGATTGAGCGGGGTCGGCGGTTTTCCTGCCGCCTCACCAAAGCCCAGCGCGGCTATCACATTGTCCACCGCCAGGTTGGCCATGGCGCGGCGGGTTTCTTCGCTGGCGCTGGCGATATGCGGGCTGAGCACGGCATTGTCGAGCGCCAACAGGTCCGGATGGACCTGCGGCTCGCCCTCGAACACGTCCAGCCCAGCCGCCGCCAACCTGCCCTCGCGCAACGCCACAGCCAAGGCCGCGTCGTCGACGATGCCGCCGCGGGCAACATTGACCAGCACGGCGGACGATTTCATCTGGGCCAGCTCCGGCGCACCGATGGCATGCCGGTTCTCCGGTGTAAACGGCAGCACCAGCACCAGGAAATCCACCTGGCGCAGCAGCTCCGCCTTGCCCACCAGGGTGGCCTTGCACTCGCGCTCCACCATCTCCGGCAGGCGCGAGCGGTTGTGGTACAGCACCTTCATGTCGAAGCCGGCCGCACGACGGGCAATGCCCTGCCCGATGCGCCCCATGCCGAGAATGCCCAGCGTGCGGCCGTGCACGTCCAGCCCCATCCAGTCGTCGAAGCGCATGTTGCTGCCCGGCCACTGCCCCGCCCGTAGCCAGCGCTCCGCTGCACCCACGCGGCGGGCCGCCGTCAGCATCAGTGCCCAGGCGAAATCGGCCACGCTCTCGCTCAACACGTCCGGCGTGTTGCTGGCGAGAACGCCGTGGCGCGTCAGCGCCTCGAGATCAAGATTGTTGTAGCCGACGCCCAGGTTGGCGACTGCTTTCAGGCGCGTGTTGCCGTCGAGCACGGTCGCATCAATGCGATCGCCCAGGCCCACGACCGCAGCGTCGACACCGGCCAGCTTGCGCTTGAGTTCGTCGGCCGAGTGGCGATGCTCAACGGCTTCGGCGTCAACGTCGAAGTGTTCCGCCAGGCGGGCTAGTACGTCGGGAAACAGAGGGCGGGAGACCCATACTTTCGGTTTGACTGTCATCAGCATGCACTTCTTCGTGCTGCGCCAGCCCGCAAGCGGACTGACGCGTTTCAGGGAATGCGGGGAGATACCTCGCCAACATCGCCGCATTGGCCGCGGTGACGAAGCGCTTGATCCATCAGAACGAGGGCCACCATCGCCTCGGCGATCGGCGTCGCGCGAATGCCGACGCAGGGGTCGTGGCGCCCCTTGGTGACCACGTCCACCGGCTCGCCGGCGAGGTTCACACTGCGACCGGGAATGAGGATGCTCGAGGTCGGCTTCAGGGCGATGGAGGCCAACACAGCCTGCCCCGTACTGATGCCACCGAGGATGCCGCCCGCATGATTGGATGCAAAGCCGTCCATCGCCATCTCGTCGCGATGCTGGCTGCCGTGTTGTGCGACCACGCCGAAGCCGTCACCGATCTCCACGCCTTTCACGGCATTGATCGACATCAGCGCGGCAGCGAGTTCGCCATCGAGCTTGCCGTAGATCGGCTCGCCCCAGCCCGGCGGCACGCCGTCGGCCACCACATTGACGCGCGCGCCTACCGAGTCGCCCGATTTGCGCAAGGCGTCCATGTAGGACTCCAGCGTGGCAACCTCATGCGCATTCGGCCAGAAAAACGGGTTCTGCTCGACGGCGTCCCAGTCGAACGAGCCGGGCGTGATATCACCGATCTGCGCGAGATAACCGCGCACGCGCACGCCATAGCGCTCAGCCAGCCATTTCTTGGCGATCACGCCGGCCGCCACACGCATGGTCGTCTCACGCGCCGAGGAGCGGCCGCCACCGCGAGGATCGCGGATGCCGTACTTCTGCCAGTAGGTGTAGTCCGCATGCCCGGGGCGAAAGGTCTGGGTGATGTCACCGTAGTCCTTGCTGCGCTGATCGGTGTTGCGGATCAGTAGCGCGATCGGCGTGCCGGTCGTCTTGCCTTCGTAGACACCGGAAAGGATCTCGACGTCGTCCGCCTCACGACGCTGCGACGTGTGGCGGCTCTTGCCGGTGGCGCGGCGATCCAGATCGGCACGGAACTCTTCCACGGCGATGGGCAGCCCCGGGGGGCATCCGTCGATCACACAGCCAATGGCCGGACCGTGGCTCTCGCCAAACGTAGTGACGGTGAGGAGTTTGCCGAAGGAATTGCTGGACACGGTGCGCGGGTCGTCCGAGGGATAACCCTCACAGCTTACCGCGACGCAGCAAATCCTGCGCCCTTTGTATGAATCTCGCGCCACTCGCGCGCCAGCATGGCAAAGATGACGTCATCGACCCACTCGCCCCGGAACCACAGGCTCTCGTGAAAATGGGCTTCCTGACGCATGCCGACGGCCTTCAGCAGCGCCATGCTGGATGCATTGCGCGGGTCGACGGAGGCATGCAAGCGATGGACGTCCAGCCTGCTGAACAACGCCCGGAACAACCCACCCAAGGCCTCGCGGGCAAAGCCGTGGCCTTGCGCCGAAGGCGCCAGCGTAATGCCGAACTCGGCCTGCTTGTCATCAGAGAGGCAAAGCCCGAGATCGCCGATCAAACTGCCGTCGTCAATGCGACGAATGGCCCACTGGAACCACTGGCCCGGCAACGGCTCAGCGATACCGGATTGGTTACAGATGAAACCCTTCGCCTCGCTCAGAGTCTCGGGCCGCCATCCCTGGTAACGCGACACCTCCGGATCCGCGCGATAGGCGAACAACGCCGCCGCATCGCTTTCGCGCAAGGCATCGAACCATAGTCGTTCCGTCGACAGGTCCATCAGGCTCAACGACCGTGACGGGCCTGTGCCGCCGCGCGAATCGCCGCGGCATGTTCGATCAGGTCGCGGCGTTCCAGCGCGAACACACCCATCGCGCCCACCTTGAACTCGATCCACACGAATGGCACTTCCGGCAGCAACTCGACCAATTGACGCTCGCTTTCACCGACTTCCACGATGAGCAGACCGTCTTCTGTGAGGTAATCGGCCGCTTCGTCGAGCATGCGCACGCAGATGTCCAGGCCATCCTCGCCCGAGGTCAGGCCAAGCTTAGGCTCGTGGCTGTATTCGCCCGGCAACGCGGCGTACTCGTCCTCGGTGACGTACGGCGGATTCGACACGATGAGGTCGTAGCGACGACCCTTAAGGCCATTGAACAGATCCGACTTCACCGCCTCGACGCGACCTTCCACGTGCTGGAACACGATGTTCTCGCGCGCCAGCGACAAGGCATCGTCACTGATGTCGACAATGTCCACCTGCCAGTCCGGGTTGTACTCGGCCATGGCGATACCAATGCAGCCCGAACCAGTGCACAGGTCCAGCGCGCGCTCCACGTGACGATGATCCAGCCACGGCTGGAAGCCCGACTCGATCAACTCGGCGATGGGCGAACGCGGCACCAATGCGCGACGGTCGCTCTTGAACTTCAGGCCTGCGAACCAAGTTGTGCCGACCAGATACGCCACCGGCAGACGCTCATTGACGCGGCGCTCGATCAGCGCCAGCACGCGTTCGCGTTCTTCCGTAGTGAGCCGGCCCGCGCCGTAGGCCGGCGGGATATCCGGCGGCAGATGCAAGCTCGCCAGCACCAGATGAGTGGCTTCGTCGATGGGGTTGTCGTGGCTGTGCCCAAAGGTGAGCCCCGCCGCCGAGAACCGGCTGGCGCCGTAGCGGATGAAGTCGATGATGGAGGCGAGTTCGTGGGTCACGGCGGGCACTGGGAGCATCAAAGGGGGCGCAGAGTATAGCCGGTGCAACCCCGTGCGCCCCGCGAAGGGCCCCGATGCGCCGCAAGGCGTAATCGGCGCGCGCTTCATTCATACTTGGCGGATGACTTTCAACGTACTCCTGCAATACATCCTGCCCCACCGTGCGTTGTCGCGGGTGGTCTACTGGGCCACGCGCTGGACCTTCAAGCCGTGGAAGAACTTCCTGATCAGCACCATCGTGCGCAACTATCAGGTCAACATGGCCGAGGCAGCGCAGCCCGATCCGCTGGCCTACCAGCATTTCAATGCGTTCTTCACCCGCAAGCTGCGGCCCGATGCCCGCCACGCAGACGCCAATCCCAATGCCCTGATCTCGCCGGCAGACGGCAAGATCAGCCAGATGGGCAAGATCGTCGACGGCCGCATCTTCCAGGCCAAGGGCCAGGAGTACACCGCCGCCGAATTGCTCGGTGACGAGGCCAGCGCCGCGCCGTATCGCAACGGCCGCTTTGCCACCATCTACCTGTCGCCGCGTGACTATCACCGCGTGCACATGCCGCTCAAAGGCACGCTGAGGGAAACCGTGCACGTGCCCGGCCGCATCTTCAGCGTGGCGCCGTTCGCAGTGGAGGCCATCCCACGCCTGTTCGCGCGCAATGAGCGACTGGTCTGCCACTTCGACGGTGAGCATGGCCCGTTCGTGGTGGTGATGGTCGGCGCCATCCTGGTGTCCAGCGTGGCCACCGTGTGGGACGGTCTGGTGATCCCGCCGTACGCCTCCTCGATCCGCCGCAAGTCCTTCGCCGGGCAGAACATCACGCTTGAACGCTTTGGCGAGATGGCCCGCTTCAACATGGGCTCGACCGTCATCCTGCTGCTCCCCGAAGGCATGGCAGAACTGGATGGGCTTACGCCGCAGCAGGCGGTGCAGGTCGGCCAACGGCTCGGCGAGCAGCACCAGGGCTGACCGAGCCCGCGCGTCAATTTTTTGACGCGCCGAGTGACACATTTTGTCGTTTTGTGACCTTTTTGGCGCAACCACCCGCCGGGCGCAGTTATGCTCCCGGCCCGGCGGCGCCTTGCGCGTGCCATCCCCAGGTCAGATCGAGGAGAGCCCGTGCGCATCGTCACCCGACTCATCGCCATGAATCGCGGACGCCAGCTTGGCAAGCAGTTCCGTGAGATCGAGCGCCAGATCCAGGCACTACCCAAGCGCAGCCGCGCCCGCCTGGGCACCATGGCATTGCGGGAGATCGGCCAGGCCTCGCGCTGCGACTTCCCCCATCTGTACGGCACGCCGCCGGAAGAACGCTACATGCCCTGGGGCCAAGGCACGGATGTCGGCCTGGCCCGCGCCCGCTCGGACAATGCCGAAGTCGCCATGCGCGGCATCGCCCTATGGCTGGCCGTGGCGTACCACGAAACCAAGAACACCCCGCACCAGAACATCAAGCCGCACCACCGCGACCTGATGCGCCTGCTGCGCGAACTCAAAGAAGACCATCGCGCCGACCCCATGCGCGACTGGATGCAAACCACCGCAGCGGCCTGAGCTCCTCGCCCGCCTCACGAAAAAACGCCGCCCTCAAAGGCGGCGTTTTTCGTTGGAGCACCATTGATCGCTAGCGCGATGGCGTCAGCGGCAGGTCGGCAGCTTGAGCACCTGCCCCGGCTTGATCTGGTGATGCTTGAGGTCGTTCATGTCCGACACCTCCTGCAACGACGAGCACCCCACCTTGCTGACGATGCTGGTCAGCGTGTCACCGCGCTTGACCACATAGCTACGCATGCGCGACGTGCTGCTGGAGCTGCGCGAGGACGATGCCGGCGGCGGAGACGGCGCGGGTGGTGCCACCGGTATCACGGCGGTATGCAGGTCGTTGGCCAGAATCGGCCATGGGCCATCGGTACAGCGCGCCTCGTACGGCTTCTCCAGTACCTTGGGCACCATGATGCGTACGCCCGCCGGCTGCGCCACCTGCGGGTCCAGGCGCGGATTGAGGTTGCGCAGCGTGCGGAACCAGCCATCCTGCATGCCTGCGGCGGAGCCCAGGCACACCGTCAGCTCGGTAAGCGATGCCGGGCGTTTCAGCACGACGCTGCCCTGCGCCCCATCCACGCGCGGGAAACGCAGGTTGTAGCTTTCCGGATGCAGGAACAGCCACGCCGCCGCCAGCACGGAAGGCACGTAGTCGCGCGTTTCCTGCGAGAGCTGGTTGTAGATGGTCGGGTCGTACAGGCTCACCGACGTGTTGTCGCCCACCAGACGACGCATGCGACCCTCGCCGCCGTTGTAGGCAGCCAGCGTGAGCTCAAGGTTGTTGTTGAACGCCTTGAGCTGTTCGTCCATGTATTCCGCGTTGGCGCGGGCGGATTCGGCGGGGTCGAAGCGCGAGTCGAAACCGTTTTCGGTATTAAGGCCAAAGCGCAGGCCGGTGGCATACATGAACTGCAACGGGCCCGCGGCGCCGGAACGCGACACCGCATGCACCTTGCCGCCCGATTCCTTAGCCATGATGCCGAACAACAGCGCTTCGGGCAGATCCTGCTTCTGGTATTCCGGCCACATCTGATAGCGCAGGAACTGATAGTTGACGTAGGCATCCATCAGATTGCCGCGCCACTGCGTCAGCCACATCTCCAGCGCGGCCTTCACCGGGCCGTTCATGGCGATCAGTTGCGACAACTGTTGACCACGCAGCAAGGTCACGCTGCGCTGTGCTTCCGGCAGGCTGGCGGCTCCGGTCTTGCCGGCATCGCTACCTTCCGGCTGATCGTTGCCCATGCTGCCCAGGTCGTCACCCAGATCGAAGTTGCCGTCCTTCAGACGCAGCAAGCGATCGAACACGGAAAAGAAGCGCTGCGGATCGCAGCCGGGCGTCGAGGGGCAATGCGCGGAGGCGTTTTTCAACTGATCCAACGCCGTGTTCAGCGTCTGCTGCGAGGCCTGGGCGTTGCCGGCGCGCGCCTGCGCGAGCGCCGTCTCGTAGCCCTTGCTGGCCTGGTCCAATTGCGCGTACAGCTGGTTGGCCTGCGGCGTGGCGGCGGGCTTCGTGCCCCCTCCACTTGAACAACCCACCAGCAACAACAGTGCGCCGGCCAGGGGAGCCATGCGCAACGAACGGGGAAAAACAGGGGAAACCATGGACGACTTCACTGTCGGGCCGAAAGGGCGACCTTACTGCGCCCGGCCGTGTCGACTCAACCGAAAAAACCACCACGTCGTGCCAGCGTATGCCGCTACGCTCATGTAACGGCGCAAGAACCTGATGGCTAGCTACAATCGCAGGGCATCTTAAGGATAGAACGCCATGACTGAGATTCTTATCGGCCGCAACGACGACACCAGCGTCAGCCTCGATCCACGCTACGGCAACCGCCACGGCATGATCGCGGGCGCCACTGGCACCGGCAAATCGGTGTCACTAATGGCGTTGGCCGAAGGTTTCTCGAAGTTGGGCGTGCCCTGCTTTCTCGCTGATGCCAAGGGCGACCTCGCAGGTCTCTCCATGCCTGCCGGCGAACCGGGTGACAAGCTCCAGGCGCGCCTGGACAAGCTTCATCTCACCGACTGGAAGCCGCAGGCCAACCCGGTGATCTTCTGGGACATCTACGGCAAGCTCGGCCATCCAGTGCGCGCCACCATCAGCGAGATGGGCCCCACCCTGCTCGGCCGCATCATGGAACTCAACGACACGCAGGAAGGCGTGCTCGAAGTGATCTTCAAGGTCGCAGACGACCAAGGCTGGCTGCTGCTCGACCTGCCCGACCTGCGCGCCATGCTCGGCTTCGCCAGCGAGAACGCGAAGGACATCTCGGCGCACTACGGCCTGATCAGCACGCAGAGCATCGCCGCGATCCAACGCGCACTGCTCAAACTGGAGCAGGACGGCGCCGACCAGTTCTTCGGCGAGCCCGCGCTGGAACTAGCCGACCTGATGCGGCAAGACATGAGCGGTCGCGGCGTGATCAACGTGCTGGCTGCTGATCAACTGATTCTGAAGCCGCGCCTGTATTCCACTTTCCTGCTGTGGCTGCTATCGGAACTGTTCGAGCAGTTGCCGGAAGTGGGCGACCTTGACCAACCCAAACTGGTGTTCTTCTTCGACGAGGCGCACCTGTTGTTCGACGACGCACCGTCAGCGCTGCAACAGCGAGTGGAACAGGTCGTGCGCTTGATCCGTTCCAAGGGCGTGGGCGTGTACTTCTGCTCGCAGAATCCGGACGACGTGCCCGGCAATATCCTGGGTCAGCTCGGCAACCGCGTGCAGCATGCGCTGCGCGCATTCACGCCGCGCGACCAGAAGGCAGTCAAGGCAGCGGCGGAGACCTTCGTGGCCAACCCGAAGCTCAATGTGAGCGATGCCATCACGCAACTGGGGGTTGGTGAAGCCTTAGCCTCGACCCTGCGTGATGGCGGCGTGCCCTCGCCCGTTGAGCGTGTGCTGGTGACGACACCCACCGCGCGCATCGGCGCGATCACCGATGCCGAACGCGCCACGGTGCGGCAGCGCTCGCCAGTCGGCGGCAAATACGACACGCCGATCAACCGTGAATCGGCCGCGGAAATCCTCGCCCAGCGAGCGAGTACGAAGGCCGCGGATCCGCAGACCATCGGCAGGCCGGCACCCGGCGGCACAGCAACGAAAGAAGAACCCGGCTGGACCGACGCCGTGCGCGATGCACTGCTCGGCACCAACCGCCGTCAGGGCATGATCGAGGCGATGGCGAAATCCGCCAGCCGTGCGGTGGGCTCGAAGCTTGGTCAGCAGATCGTGCGCGGCGTGCTCGGCGGCATCTTCGGCGGCAAGCGCTGAGCAACTCTTTCTCCCGACGCCTCCCATGCTTGCGGAGGCGAGGTATCCCATGCCGCGCATCCAAACGATTTCAGTCGATACGCCACTTGCCGAACGCATCGTCGCCGGCCTCAGCTACCCGTTGCGTGGTGGCGGGCTGGCAGCCTGCGTGGTTCTGGCGCTAGGCCAGTGCCTGGTGATGATCCCCGCCTATGTCGGCATATTCGTCGGCTTTGCCCTGTGGACGGCGACATGGCGCTACGCCGCCGCGTGCATGCTGCACACCGCCAACGGTTTCGCCGACCCTCCGGATGTCGGCATCGAGGAAGACCCGGCGGCCGGTCACTGGCTCACCATCGTCCACATGGCGGTAGTCGTCGTCTGTGCTGCCAGCACGGTGCTCTACCCCGCCATGTTCTGGCCGCTGGTGCTGTTCTTCGCACTCACCTTGCCGGCCATCGACATGTCGCTGGCATTCGATGGAAATCCGCTGGTCGCGTTCAATCCGCTGAACTGGCAGGCGGTGATCGGGCGACTCGGCGTCGGCTATTTCATCCCGGTGATCATCAACCTGTTGATCGGTGGATTGGTCCTACTGCCGTCGCGCACGCTGTCGTGGATGCCGATGTGGGCATCGCTGCCACTGTTCGCCTTCGCGTACACCTACCTGATCATTTTCAACCTGCACTTGATGGGCGCGATGATCCATCAACGCCATGAGCAATTCGATCTGAAGCCTGAAGCAGAAACATTGGTGCGCGAGAGTGGTCAGGACGAAGACGAACGTCTGCTCGTCCAAGTGCGTGACATGGCGATCGTCGACCGGCGCGCGGCCATCGGCATGCTGGTAGAGCGCATGCAGGGACGCAGCGCGCCGGCCTCGCTGCATCAGGCGTATCGCGAGCTGCTGCGAAAGGAAGGCTTGACCGCGGGCCTGCTCGAACATGGGCACATCTGGATCGCGGCCCTCATGACGCAAGCTGAAACGCGTCGCGCACTGTCACTGACGCAGGAATGCGTGAATATCGACCCGGACTTCCTCCCCGACGCACCCGATACGGTCGCCGCCCTGGCCGAACGAGCCTGCAGTTCGGGCATGACCCAACTCTCTCTGAAACTTTGCCGCAGCTTCCTCCGCCGTTGGCCGCGATCGCCTGACTGCCCGCGCATCGGGCTGCTTGCCGCCAACCAGTTGGCCGAACGCCTCGGCTTGCACGCTGAAGCCGCCGTCTTGCTGGGCAAGCTCGCCGCAGCGTGGCAGGAACACCCTTTACACCCCACCCTCGCGGCGCTTGCATCACAGATGCAACGAACCACCAACACCGCACGAAGCCCCTAATCACCGCCGTGCCTTCGCCTCACCTGCAGGCACGATCGCCGCGACGTGCAAGCCGGTTAACATGCGCCAGACGCATCACGTAATGGATCACCCCGCACATGAGCCGCTGGCGCCCACCTTCGCCCTCGTCCACCGCCATCATCACCCGCGAGGGCTTCGAGAAGCTCAAGGCCGAACTGGACCATCTCTGGCACACGCTGCGCCCGGAAGTGGTGAAGGCGCTAGCCGCAGCGGCGGCGGAAGGTGACCGCTCGGAGAACGCCGAGTACACCTACCGCAAGAAGCAATTGGGTGAAATCGACCGGCGCGTACGCTACCTGAGCAAACGCATCCCTTCACTCAAGGTGGCCGAGGGCGCGCCGGCCGATCGTGACGCGGTGTTCTTTGGGGCGAACATCGAGCTGGAGAACGTCGATTCAGGCGAAAGCGTGCTCTATCGCATCGTCGGCCCGGATGAAACCAACGCACGACTAGGCTGGATCAGCATCGATTCGCCGCTCGCCCGGGCCGCTCTGAAAAAACGCGTGGACGACGAGTTCGCCGCCGAGCTGCCCGGCGGACGCACGCACTTTGTGATCGTGGGCGTCAGCTATTGATCACTGCCCGCTGAGCAGCGCCTGTACTTCCGCCTGATGGGACTCGATGAAACGGATATTGTCCGCGTTGACCCAGGTCTGGTTGAGGTTGCCTGAGAGCGATGGATTGTTGCGCGCTTGCACTGCCATGATCGCGTTCATCAGGGCGATGTTGGCAAGCATGAATTCGCGCGGTGTGAAACCGTACTTCTTCACCAGCACGGGAATACGCGGATCGGCCGACATGGCCTGATTGGTCAGATCATCCAGGCTACGCACCTTGGAGGCATCCGGTGCAGCCTGCGGCGGAATACCCGAGGCGCGCGCCTCGCGCGTCGCCGCAGCGAGGCGACCGAACACATCATCGGTGAGCTTGTACTGCTTGATCTGTTGCTTGTCCGCCTGCGGCAAGCTGGGCGGTACCACCCGCGTCGGCGCGGCCTGGGCCGACGCCGATGGGGCCGGTACGGATTGGGCCTGCTCCGTTTGGGCCTGCTCCGTTTGGGCCTGCTCCGTTTGGGCCTGCTCCGCTTGGGCATGTACCAGCGGCGCTGCACCTAGCGCCAAGGTAATCACGGCCAGTCGGCACGCAACAAGAACACGATCAGAAGCGACCATCGGCAATCTCCAGCAAAGGCATCACCCTATCATCGGGTGCTTGAATGACACTTCAGTCGCGCAGAAGTTGCTTCAGGTCCACGTGATAGGCCGCGTCGATCTGCTCGAGCCGGGCCTTTCTGGCCTGATCGTTAACCCACCGGCCGTGTATGGCTTGCTCGCGCATCAGGCGATACTCCATGTCGACGAACGGGCGAAGCACGCTGTTGTCGGCGGGCGCAAAGCCGGCGAGATCAGGAATCCGTGCAAGATTCGCGCGCTCTCGCTCGCCCGCCGCCCCGGGTGCATGCCCATAACCGTGCATAAAGTCGGTTAACTGGCGACGCAACGGCTCCGCCATGCCTTCGCGCACGACCAGCACGCCCGATGGGATGAGGGTGGAACGCCAGATCACGCGCAATTGCGCAGCTTCGGCCGGAAAGTTGTGTTGGAACAGGTCAAGATCGGGGTTGTTGCAGGTCGCCACGTCCACTTCGCCATTGCTGACGGCGAGCGCGTTGTTCTGATGATTGCCCACGCGAACGCTGGCGAAGAACGTATCGGAGTTGAGCCCATTGGGCGCGAAGACCTCAGCTTCAGGCGCGACGTAGCCGGTAACTGACAAGGCTTCACCGCGTGCGTAACGCCAATGCTCCGGCTTGGCGAGCAGCTCGTTGAGCGAATGAATCGGACCGTCGGCGCGCACGATCAGCATGGCGACGTTGCCCTTGGCGCCGTCGCTCCGCACGAACTGCGCCACCACGCTCATATGCTGGTGCTCCACCGCCTCTATGGCCAGACGCCCCGACAGGAAAGCCACGTCCACGCGCTGCTCGCCGATGGCACTCGACAGCCCTGCGTAGCTACTCACTGACACGGTGGTCACGGGATGGCCGAGCTTGCGCTCCAAGTCCTCCAGCAATGGTCGCCATTGGTCGCGTGATTCCGCCGCGCTACCGATGGGAAGAATGCCGAAGCGGATGCTGGAATCGCTCGGCGCCTGCACGACCTCGTCCGCCCGGATCGAAGCGAAAGGCACGAGTGGGCAAGCCAGCCAGATCGCCCAAAGCCATCCGTTACACAGCCGCCTACAAAGCACCCGCCAAGCCGTTTTCATGCCCGCTCCCCAGTGCCCCTGCGCTCCTTGTAGCGCGATTGGAGGGCCGCCGCAATTTGCCGCAAAAGCGGCGCCAAGGGTCAGAGCAGGAGCGGTGCCGGATACGCGCGGCCGGCGCGGCGAGGCTGGTAGCACGGGGTATGCCGGTGAAACGTTTCCATGTCGCTTTCCGGGTGCCAGCCCGGCAGACCGGCAAGCGGCAGCGGGCGCAGTTCCAGGGGATCGCACAACAACCGTCCCGCTTCGATACCCTGGGCGCAAGCAGCGACCGCATCGCCCTCGTCGTCGCTCGCCATGCACGCCAGCGCCTTGCCGACGAGGAGCTTGCCAGGCGTCAGTGCGTGCTCCAGCAGGGCATGGCCGAACACCTGAACGGTTGCACGCCCATCCATCCAGGCGGTCCTTTCACGCCAGAACAGCCCGTACCAATCGTGTTCGTTCCACAAGTCGAGCAGCAAGCGATCGCGTAGCGTCACGATCACGCCTGCCTCGTCGAAATGCGTCAGGGCATACTGGGCACGGGAACGCTCTCGCGGCCCCATCACCGCAATGTCGGCCATCTGCCGCACATTCAACGCGCGCTTGAGCATCGGGTAGCGCAACCACGCCATTGCGTTGAACAGGTCATGCCAGTTCGCCTCACGCGTGGCAATCTCGCCTCGCTCCGCGATGCGCTGTTCGTAATGGAGCCCATCATTGAGCAGTTCCAGCGTCTGCGCGACGAACCGCTCGCGCTGGCCGGTGGGACGCACCGCGTTCAGTTCATCGATGGATGGCCAATAGGTGCTCTGCATCCACGCCGCGTACTCGCGCCAGCCATACAGTGGCCAGCGCGCAAACACTTCAGGGGCGACGCTATCGCGAGGCGGCGCGATGTAACGCATCACGCCCCCAAAAATCAGCCGGCCAGGCGCGCGTGCAAGTCGTGCTCGTCGGCGTCTTCAATCACCACGTCGACGAACTGACCCGGCTTGAGCAACTGCCCGTTGGCGATGTGCACCACGCCGTCGATCTCCGGCGCATCGGCAGCAGAGCGCGCGACGGCACCCTCAGCGCCGGCTTCGTCCACCAGCACCTTCATGGTGCGGCCGATCTTGCGCTGCAGTTTGGCAGCGGAAATCTCCGCCTGCACAGCCATGAACTGCTCCAGGCGATCCTCCTTGAGCTCTTCCGACACCGCGCCCGGCAACTCGTTGGCCTTAGCGCCGTCCACCGGCGAGTAGGCGAACGCGCCCACGCGATCGAGTTCGGCTTCGCGCAGGAAGTCCAGCAGCTCCTCAAACTCGGCGTCCGTCTCGCCGGGGAAGCCGACGATGAAGGTGCTGCGGATGGTGAGGTCGGGCACCACCTTGCGCCAGTTGCGGATGCGCTCCAGCGTCTTGTCGATGTTGCCCGGGCGCTTCATCAGCTTGAGGATGCGCGGGCTGGCATGCTGGAACGGAATGTCGAGGTACGGGAGGATCTTGCCCTCGGCCATCAGCGGCATCACTTCGTCCACGTGCGGGTACGGGTAGACGTAATGCAGGCGCGTCCACACGCCAAGTTCGGAGAGGCCTTCGCATAGCTCTGTCATGCGCGTGCGGTAGCTCTTGTCGCGCCACTGGCGCTCGGCGTACTTCATGTCCACGCCGTAGGCGCTGGTGTCCTGCGAGATCACCAGCAGTTCCTTCACGCCACCCTTCACCAGGCGCTCGGCTTCCACCAGCACCTCGTCTACCGGGCGCGACACCAGATCGCCGCGCATCGACGGGATGATGCAGAAGCTGCAACGATGATTGCAGCCCTCGGAAATCTTCAGATAGGCATAGTGCTTCGGCGTGAGCTTGATGCCCGTGTCCGGAATGATGTCCAGCAGCGCGTTGCGCTGGGGCGGCAGTGCTGAGTGCACGGCGTTCATCACGCTGGCGTAATCCTGCGGGCCCGTAATGGCGAGCACGTCCGGATAGGCCTCGCGAATCAGCTCGGAGCGCTTGCCCAGGCAGCCGGTGACGATCACCTTGCCGTTCTCGTGCAGCGCCTCGCCGATGGCGTCCAGCGACTCCTGCACGGCCGCATCGATAAAGCCACAGGTGTTGACCACCACCGCATCGGCTGCGCCGTAGCTGGGCACGATCTCGTAACCCTCGACCTTCAACTGGGTGAGGATGCGCTCGGAATCCACGAGGGCCTTGGGACAACCCAGGCTGACGAAACCGACTTTGGGCGAAACCTGCGACATGGCGTGGGGACCGTAACTATGCGGAAAACGGACCATTATATCGCACCCAAGCCCTCATCCCTGAATGGCTAGAATTGAACTTTGCCACTGCCGCCGAGAACGAGCCATGGGCCAGACCATCAATCTCAACACCACGCGGATGCAATGCATCAACGCCTATCTGGCGCAACCGGCAGGAACACCCAAGGGCGGCATCGTGGTGATCCAGGAAATCTTCGGCGTCAACGACCATATCCGCCGCGTCGCGGATGGCTTCGCTGAGGCCGGCTACACAGCGATAGCGCCATGCTTCTTTGATCACCTCGAGACCGGGGTGGAGCTTGGCTACAACGAGGAAGGCTACCAGCGGGGGCGCACACTGATCACCGAGCTGGGATTGGATCGCGCCGTCGAGGACGTAGCCAGCGCCGCCGA
The DNA here is from genome assembly GCF_002878475.1 of Dyella sp. AD56. Lineage (NCBI taxonomy): Bacteria > Pseudomonadati > Pseudomonadota > Gammaproteobacteria > Lysobacterales > Rhodanobacteraceae > Dyella > Dyella sp. AD56. The sequence goes on from NZ_NRDP01000039.1 coordinate 16,851, forward strand.
AGCCATAGCCTCGGCTGGTCGCATCGGCACTGTCGGCTACTGTTGGGGTGGCACCGTCGCCTTGCTCGCGGCTCTGCGCCTTGGCATGCCCTCGGTGAGCTATTACGGCTCCCGTAACGTGCCGTTCCTGGCCGAAAATCCCAAGGCGCCGGTGATGTTCCATTTCGGCGAGAAGGACAAATCCATCCCGGCGGAGATGGTGCAGAAGCACCGCGACATGCTCCCGCAGATGGATGTATTCACCTACCCGGCCGACCATGCCTTCAACCGCGATGTCGGACCGCAGTACGACGAGACGAGCGCGAAACTGGCCTACCAGCGCACGCTGGCGTTTTTCGACAAGCATTTGGCACGCGGCGAATGAGCGACTCAGCCTTTGCTCTCGACCCGCGTCTCGATAACGACACGCGTCATGTCACCTCGCTGGATCTGTGCGATGTGCTGCTGATGAACGACGCACGCTTCCCTTGGCTAGTGCTCGTGCCGCGTCGATCCGGCATGGTCGAACTGTGCGATCTGCCGCCGGACGACCAGGCACAGCTTTGGCGTGAAGTGACGAGGGCTTCGCAGGCGCTGCGCTCGCTCGATGCGTTCGACAAGCTCAACCTAGGCGCCCTGGGCAACATCGTGCGGCAACTGCATGTGCACGTCGTGGGACGTCGTGAAGGCGATGCCGCGTGGCCCGGCCCCGTGTGGGGCAGCGGTGCAGCGAAGCCTTATGACGAAGAAGCCCTGGCCTCGAAACTGCGGATGTTGCGCACCGCCTTGATGTGACGTTCAAAAAAAAGCCCGCGGAATCCGCGGGCTTTTTCGTGTTTCCGTGCAGCTTATTGCATGTGCTGCTGCGGCGGGGGCGCGTCGGCCTTTATCGGCGCCTTGTAGTCTTCCAGATCACGCGCCTTGGTATCGACCACACTGATCTTCTTCAACGTGCCGCCATCGTCGTAATAGACGGTGAAGCCATAATCCATCTGCAGACGCGCCATGTACTGCAGGTGCTGCTTGCGCACCTTCGAATCATCGCTCGGCTCCAGAAGCACCGTCTTGGGCAGCTTGCCCTGGTCCTTGAGGTAGGCGAAATGGCTACCGGTATCCAGCGCCGACAGCACAGCGCCGTCCACGATGAACTGACCGCTCTTGTAAGCCTGGATCACCGCATCGAACTGACTCTTCATATCTGCGGTGCGCACTTCGTCCTTGGTGCCGCCGCGATGGCAACCGGCCAGCACCAGCATGCTGCCCAGCAGGATGGCTGCGCCCACGCGGGTCAGCAGCGTAGAAAAACGGGTCATGCGGGATCTCCTGCAATGCATCGAAGTGAACGTGTTGAGTTTAGCGCCACCCCGGCCCCGTACAGGGAATCCGAAAGGCAACCATTCAGGTGAATCTGGCCGTTCTTGCGAAGAACAATGAACGACTGGTTCAGGTGCGAGGCAGCGTTACGCCTTGCTGGCCCTGGTACTTGCCGCCGCGATCCTTATAGCTGGTCTCGCACTCCTCGTCGGACTCGAGAAACAGCATCTGGGCCACGCCCTCGTTGGCGTAGATTTTCGCGGGCAGCGGCGTGGTGTTGGAGAACTCCAGCGTCACATGCCCTTCCCACTCCGGCTCCAGCGGGGTCACGTTGACGATGATGCCGCAACGCGCATACGTGCTCTTGCCGAGGCAGATGGTGAGTACCTTGCGCGGAATGCGGAAGTACTCGACCGTCCGCGCCAGCGCGAAGGAATTGGGCGGGATAATGCAGACATCCGCCTCCACGTCGACGAAGCTGGACGGATCAAACGCCTTCGGGTCGACGATGGTGGAGTTGATGTTGGTAAAGATCTTGAACTCGCGCGCACAACGCACGTCGTAGCCGTAGCTAGACGTGCCATACGACACCAGTCTGGTGTTGTCGCGCGTCTTGACCTGGCCCGGCTCGAACGGCTCGATCATGCCGTGCTGCTCGGCCATTCGGCGGATCCACTTGTCGGATTTAATGCTCACTCGGGCTCCCGAAGGGCTGGGCTGTCACGCCATTCGGCGTAAAGATCGGAAAAATAGCGGAAATGGCAGGTGGGCCGCCAGTCATGGCGGATGAGACAGGGCTCCTCGCCCTGCCCCACGGCGCCAAATAAGTCGTGCTCGAGCCCTTACGGTGTCCCCTGCACCATGATCTTCCCCAGGCCCAGCGACTTGTTGCGCGGCTGCCGCGACAGGCGCCCCGCCGCATTGCGGGCTATCTCGCGATAGCGCGCAGCGAGGTCCGAATCAGGGATGGCGACTACGGTCGGTGTGCCGCCGTCGGCTTGTTCGCGGATGCGGATATCCAGCGGCAACGACCCGAGGTAGGCCACGTTGTACTGCTCAGCCATGCGTGCGCCGCCGCCCTCGCCAAAGATGTGCTCTTCATGGCCGCAATGGGAGCAGATGTGCGTGGCCATGTTCTCCACCACGCCGAGCACCGGCACTTCGACCTTCTCGAACATCTTCAGCGCCTTGCGTGCGTCGAGCAAGGCGATGTCCTGCGGCGTGGTGACGATCACCGCACCGGCCACCGGCACCTTCTGCGACAGCGTGAGCTGGATGTCGCCCGTGCCGGGCGGCAGGTCGACGATCAGGTAATCGAGCTGCTCCCAGCGGCTGTCGTTGATCATCTGCATCATGGCCTGGGTGACCATCGGGCCGCGCCAGATCATTGGCGTTTCTTCCTCGATGAGGAAGCCGATGGACATGGCCTGTAGACCATGTGCTTCCAGCGGAATGATGGTTTTGCCGTCCGGCGACTGCGGCTTGCCCGTGATGCCGAGCATGCGCGGCTGGCTGGGGCCGTAGATGTCGGCGTCGAGCACGCCCACTTTGGCGCCTTCGGCGGCCAGCGCCAGCGCAAGGTTGGCGGAGACGGTGGATTTACCCACGCCACCCTTGCCCGACGCCACCACAATGATGTTTTTCACGCCCGGTATCGGCGCCAGGGTGCCCTGCACCTTGTGTGCGTGGACGCGCGTGCCAACCGACACCGCAGCCGTGGCAATGGCCGGGTCGGCCTCCAGCGCCTGCTTCACGCGGGTCGCCACAGCGTCGGCCACACCCTTGGCCGGATAGCCCAGTTGGATGTCCACCGAGACACGATCACCATCCACGCCGACGGCGCGCACGGTGTCCGCAAAGGGGGCTCCGGTATGGGAATCAACGAGTTCGCCGAGAATGTGGCGGACCAGAGCTTCGCTCGCCTGCGTCATATCGAAATCTAGGGCTGTCGTGAGGATCGCCCATTATGCCAGCCCGCTCATGGAAGCCGCCTGCGCCCCTTTCGCATTGCAGCTTGACGGGCTCGCGCAAGGTCGGTCAGGCTCCAAACATACGCTTTCGTACGGGAGGATCATTCATGAAGTCACTGCTCCGCGCCGCCATCGTCGCCAGTCTCCTGCTGGGCACCAGCGCCGCTTTTGCCGCCGACGTGACCCCGGTGGGCACCTGGAAGACCATCGACGATCAGACGGGCAAGCCCAAGTCGATCGTGAAGATCACCGACGAAGGCGGCGAACTGAAGGCCACCGTGCTGGAGGTACTGCAGTCCGACGAGGGTCCGCACCCGATCTGCAAGAACTGCGACGGCGAACGGAAGGACCAGCCGATCGAAGGCATGAACATCATGTGGGGCGTCCATAAGGACGGCGACATCTGGGATGGCGGCAAGATCCTCGACCCCAAGACCGGCAAGGTCTACAAGGTGAAGCTGCAGCCCAGCGATGACGGCAGCAAGCTCACCGTCCGCGGCTATATCGGCTTCTCGCTGCTCGGCCGCAGCCAGGAGTGGCAGCGCCAGCCGTAAGTCCATCTCAAGCCGGAGCGCACTTGTGCGCCCCGGCTTGAGAGCATCAACACTCAGCCTGCCGTGGCCTCGGCGCGATGCACCGCCACGCCACGCGCCGTAAATGCCGAACGAGTGGCCTTGTCGGCCGAATGCTCCACCACCAGGTGCTGCACCCGCGCCAGTTCGGCCACCTGATGCGCCGCCACCGCGCCCAGCTTGTCATCAGTCGCCACGACCACGGTTTCGTCGCTGGCCTCGATCATGGCGCGCTTGAACAGCGACTCCTCGCTGTCGAATCCCCATAAGCCATGCGCGGCGTCGACGGCGCAAGCGCCAGGGAAACAGAGATCGGCACGCACGCGGCGCACCTGATCCACCGCCTGCGCACCAGTCGCGCCGCCGATGGTGACATCAATGCGCCCACCGATCAGCAACACGTCGAAGCCTTCGCGATCGAGCAGCACCTGCGCGATGTGCGGCGCGTTCGTGATCACGGTGAGCCGTGCATCGCGTGGCAAGGCCGCCGCGATGGCCGCATTGGTGCTGCCCGCGTCGATCAACAGCGTCTGTCCGGCCTGCACCAGACTCGCCGCCTTGCGCGCCAGTGCCTCCTTGCGCGCCGAGTGTTCGTGGCGACGCTGCTTCAGCGGTGTAAGCGTGACGGCCGGCAGCAGCGCGCCGCCATAGACTCGCTTGCATAGTCCCAGTGCCGCCAGCTCGCGTAGATCGCGGCGAATGGAGTCTTCGGAGACTTCAAAAGCCGCGGCCAGCTCCGCCGCCACCACGCGCCCCTCTGCACGCAGGCGTTCAAGGATGCGTTGCTGCCGCTCTTCCGGCAGCGCATTGCTATCGACCACGGGCGACTTAACCATGCGAGACCTCGCTGAGTGGCGTATCGAGCAATTGCAGTTCCACCAATTGTTGACGCAAGCCATCGGCGTCGCGGAACCACCAACCGTGCATGCCCAGCGCTTCGGCCGCCGCTACGTTGCGAGCCGAATCGTCGATGTACAAAGCCTTGGCCGGGTCGACCGCGTAGCGCTCCAGGAGCCGCTGATAGATGCGCGGATCGGGCTTGATGAGCTTTTCTTCGCCGGACACGACAATGCCTTCGAACCATTGCAGGAACGGGAAACGTTGCCGGGCAATGGGGAATGTTTCCTGCGACCAGTTGGTCAGCGCGAGCAGCCGCACGCCACGCGCCCGCAGCTCCGCCAGCAATGCGACGCTCTCATCCAGTGCACCGACCAGCGTTTCTTCCCAGCGAAGATGGTAGGCATCGATCAGTTCGGCGTGTTCGGGAAAGCGGGTACGCAGTAGCGCGGTCGCTTCCGCCCAGGGGCGACCTGCATCCTGTTGCTCGTTCCACTCGCTGCTGCAGACGTCACGCAAAAACCACTCCATCTGCGCTTCGTCGTCGATCAGTTGCCGATAGAGCCGGCGCGGATCCCAACCGATCAATACGTTGCCCAGATCGAAGACCACGGTATCGACTTGCTTGTTCATCGCTTCACGATCCTTGCCGAAAGTCCCACCAGTACCAACAGTCCCGCCACGGCAACGAAGGCTATCGGCAAACTGCTCGCATGCGCCACGAAACCAATCAACGCCGGACCACTGAGCAAACCTGCATAACCGAGCGTTGTCGCCGTGGCAATGGCAATGGCCGGCGGCGTGCCAGGCAAGCGCCCTGCCGCACTGAACATCACCGGCACGATATTGGAAGCGCCAAGGCCGATAAGCACGAAACCCGCCAGCGACACGACCACGCCACCCACGCAGGCCACCAGCAGAAAGCCCACGGCCGCCAACGCCGCACCAATGCGCACGGCCCACTCCGGCCCGTAACGACCCACGATGCGATCACCTGTCAGTCGCCCCGTGGCCATCGCCACGGAGAAACAGGCGTAGCCGAACCCTGCAGATGCTGGCGAAACGCCGCGGAAATCGCGCAGGAATACCGCGCTCCAATCCAGCATGGCGCCTTCGGCGAGAAAGCTGACAAAGCACAACAAGCCCAGCAACCAGGCCAGCGCATGCGGCATGCCTAACGGCTCTTTGCGTGATTCAACGGCAGCAGGCGCATCGTCGAGCAGATCGCTCCGCAACCACAGCACCATCACCACCAACAGCACAGCGATGGCGCTGGCGGCGAACGTCAGCGATACGCCGACAGCGAGCAGTCCGCTCATCACCGCGGCGCCCGTAAGGCCACCCAGGCTGAAAAGACCATGGAAACCCGACATCAATCGGCCACCATCATGGCGTTCGACGTCCACCGCGTGGGCATTCATGGCCACGTCGACCGCACCCAGCATCACGCCGAAATAGAGCAAGGCCGCGACCAGCGCAGCAATGCTCGACACCATCGCCAACGCGGGCAACGCAGCACACATGAGTAGGCCCGAAACGACAATCACCGTGCGATTGCCGAGCCTGTGCGCCAGCCAGCCCACGAACGGCATGGAAAGCATCGAGCCACCACCGAATGCCAGCAAGGCAAGGCCGAGCTGAGCGTCATCGAGCCCCAGCCGCGCCTTGGCGTACGGGACCATGGGTGCCCAGACCGACATGCCGATGCCGGAGACGAGGAAAATCAGGCGGGTGGCCCGCTTAGCGGCCGGCAGCGTCGAAACGGCCTGGCTACGTAAAGTATCGGTGGTGACGTCCACAGGCGTACCCATCTGCAAGAATGGATATAAATGTATTAAATCGTGCACAAACGTGCAAGTCATTTATGACGACTGCCGGCGCACCACCGGATTGCCCCGGGTTTGCCCCAAGGGTGTGACACCCTCGCGGACATCGCACGCGACAACAAGGACTGTTTTGCATGACCACTGTTTTTACCCACGCCGTCGTCCCTTTGATGCTCGGCGCAGCCGCCGGCCGCCAACGCATCAGCGGTCGCTTGCTTGCCGCGGGTGCCCTGGCCGCCATGCTTCCGGATGCGGATGTGCTCGCCTTCCATCTGCATATTCCTTACGCGAACGCGTTCGGCCATCGCGGTGCCACACACTCCATCGCCTTTGCCGCCCTGCTGGGATTACTGGCCACATGGGCCCATCGCAGCCTCAACAGCACGGCGCAACGAGCAGGATGGTTCGTGGGGCTAGCCACGCTTTCGCACCCGCTGCTCGATGCATGCACCGATGGCGGTCTCGGCGTAGCCCTGTGGTGGCCCTTCAGCGATGCGCGATGGTTCGCGCCATTCCATCCCATCGCCGTGTCACCCATCGGAGCACGCTTCTTCAGCGAGCGCGGCTGGCATGTGATCGTCTCGGAGCTGTGTTGGGTGTGGTTGCCGGTTGCTGTGCTCGCCGCCTGCATGCTTATGGTGCGACGGGCGTCCAAACCGCTGTGATGCGGTGCCCCTGGCGACGCATGCCATAATGGACAACCCCGTCCAACAAGACTGTTGCCACCCCATGAGCCGCCGCCTACTCGTCACCAACGCGCTGCCCTATGCCAATGGCCCGCTTCACCTGGGTCATCTGCTGGGCTACATCCAGGCCGACATCTGGGTGCGCGCGCAGCGGATGCAAGGCAACGAGGCCATCTATGTATGTGCGGACGATGCCCACGGCACGCCGATCATGTTGGCAGCGGAGAAAGCCGGCTTGTCGCCGGAGACGTACATCGAAGGCATCCGCGTCGGCCACGAGGCTGACTTCGCGGCCTTCGGCGTGGCATTCGACCATTACCATTCCACGCACTCGGAAGAGAACCGCGAGCTCGCCTCGCTGATCTACACGCGCCTGCGTGACGGCGGTTTCATCGCCCGCCGGGACATCCAGCAGTTGTTCGATCCGGAAAAGGAGATGTTCCTGCCGGATCGCTACATCAAGGGCACCTGCCCCAACTGCAAGACACCCGACCAGTACGGCGACAACTGTGAGAACTGCGGCGCCACCTACGCGCCCACCGATCTCATCAACCCCTACTCGGTGATGTCGGGCGCCACGCCGGTGCTGCGTGACTCGGAACATTTCTTCTTCGAGCTGGGCAAGTTCGAAACGCTGCTGCGCGACTGGTTCGCCGGCAAATTCACCAACGGCCAACCGGTGGCGAACAGCGGTGTAGCCGCCAAGCTTCGCGAATGGCTGGACGGCGGCCTGAAAGATTGGGACATCTCGCGCGATGCGCCCTACTTCGGCTTCCCGATTCCCGACGAACCCGGCAAGTTCTTCTATGTGTGGCTGGACGCACCCGTAGGTTACCTCGCCAGCTTCAAGGCGCTGTGCGACCGCACCGACCTGAAGTTTGAGGATTTCCTGTCGCCCGACAGTCGCGCCGAGATGCACCACTTCATCGGCAAGGACATCATCAACTTCCATGGCCTGTTCTGGCCGGCGATGCTGCACGGCGCGAATTTCCGCGTGCCGACGGCGCTGCACGTCAATGGCTACTTGATGGTGAACGGCGCAAAGATGTCCAAGTCGCGCGGCACCTTCATCATGGCGCGCACCTACCTGGACTCGGGCCTGCATCCGGAATTCTTGCGCTACTACTTCACCACCATGCTGAGCGACGCACCGGTGGACGTGGACCTGGACCTCAAGACCTTTGAGGAACGCGTCAACTCGCACCTGGTCGGCAAGTGGGTGAACATCGCCAGCCGCACCGCGGGCTTCGTGCATAAGTTCTTCGACGGCCGCCTGGCGCCCGCGTTTAGCGCGGAAGAACAGGAACTGTGGCGCGAATTGCTTTCGCTCTATGGCGACGTACCTGCGTTCTACAACAGCAAAGACTTCGCGGAAATGTCGCGCCGCTTCGTGACCATGGCCGACATGGTCAACGGCTACATCGCGGCCAAGGCACCGTGGGCCATGGCCAAGGACGAAGCACTTCGCGGGGAGCTGCACCAGGTGTGCTCGTTCGCGCTGGCTGCGTTCCGCCTGCTCGCCGGCGTGCTGAAGCCCGTAGTGCCCGCCACGGTGGAAGCCGCCGAGCGCTTCCTTGCCGCGCCGATCACCGGCTTCGACGATGCCCGCGCGGAACTCCACAACCACACCATCAACGCGTTCGAGCCCTTGCTCGGCCGCATCGATCCCAAGCAGGTCGAAGCCATGGTCGAGGCGTCCAAGGATTCCCTCGCGCCGATCGAGGCCAAGCCCGCTCCCAAGAAAGCCAAAGAACAAACCAAGACCATGACTGAAGCCAGCACCACGCCCGCCACCGACGCCACTGCCGTCATCGGCATCGACGATTTCGCCAAGCTCGACCTTCGCATCGGCAAGGTCACCGCCTGCGAGTTCGTGGACGGTTCGGACAAGCTGCTGCGCTTTGAGTTGGACGCCGGCACGCTGGGCACGCGCCAGATCTTCTCGGGCATCCGCGCCGCCTACGGCGAACCGGAGAAGCTGGTGGGCCGCAACGTGGTGTTCATCGCCAACCTCGCGCCGCGCAAAATGCGCTTTGGCCTGTCCGAAGGCATGATCCTGTCCGCCGGCGACGGCGGCAGCGACCTGTTCCTGCTCGACGCGGACCAGGGTGCGACGCCGGGCGCAACCGTTCGCTGATCGCTTTCTTATGTCGCTAGCCGACCGCATCGACGCCCTGCTCCCGCAGACGCAATGCGAACAATGCGGCTATCACGGCTGCCGCCCTTATGCGGAGGCTATTGCGCGCGGCGACGCCAGGATCAATCAATGCCCACCGGGCGGTGCCGCAGGCATCGCCCGGCTAGCGGAACTACTCAACGTGCCGGCGTTGCCGCTTGATCCGGAGCATGGGATCGAAAAGCCACGCACGCTCGCGCGTATCGTTGAGGCCGATTGCATCGGTTGCACCAAATGCATCCAGGCCTGTCCGGTGGACGCCATCATCGGTGCGCCCAAGGTGATGCATACGGTGGTGAGCGACGATTGCACCGGTTGCGAGTTGTGCGTGCCGGCCTGTCCGGTGGACTGCATCGTGCTCGAACCGATGCCACAGGCGCAGGTAGACGATCTTGCCCATGCCCATGCCGATGCCGCCCGCTTGCACTTCCAACGTCGCGAGTCGCGGCTGACGCGTGAGAAAGCACAGCGAGAAGCTGAGCTTGCCGCACGCAAGGCGGAAATGGCGGCGGTGCAGACACCGACCAATCCTGTACTGGCGGCGCTGGCTCGCGCCAAGGCGAAACAACAAGGAAAGCCCCAGTGAAGAAAGCCGACGTCGTCGAGCTGTTCACCCGCTTGCGCGAACTCGATCCGCACCCGACCACAGAACTCGACTACACCACGTCGTTCGAGTTATTGGTCGCGGTGGTGCTCTCTGCTCAGGCCACCGACGTGGGCGTAAACAAGGCGACCAAGAAACTCTACCCCGTCGCCAATACGCCGCAGGCGATCCTCGATCTGGGAGAAGAGAAGCTCAAGACGTACATTGCCACCATCGGCCTGTTCAACAGCAAGGCCAAGAACGTGATGGCGCTGTGCCGCATCCTGGTGGACCAGTACAACAGCGAGGTGCCGCGCACGCGCGAAGCACTGGAAGCCCTCCCTGGCGTCGGCCGCAAGACGGCCAACGTGGTGCTCAATACGGCCTTTGGCCAGCCGACCATCGCCGTCGACACACACATTTTCCGCGTCTCCAACCGCACCGGCCTCGCTCCCGGCAAGGACGTGCGCACCGTGGAAGACAAGCTGGAGAAAGTGGTGCCGGCCGAGTTCAAGCAGGATGCGCATCACTGGCTGATCCTGCACGGCCGTTACGTCTGCAAGGCGCGCAAGCCCGACTGCCCGCAGTGCGTCATCCGCGACCTGTGCCGCTTCAAGGAGAAGACGCCGGCCTGAGCGAAATCGTAATAAACGGGTGGCGGAGCAACACTTTTGTCATGCCACCGACACACAGCCCCTTTACGTTGCATCGCCGAATCGCAAATTTTTGCGATAACCATATAAGGGCGAGCCTGCATTGCATCGCCCCACCACCCGGGCGATGGCATGAAAAAACAGACACTGGCAACGATGCTTTGGGGCTTGGGCGCGACGACCTCAGGCGAAGCATTCGCCGAAGAAGCCATCGAGTTCTTCGTCGATCGCAAAACCAAACAGATTTTTGCCGAGCCCGGCCCCGGCCGTGATCGCCTGGGCAAGTTCGTCCAGGTCGACGAGACGACCGTGACGAAGGTGCCAGGCACTGCCACGGGTGCCGACCCCACACCACCATCGCAAGCACCAGCGCCGACCGTCGTAGCGCCAGCGGTTGCTGCGGCACCGGCACCCGCCAAGACGGAAGCCACGAGCAAGAAGTGGTATGACCATCTCTCACTGCGCGGCTACTTGCAGATGCGCTACAACCACGGCATCGGCGAGGACGCCTCGTTGCTCCGCTCGCCGGGTGATCGCTTCATCGGCGACGACCAAACCATGGGTCTGCGTCGGGCGCGTCTCGTCATCAGCGGCGACATTGCCGACAACGTATCGATTTATCTGCAGCCCGATTTCGCCAGCACGCCGACCGGTTCGAGCACATCCAATTTCGCGCAGCTGCGCGATGCGTACGCGGATATCTATTTCGATCCGCAACGCGAGTACCGCGTGCGCGCCGGCCAGTCCAAGATTCCCTATGGCTGGGAGAACCTGCAGTCCAGCCAGAACCGCCTCGCCTTCGATCGCGCCGATGCGCTCAATGCGGGTATCCGTGACGAACGTGATATGGGCGTGTTCTTCTACTACACGCCCAGCGAAATCCGCAGCCGCTTCCAATACCTGGTGAAGTCGGGCCTCAAGGGTTCGGGCGACTATGGCGTCGTTGGCGTAGGCATCTACAACGGACAAGGTGCCAACCGCGCCGAGCGCAATGGTGAGATGCACGCCATCGTGCATCTCACCTACCCATTCAAGTTCGACAATGGCCAGTATCTCGAAGTGGGTGCCGACGCCTACTCCGGACGCTTCAAAGTGGCTACACCCGCCCCCATCACCGTGGGCAAGCGCAACGTGACGCCCGTGGATACATCGTCGAAGAACGGCACACTCGACCAGCGCGTTGCCGTGCACGCCATCTACTACCCGCAGCCCTTTGGCCTACAGGCGGAATGGACGGTGGGGCGCGGGCCACAGCTGGACTTCGACAAGGGCATCATCCGCACGCGCTCGCTGCGTGGCGGTTATGTGCAAGCCATGTACAAGCTGGACACACGCCACAGCGGCACGTGGCTGCCCTATCTGCGCTGGCAGACTTACCGAGGCGCGGCCAAGTTCGACACGAATAATCCACGCATGCTGGTCGACGAGACGGAGCTCGGCGTCGAGTGGCAGCCGTCCAATGCCATCGAGATCACCATGGCATACGCCAATATGCGACGGACCAATGTCACGGCATCGCCGTATTCAGTCCTCAGGGGCGATCTGTTTCGCATGCAACTACAGGTGAACTACTGAGGCATCGATGCAAGCGAACGTCATGAGTCCAACACGCCATGTCATCGGCGTGTAGCGACGTGTTGCGGTCAGACGACACCACTTTGCGAAAAAATGCATGACAAGTGGCATACAACGCGAGGTATGCAGCAGGAAACCTCACTAATTCCTCAGCCTTTCGCGCAAGTTCATCAAGCTTCAAAGGTGCTGCAGGCCTAAGGTCAAACCTCCCCCGGAACTCTCCCCGTCAGGAGGCACCACCATGAAGCGCTTCATTCTCACCGCTGTCGTGGCTGCAGTTGCACTCGCCTGCGTTGGTCAGGCGCAAGCTACCGTCGAAACCTATACCGTCGACCTCAATGGCTACGCCGTCATCGGGTTTGTAGGAAGCACCCCGGACGACTATGCACGCGCCCAGCAGCAGGCAAGCAGCTGGGAGCTGCAGCGCCACCTGATGCTCAAGCCGCAGTCGATCAAGGCGGTAGCCATTGATGAGTCACAAGGGGTCGCCCTCAACCAGGCCCAGTTACGTGACGCCATCGTGCAGGCCGCGCTCGCCAAGACGCCCTGAACATACATTCCCTTCACGCTTTCAACAGCGTCGCGCATAGGCGCTGAAACAGGAAGGAAGACGGCGGGCCGACGGGCTCGCCGTTTTTCTTTTCGCCTTGTTGGATTGACGCGGCGCGTCTCACTTGCCAACGTGACACCCTGGAATCCCGACCGCCTTCGTGGCCGGGAAAAGATCCACAAAAGGTAGATTGCGGATCATGGAGGCTGGCACGGTGAACGTGGTGCCATTGCCGAGTCCAATACGGGTGTGATGGCATGCATATTCTGCTGGTAGAAGACGATGCCGAACTGGGCGGCGCGATCAAGCACGCGCTGGAGCACCAATCCTATGCGGTGACCTGGCTGCGCGATGGCCGCGAGGCCATGGAGGCCCTGCGCGGCGACCCCGTGGACCTGGTACTGCTCGACCTCGGCCTGCCCGGCAAGGACGGGCTGGAAGTGCTGGGCGAAGCCCGACGCTCGGGCGTGAAGACGCCGGTGCTGGTGATGACCGCCCGTGATGCACTGGAAATGCGTATCCGCGGACTGGACCTGGGTGCAGACGACTATCTGGTCAAACCATTCCATCTCGGTGAGCTGGCCGCGCGTATCCGCTCCCTGACCCGCCGCACCCAAGGTCTGGCCGACAACCTGGTCGAAGTGGGTGGCCTGCGCCTCAACCTGGCCACGGCCGAAGTTGAGTTCCGTGGCGAGCGCGTCACGCTGACGCGCCGCGAATTCGCCCTGCTCCGCGTGCTAATGGAGCGCGCCGGCCGCATCGTGCGCCGGGAAGCGCTGGAGAACTCCGTCTACGGCTTGGACACCATCGTGGAGCGCAACGCCATCGAGGTGCAGGTGCACTGGTTGCGACGCAAACTCAGCCCGGAAGTGATCCACACGGTGCGCGGCATCGGCTACATGATTCCGCGCGAGCCCCAATGACCCCTCATCCGGCCAGCCTTCGTACTCGCCTAACCTGGCTAATCATCGCGGTGATGGTCGCTGTGCTCATTCCCTTGGGCTGGATCAGCTACCGCCGCGAACTACGCGAAATGAACGAGCTGCTGGACGGTCGTCTGGCCCAGGCCGGCCGCACGCTGGGCACCCTGATCGCCCATGGCCAGGTGCCACTGCGCGATGCCGACCTGCCGGCCATCCAGCAGAACGGCGACAAGCATGGCCACGGCGTGGTCGTGTCGGTGCATCCACGCAATTACGAGCCCGAAGTCGGCTTCCAGGCCTACGACCCGCAAGGCGACCTGATCGCCGCCACCTCCAATTTTGCCGACCTGTCGCCGCCCACCGTCGAAGAGCGAGGCTTCCGCGACATTCAGCACGAAGGGCGGCAATGGCGCACCTTCACCCTGCAGAATCGCGCGAATCTAGTCATCCGCATTGGTGAACGCTCGGACAACCGCAGTGACATCGCGCGGGGCTTGGTGATCGAGCACGCGCTACCGCTGCTGATCGGTCTGCCGCTACTCGCGTTGTTGGTGAGTCTGGCCGTGAAACGAGGCCTGCGCCCCGTCGCCGTGCTTACGGACATGTTGGATCGACGCACACCCGGCAGCCGCAAACCCATGCCGGCCGAGCTCGCGCCCAGCGAGATCAAACCGCTGATCGCCGCGCTCAACCAACAATTGGAAAGGCTGGAGGACGCGCTGGATCGCGAACACCGCTTCGCCACCGATGTCGCACACGAGCTGCGCACGCCGCTAGCGGCAACGATGATCCATCTCGAAAGCGCGATGATCAGCAACGACCCCACCGAGGTGGAGTTCACCGTGCGCAACGCCCAGCAGAGCATGGCGCGCCTCGGACGCCGCATCGAGCAGATCCTGGCCATGGCGCGGCTGGAAGCCGGCGCGGCGTCGCAGCAGCGCACGCCGATGGACCTTATCCGCATCGCCACCGAAGTGATCGAAGAACTCGCCCCGCTGATTGTCGAGAAAGACATCGAAATCAGCCTGACCCACGACGAGGACATGATCGTCGTGCTTGGCCACGAAGTCGCGCTCACCGCCATGTTCCGCAACCTGATCGAAAATGCCTTGCGCTACACCGAGGCAACCGGCCAGGTCGACGTTTCCATCCGCCGGGAAAGCGGACAAGCCATCATCGACATCTGCGACAACGGACCGGGCATCCCCGAGGACCGGCGCCAAGCCGTGTTCCAGCGTTTTCACCGCGAAGTGGAAAGCGCCACGCGTGGGTACGGCCTGGGCCTGAGCATCGTGCAGCGAGCCATCGAACTGCACGAAGCATCCATCGAGCTGCTGGAATCGCCATTGGGTCGCGGTCTGCTCGTGCGCATCCGCATGGCCTGCCAGCAGCACTAAAGCTTCAAAGCTTTCCCACCCGCTGTTCCGGGCCACCGCCATGCGGCGACCGGTGCCCTGCGCCATCTCACGCCCCGCGCGAATCTTTTATTTCAGGCACTTGGCGTCGCCATTCCGCCGAACAGCCAACCTTCAGCCACCCAAAAGGTTTCCACAAGATTGCGCTGCGATCATGCCGAGCGTCGGGGCCTCCTGCCCCTATTCCGCTGCGAGACACACCATGCCGCTTCACAGGATCTGCTCCGCACCACCTCGCTGACGGGCTTCCCGCCCCTTCTTTCCATGCCGTGACAGCCTCACCGTCACGCCACGGCGCCCCGAGCGCTGGTGCAACGTTGGAACCGTCCCATGCTTGGCCTTGTCCGAATCGCCCTGTCACGTCCGCTCACGTTCATTGTGCTGGCGGTGCTCATCCTCATCGCCGGTCCGCTGGCGGCGTTCCGCACGCCCACCGACATCTTCCCGAACATCGGCATTCCGGTGATCAGCGTGGTGTGGAGCTATAACGGCCTGCCGCCCGACCAGATGTCGGGCCGCGTCGTCTACTACTACGAACGCCAGCTCAGCACCTCGGTTAACAACATCGAGCACATCGAGTCGCAGTCGCTGCCCGGCATGGGCATCGTGAAGATCTTCTTCCAGCCGGGCGTGGATATCCGCACCGCGACGGCGCAGGTCACCTCGATATCGCAGACGGTGCTCAAGCAGATGCCGCCGGGCATCACGCCGCCGCTGATCCTCAACTACAACGCCTCGACCGTGCCCATCCTGCAGATGGCGTTGTCGAGCAAGAGCATGTCCGAGGCCAAGATCCTCGACCAGGGCCTCAACGTGATGCGCCCGATGCTGACCTCGGTGCCCGGCGTGGCCGTGCCGACGCCCTACGGTGGCGCCGCGCGCCAAGTCACGCTGGACCTTGACCCGCGCGCGCTCGCCGCAGATGGCCTCTCCGCGCAAGACGTGAGCAACGCGTTGGCTGAGCAGAACCAGATCATCCCCGTGGGCACGGCCAAGATCGGCACGTACGAATACCACGTGCAGCTCAACAACAGTCCCGAAGCCATCAGCGAGTTGAACCAACTGCCGGTGAAAACCGTGCACGGCGCCACCATCACCATCGGCGACGTGGCCCACGTGCGCGACGGCGCGGCTCCGCAGACAAATATCGTACGCGTGGACGGCAAGCGCGCGGTGCTGATGCCTGCGCTGAAAGTCGGCGACGCTTCGACGCTTTCCGTGGTGTCCGGCATCAAGGCGCTGATGCCGCTGGTGCGCGAAACGCTGCCGGACAGCCTCAAGGTGACGCTACTGAGCGATCAGTCGACCTTCGTGAAGGCGGCCATTTCCTCGGTGGCACGCGAAGGCATCATCGCCGCGCTGCTGACCTCGGTGATGATCCTGATTTTCCTCGGCAGCTGGCGTTCGACGGTGATCATCGCCGTATCGATTCCGCTCGCCATCCTCTCTGCCATCGCGCTGCTGTCAGCCACCGGCCAGACACTCAACGTGATGACGCTAGGCGGCCTGGCGCTGGCCGTGGGTATCCTGGTGGACGATGCCACGGTAACCATCGAGAACATCAACTGGCATCTCGAGCAGGGCAAGAGCGTCCATGACGCGATCATGGATGGCGCGAAACAGATCGTGACGCCGGCCTTCGTCTCCCTACTCTGCATCTGCATCGTGTTCGTGCCGATGTTCATGCTCGACGGCATCGCCGGCTTCCTGTTCCGCCCGATGGCGCTGGCCGTGATCTTCGCGATGGTGTCGTCCTTCGTCCTGTCGCGCACGCTGGTGCCGACGTTGGCGATGTACTTGCTCAAGCCCCACCACACCGAAAAGGGTGAAGGCGATCATCCGGAGGACGAGTACCTCAACCATCACGAGGGTGATCAGCCAGCGTCGCGCAAGCGCAGCGCTTTCCTGGGCGCGATGGTCAAGTTTCAGCAGCGTTTCGAACATCGCTTTGCCCAGGTGCGCGACGTCTATCATGCAACGCTGACCGTGGCACTTACCCACCGCAAGCGCTTCATCATTGGCTTCATGGCCTTCGTGCTCGCTTCGTTCGCACTAGTGCCCTTGCTTGGTCGGGATTTCTTCCCCGACGTAGATGCCGGCGCTATTGCCTTGCATGTGCGCGCCCCCATGGGTACCCGCGTGGAAGAGACGGCCGCCGAGTTCGACCGCATCGAAGCGGCCATTCGCAAGGTCGTTCCGCCCGACCAGTTGGATACGGTCATCGACAATATTGGCCTGCCGTTGTCCGGCGTAAACATGGTCTACAACTCCAGCGGCACCATCGGCCCACAGGATGGCGATATCCAGGTCGAGCTGAAGGAGAACCACGCACCGACGGCTGAGTTCGTGCGCGAACTTCGCGCGCAGCTTCCGCGTGAATTCCCCGGCACCGAATTCGCCTTCCTTCCCGCGGACATGAGCTCGCAGATCCTCAACTTCGGTGCGCCCGCGCCGCTGGACGTCACCATCTCCGGCCGCGACCTGAAGGCCAACGAGACCTACGCCACCGAGATCATGAAGCGCTT
The DNA here is from genome assembly GCF_002878475.1 of Dyella sp. AD56. Taxonomy (NCBI): domain Bacteria; kingdom Pseudomonadati; phylum Pseudomonadota; class Gammaproteobacteria; order Lysobacterales; family Rhodanobacteraceae; genus Dyella; species Dyella sp. AD56. The sequence continues at coordinate 34,435 of NZ_NRDP01000039.1, forward strand.
GCGCCAAGTGCCCGGCATCGCGGATGTCCGCCTGCAGCAGAGCACCAGCTACCCGCAGCTCAACGTGACGGTGAATCGCACGCGCGCCGACATGCTCGGCGTGACCGAGCGCGACGTCACCAACACCATGGTGGCTTCACTGGCGGGTAGTTCGCAGGTGGCGCCGACGTTCTGGCTCAATCCGAAGAACGGCGTGTCGTATCCCATCGTCGCGGCGACGCCGCAGTACAAGATGGACACCATGGCTGATCTCGCCGGGCTGCCCGTCACGCCCGCAGGCGCCGGCGCGAGCCAGGTGTTGGGCGGCCTTGCCACCTTCACGCGTGTGCCGAGTGCTGCGGTGGTATCGCACTACAACATCATGCCGTCGTTCGACATCTACGCATCGGTACAGGATCGTGACCTTGGCGCGGTCGCCAACGACGTGCAGAAGGTGCTCAACCAGTTCGCCGCTACGCGTCCAAAGGGCACGCTGGTCAGCCTGCACGGCCAGGCCGATACCATGAACGACGCCTTCAGCGGCCTGATCTTCGGTCTGGTCGGTGCAATCGTGCTGATCTACCTGCTGATCGTGGTGAACTTCCAGTCGTGGCTCGATCCGTTCGTGATCATCACCGCCCTGCCCGCAGCGCTCGCCGGCATCGTGTGGATGCTGTTCCTATCGCACACCACGTTGTCGGTGCCTGCATTGACCGGCGCGATCATGTGCATGGGTGTCGCCACCGCCAACTCCATCCTGGTCGTCAGCTTCTGCCGCGAACGCCTCGCCGAACACGGTGACGCGGTGAAGGCAGCGCTGGAAGCCGGTTTCACACGCTTCCGTCCGGTCTGCATGACCGCGCTCGCGATGATCATCGGCATGATGCCGATGGCCATGACGCAGGAACAGAACTCGCCGCTGGGTCGCGCCGTCATCGGCGGCCTGCTGTTCGCCACTTTCGCCACCCTGCTCTTCGTGCCGGTGATCTTCAGCATCGTGCATGGCCGCGAGCAGGCGCAAACCCAATCCGATTCCGCTCTTGGAGAACCCGTCCATGTCGCATGACGCCACCATTGCAACGCCTGCGCGAACGCCGAAGCTCGGGCGCGCGGTGCGTATCGGCCTGGCCATCGCCGTCGTCGCCACCATCGCTGGCATCTCGGTACGTGCCTACGACTACCACCGCGTAGTGAAGTGGACCGACGCGCAGATCACGCCCACCGTCCAGTTGGTAACAGCCGAAGGCGGCGGCAATGGTCAAGCGATGACGCTGCCCGGCCATTTGGACGCCTGGATCAGCGCGCCCATCCACGCACGCGTAAGCGGTTACCTCAAGAGCTGGAGCAGCGACATCGGCAGCCAAGTGGCGGCAGGCCAGTCGCTGGCCGAAATCGATACACCGGAACTGGATCAGCAGTTCGAGCAGGCCAAGGCGAATCTCGCCCGTGCGCAGGCCAATGCTCGCCTGGCCGTACTCACCGACAAGCGCTGGAAGAACCTGCTCACCTCCAACTCGGTCTCCAAACAGGAGGCTGATGAGAAGGCTGGCGAAGCGGAGGCCGCGCAAGCCAACGTGCTCGGCGCGCAAGCCGATGTCGATCGCATCGCGGCGCTGGAAGCGTTCAAACACATCACCGCGCCATTCGCCGGTACGGTGACGGCGCGCAATACCGACATCGGTGATCTGATCAGCGCCAACAGCGAAAGCTCACCATCGCTATTCACCGTGTCCGACACCACCCGTATGCGCCTGTATGTGCAGGTGCCGCAGGGTTACGCCGACTCGATCAAGCCCGACATGAGCGTGCAGCTCGATGTGCCCGACCATCCGGGCGAACAGTTCACCGGCCGCCTGATCGGTAATTCCGGCGCGGTGAACCAGGTTTCCGGCTCGCTGCTGGCGCAGTTCGAAGTAGACAATCCCAAGGGCGCGCTGCTGCCTGGCGCGTATGCCGAAGTGCATCTGCCAATGGCGGCCAACAGCCACACGATGACGGTGCCAGCCACCACACTGATCTTCCGCGCGCAGGGTCCACAGGTTGCCGTGGTCGGCACCGACAACAAGGTGGTGCTGCGTGACGTGCATATCGCGACGGACCTGGGCGACCGCCTGCGCATCGACAAGGGCCTGCAGCCCGGCGACCGCGTGATCAATCACCCGTCCGATTCGGTGATGCAGGGCGACGTGGTACAGATCGCACGCGCGGATGCCGATGGCGCCGCCAAACCGGAGTGACCTCATGACACTCAACCCGCCCTTCCTCCGTCGACTCCTGCCACTGGCCCTGGTCGCCGTGCTGCCGGCGTGCTCGTTAGCGCCTACGTACAAGAAGCCTGACGTCGGCCCGGTGCCCGATAGCTACGCTGGTCAGACGGCGGAAGGCCTGTGGTCGCCGGCACATCCGGCCGACACTGCGTCGCGCGGCCCCTGGTGGTCGGTGTATGCAAATCCTGGGCTCGACAAGCTGGAGAACCAGCTCGATACATCCAATCCGAGCCTTGCCGTCGCACTCGCACGTTACGATGCCGCGCGTGCGCTACTCGGCGAAGCCCGCTCCGACATGTATCCGACGCTGGGCGTCGATGCCGCTGACTCGCGCAACCGCCAGTCAAACAATCGCCCGCTGCGCGGCAGCAACCAGCCGAACGAATACAGTGCCAACACGTTCGGGTTTGGCCTGGGCTACGAGATCGATCTGTGGGGGCGCGTGCGCAATGAGGTCGCCGCGGGCAACGCCAATGCCACGGCTGCGCAGGCCGATCTCGCGTCGGTGAAGCTTAGCCTGGAGGCGCAGCTCGCTGACCTCTATGTCGCCCTTCGAGGCTACGACGTGCAGGAGCGTATCCTAAAGGACACGCTGGATGCCTACCAGCAAGGTCTGGACCTGACCGAGCGACGATTCCAGGGCGGCGTTGCCTCAGGCCTCGATGTCAGTCGCGCAAAGACGCAGCTGTCCGACGCACAGGCACAGGTATCCGAAGTGGTCGCCCAACGAGCGCTAACCGAACACGCCATTGCCACGCTGGTGGGTGAATCTGCCTCGCGCTTCTCGCTGGCGCTCGACAACACGCCAATGAACGTACCGGCGATTCCGCTGGGCGTACCGTCGCAATTGCTGGAACGCCGCCCCGACATCTCCGCGGCCGAACGCCGCGTGTTCGCAGCGAATGCGGAGATCGGCGTCGCGCGTGCGGCGTTTTTCCCGCGCTTGAGTCTTTCCGCCATGTTCGGCTTTCAGGACACCGGCATGGGTAACCTTTTGAGCGCCGGCAATCGTTACTGGGCGCTGGGGCCCGATCTGGCCATGACACTATTTGACGGTGGTCTGCGTCGCTCCAAGGTGCAAGCCGCGCAAGCCAATCTGGATGCATCCGCCGGGCTGTATCGCGGCACCGTACTGAACGCGTTCCAGCAGGTGGAAGACAATCTCACCCTGCTTCAGCAACTCGGCAAGGAAGCGCACCAAGAAGATGATGCCGCGAGCGCCGCCCGCGACTCGCAGACGATCTCCACCAATCGCTATCGCGAAGGTGCGGTGAACTATCTCGACGTCGTGACTGCGCAGACAGCGGCTTTGCAGGCCGAGCGCAGTGCGGAACAGGTGCGCACAAGGCGCTTGCAGGCGAGTGTGGATTTGATCCGTGCACTCGGTGGTGGCTGGGACTCAGCACAGCTGTCGACCACCGCCAGTACAGTGGCCGACAGCACGTCCCAGGCCCGCTGACGCGACGGTACCTACGCCGTCACGACCGCCCGGGGATCTAAGGAGCCCCTCATGAGGAGAGGGAGGGGAGGCACAAGAGGCTCCTTTTCATGACGAGCGGCCCTATGCCGCTCGTCGCACGCCTTCCACGCGCTGGTTGAGCTGCTGCCAGTCCACCACCAGCTCACAGCCGCGCGCCGAGGCATTTCTACCCCATTCGCGCAGCAATTCCAGACACGCCTGGTCGACGTGATGGAGACCACCCACATCCAGCTGCACGCGCGTATTCGGCGGCACGCGTTCCAGCGTACGTGCCACAGACGGAACGCGCAGGAACGTCGCGGAGCCTTCCAATCGCAACGAAGCGGTACCCGGTTCTTCGTGATGATCCAAGCCCACCTTCAGACGCGACGAGTGCAACGCCAGGCGGAACAGCGACAACGCAAAGCCGATCAGAACACCTGCAAGCAGGTCGGTCGCCACAATCGCCGCAGTGGTGGCCACGTAGATCCACGCCGTGCCCTTGCCGTACTGCGCCAGCGCCTTCACCTGCTTGAAGTTCACCATCTTGATACCGGTGAACACCAGGATGCCCGCCAGGCACGCCACCGGCGTCATGCGCATCAGCCACGGCAGCAACGACGCGAACACCAGCAACCAGCCGCCGTGCATGATTGTCGCCATGCGCGTGGCCGAACCGGCCTGCACGTTGGCGGCGCTGCGCACGATCACGCCGGTCATCGGCAACGCGCCGAACAGGCCGCAGATCATGTTGCCGACGCCCTGCGCGGTCAGCTCGCGGTCGTACTTGGTGCGCACACCATCGTGCATGCGATCCACCGCAGCGGCGGACAGCAGCGTTTCAGCGCTAGCGATGAAGGCGAACGTCAGTGCCGCGATCATCAGCGACGGCTCGAGCAGCCCAGCCATGCTGGTAAAGGTCGGCAACGACACGGCAGAAAGCAGGTTGGACGGCACGTCCACCGTCTTCACCGACAAGCCGGCGAACTGCACCACAGCCGTCACCGCGATCACGGCGAGCAATGCGCCCGGCACGAAACGCAGCTTCGCGGGACGCAGCTTTTCCCAGCCAAGCATGATGGCAATCGTGCCCACACCTACGGCCAGTGCCGTCATGCTTCCTGCATCGCCCTGCACCGCATCGATCACCGCACCGGGAAGCGCAGCGAAGTTCTCAAGACCACGCGCCTTCGGCAAAGCATCCATCAGCACGTGCAACTGCGAGGCGACGATCAGCACGCCAATGCCCGACAACATGCCCGCCACGACAGCCGGCGAACACATGCGGAACCATACGCCCACGCGACACAGGCCGGCAGCGACCTGGATCAGACCGGCCAATAGCACGACCGGACCCAGCGCCATCACGCCATGCTCGCGCACCAGTTCGAAAACCAGTACGGCGAGGCCCGCCGCGGGGCCGCTGACCTGCAGCGGCGAGCCGGCGAACATGCCCACCACCAAGCCACCCACGATGCCCGTGATCAGGCCTGTCGCCGGCGGCATGCCCGAAGCGATGGCGATGCCCATACACAAGGGCAACGCCACCAGGAACACCACGATGGAACCGAGCAGGTCACGCCCGAACAGTCCCTGCTTAAAGTAGTTGCTTATCACGACGGCGATCCTCAGGCAGCCGACGCAGTAGGCATGGAGAACCGCGCATGGGGCGTCGCTTCCGGCATGTCATCGCTGCCAGATTCGATCTGCACGAAACGACCGTGCTGCGCATCAAACGCTTTCAATCCCGCGTGTTCGATGTCATATACCCAACCGTGGATGCGCAGCTGGCCACTCGCCAGCGCCGCGGCGACAGTGGGCAGCGTGCGCAGATTTTCCAACTGCCCCACCACGTTTTCTTCGGTAAGGCGACGCAATCCTTCCGAACCGTGCAGGCCCGGGCCGTTCTGTTGAACGACGTAGCGCGCGACATCGGCATGCATCATCCACGCCGCCACCGACGGCATGTCATGCACCAGCTCGGGGTGCTGCAGCGCCTTCATCGCACCGCAGTCGGAATGGCCGCAGATCACGATGTGCTTGACCTTGAGCACCTTCACCGCGTACTCGATCGCCGCCACCACACCACTCACGTGCTGCGCATACGGCGGCACGATATTGCCGATATTGCGATACACGAACAGCTCGCCCGGCTGGGCGGAAAACATCAGCTCTGGCATCACGCGCGAGTCGGCGCAAGTGATGAACATGGTGCTGGGGCTCTGTCCCGCCGCCAGCTTGCGAAACACTTCGCGCTGAGCGGGGAAAACTTCATTACGGAATTGTTCGAAACCTTCGATCAGACGCTTCATGCGAATACTCCAGACATAAATTCGATAAGACGCCCACGGCGCGACGCGCGCCATACACTGGGCGTTGGGGATAAAGAAGGAACAGATGGCCCAAACCACGCGCGGACGCACGAAGCGCACCGCATGCGCGGAATCAGTTCACTGAGGGAGCCATCAAGCGCGGCAGACCGACAAGGCGTGCGCGCACGGAAACGCTTGCCGCATCAGCGGCAGCGCTGTCAGACGGCTTCTGGCGGGCGCAGTTGGGGCGCAGGGGTGTGCAGGCTCAGGTCGTAGCTGACCGAAATAGGAGCCTGGGTGAGCATGGGCGCCCACAGATAAGCCACGTCGAACGGATGGAGAATGTCATCCATGCCGCCGTTCGTGGTGTCTTCGAAAGAGGACTTGGTGGTGTTGTCGTCCGCCGCCGTGTCGGCAACGTCGTCAACCACGACCATCGCAGCCACTGCCTTGTCGCCCGACACTGCGGACGAGAACTTCACCGGACGCACGGGCGTGCCGACCAGCAGAAGCAGGCCGAACAGGCACGCCAGGAACATGGCGAAGCGGGAGTGGAGGAGACGCGAAGTCATGGGATCGAAGGTATCGGAAATCACATGACAGCCGCAAGACTTTGCGCGAGATCAATCACGCATCTTCAGAAATATGCCAGCGCGCATTCATGTTCGAGGCGAACATTGCGCAAAAAACGCTGCGAATAAAAAAGCAAAACGGCGGGCAATGCCCGCCGTTTTTCCGTCCTTGGGTCGAACTCCCTTGCGATAGCCGTACCGCCGATCCGATTAGAACGGGTAGTAGCGGAAGGAGGTGAAGAACATGTTCTCCGTGGCCTTCGGCGAAGCGAGACCATTGCCGACCGGACCGCTGACGCCGTTGATGAAGCCCTGACCCGGGAACGCTTCCTTCTGCGTATACGAGTACTGCGCACCGAACTGCATCTTGCCGAACTTGCCCTGGTAGAACTTCCACCAGAAGCCGGCGGTGCCCTGCCAGATCTCGCGGGCGTTGCCCACGCAGTTGGTGTTGCCAGCGATGTCGCAGCCGCTGTTGTTGTACGCCGGGTTGCCGTAGCCGAGGGCCGTGGTGCCGTTGTTGAAGTCCTTCTTGCTGGCCTGTTCGCGACCACCGAAGAGATAGACGTCCACATCGGAGTTGGCGTGCCAGGTCAGACCCGTCAGGAGCATGTTTTCCTTGATCGGGGCAATGTTGCCGTTCGGGCTGAAGGTCACGTCGGAAAGCTGGGCGCTGCCGTAGCGGCCGATGCCCTTGCCGTCCATGCCCGAGAACTGCCAGTCCAGGGTCTTGTCGATAAGCGGCAGGACCACGCCAAGGCCCCAACCACCGCCCCACGTGTCGTGGTTCTGGTACGAACCATTGATGGCATAGCGGTTGTAGAAGGCACGGCCCACGCCGAACACTTCGTAATGGCCATAGCCCGGGTCAGCAGCAAACTTCACGATGACGTCGGGGATGTGGTTCAGCGACAGCGTGTTGGCCGAGTCGAAACCCGAACCAGCAGAGATGTTGTAAGCCGTCTGCTGGACCGGTGCCTTGGCCTGGTTCGGGCTGCTGTAGAACGTGGTCTGCGGGTTCTCGAGCGAGATACCGAGCCAGTAGGTCTTGTCCCAATCCTTGACCAAACGGATCTGGTCCTGACGCGCCCAGGTGAAGCCCGGGATGTACTGTGCGTCGATCTGCGGCGGGGTCAGCTCGTTGCGCGGCAGCATGCCCTTGCTGCTGAGCGTCAGCAGCGACCAGTTCTGACCGGCCAGCAAGTGCAGGCCCGAGGTGTCCCAATCGGCCGTCATGTAGACGTTGCGCATGCGCGGGTTGAACGAGTTGGACTCGTTCGAGTTCGCGGTCTGGGCGCCGCCCAGGAAGTCCATCTCGATGTAACCAGCCAGGTGCGTATCCGGGCTCACGTCACCCTGCACGAGGGCCGACAGGCGGCTCTGGCGAGCGCTCATGCGGAACTCGTTCATGTGCGCGGTCTGCACGTTCTTGTACGGAATCGCGCTGTAGTTCGAGGCGATGTCCGCGCCTTCCTGAGCCGAACGGTAGACCGATTCAGCAGCGAGGAAGCCGCCCAGCGTGATGTTCACGCCCTTGTAGGACAGCTTGTCGCCCGACTTCTTCACCTGTGCATCGGTGGCAGCGACCTGCTTCTGCACGGTCTCCACGGCCTGGCCGGTGGACACGTTGATGTCAGACTGCGCATCCGTGCGCTGCTCCAGTTCGACGACCTTCGCCTGCAGGGCCTGCAACTGGGCCTTCAGCGCTTCGATCTCCGCGGCCTGCGTCGACTGCGAGGTGCTGGTCTTCGAGGACGACGCCGGGGCCGGGTCGGCCATGACGTGGATGCTGGTAACGCCCAAACCGGCAGCAATCGCCACCGCGAGCAACTTGGAACGCATGGATATTCTCCGCATGTAGGTAAGAACCACCTGGACCGCCCCCTTTGATCCCCTTCGATCTCCGGCTGTCCAAGCACAATCGGTGCGGAGGATGGGCTCGCGGCTTTACCGTTAGATGGACGTTATGTGACAAAACGAAGACATGCGTTCGCACGCGTACGGAAATGACTTCCTTACAAGTCGCAGAGAGCAGGCCTGGAAGCCGTGGCTGGTATGATTGATGGCATGGATAACCTCAACAACAGCATGGCCGGCCGCATGGCCGAGCGCTTCCGGGGCTTTCTGCCGGTCATCGTGGACGTTGAAACAGGCGGCTTCGATTCGGAACGGGATGCACTGCTGGAAATTGCCGCCGTCATATTGCGCATGACGCCCGAGGGCTACCTGCAGCCCATGCCGGCCGTTGCTGCTCACGTACACCCTTTCCCGGGCGCCAACATCGACCCTCGGGCCCTGGAAATCACCGGCATCGACCCGGACAACCCGCTACGCGGCGCGCTTGACGAGCGCCTGGCGCTGGATCACGTGTTCAAGCCCATCCGCGACGCGATGCGCGACATGGATTGCCAGCGCGCCGTTCTGGTGGGCCACAACGCGGCGTTCGACCTCGGCTTTCTCAATGCAGCCGTGCGCCGCACAGGTCATAAGCGCAATCCGTTCCACCCCTTCAGCTGCTTCGATACCGCCACCTTGAGCGGCCTGGCATTTGGCCAGACGGTATTGAGCAAAGCGGTGCAAGCCGCCGGCATGGCATTCGATACGCGCGAGGCGCACTCCGCTATTTATGACGCCGAGCGCACGGCCGAACTGTTCTGCACCATCATCAACCGCTGGCGCCGTCTGGAAGAATTCGAGCGCGACCAGATCGGCGTTGAGTCCATGTAAAGACGCGGTGTGGCTCCGCGTCAGTTTGGGCCGTGCGATTTAATTCCTTTTTTATCAGCACGCTATGACAGTCATCTGCAAACTGTCATATCGCTGAAACATTGAACTCATTTCATTGCAACACGGCGCGCATGAAATAACGGCGGGCGGAATCCCTCCGTGACCCTTACTGGAGCTACCGTGTTGATCTCAACAAAATCTCTGACTCGCATCGGCACGGCCGCTGTGTTCGCGACGGCGTCGCTGTTCACTATGGCCGCGCAGGCCACCGACATCACCGGCGCTGGCTCGAGCTTCGTCTATCCGGTTCTCTCGAAGTGGTCCGCGGGCTACGCCGAGAAGACCGGCAACAAGCTCAACTACCAGTCCGTCGGCTCGGGCGCCGGCGTGGCGCAGATCAAGGAAGGCACCATCGACTTCGGCGCCACCGATGCACCGGTGAAGGCTGAAGATCTCGCGCAGTTCGGCCTGGGCCAGTTCCCGGTCGTGGTGGGCGGCATCGTGCCGGTGGTGAACATCCCGGGCGTGGAAGCTGGCCAGGTCAAGCTGGACGGCGCCACCCTCGCCGACATCTTCCTCGGCAAGATCACCATGTGGAACGACCCGCGCATCGCCGCGGCGAACGCTGGCGTGAATCTGCCGGCCAAGAAGATCACTGTCGTGCATCGCTCGGACGGTTCGGGCACCTCGTTCAACTTCACCAACTACCTGTCCAAGGTCAGCCCGGATTGGGCCGCCAAGGTCAAGTTCGGCACGGCCGTCGAGTGGCCGACCGGCGTGGGTGGCAAGGGCAACGAAGGCGTGTCGCAGTACGTCAAGCAGATTGTCGGTTCTATCGGCTACGTCGAGTACGCCTATGCCGTCAAGAACAAGATCAGCTGGGTGAACTTGAAGAACGCTGCCGGCCAGGTTGTGGCGCCGAGCGCTGAAGCCTTCGCCGCCGCCGCCGCTACGGCCGACTGGGGCAGCGCCAAGGACTTCAACGTGATCATGACCAACGCCTCCGGTGCGCAGGCGTGGCCGATCACCGCGACCACCTGGGTCGTCATGTACAAGCAGCCGAAGAACGCCGAGCACACCAAGGTGGCTTTCGAGTTCTTCAAGTGGGCGCTCGAGAGCGGCCAGAAGGACGCCGCCTCGCTCGACTACGTCGCGCTGCCGGACACCTTGGTCAAGAAGATCGAGGCTTACTGGAGCACCGAGTACAAGCACTAAGGTAATCGTCTCGCCGGTCACGCAACAGCAACCGGCAAGGCTTAACCTGATGGCTTGACCGTACGACAACGGCCGCCCGACTAACCTCGGGCGGCCTGTTGTTGAAAGGCGCCCGGAACTGGCGCATCGTCCATGGACCGCGCGGCCTGCAACCGTCCGGTCTGAATGCCGAGGAATCCTCCGCACATGCAAGCCAATGTAGGCGCCGTTGCCGCCATCGCGACCCAGGAAGAGCGCGCACACCGCGACGCCCGGCACGACCGCCTGTTCAGCTGGCTCCTCATGGGCTGCGCCCTGCTGGTGCTCGCCTGCCTTCTTGGCGCTGCGGGCGCCACGCTATGGGGCGGTCGACACGCCTTCGGCACCTTCGGCTGGCATTTCCTCGTCAGCGACGCCTGGGATCCGGGCTCCGATACCTACGGCGCACTCGTGCCGGTGTACGGCACCCTCATGACCTCGCTGATCGCTCTGGTCATCGCCGTGCCGATCAGCTTCGGTGTGGCGCTCTATCTTTCCGAGGTGGCACCGCCGTGGCTGCGCACGCCAGTGGCCTCGGCCATCGAACTGCTGGCCGGTATCCCTTCGATCATCTACGGCATGTGGGGCCTTTTCATCTTTGCGCCCTTCTTCGCCGATCACATCAAGCCCTGGCTGACCAACTATCTGGGCAATAAGCCGGACGACGGCAAGTTGTCATGGGTGGCCCAGCACACCTTCATTGGCAAGCTGTTCGGCAGCGACTATCCATTCGGCGCCAGCATCCTGACCGCAGGCATCGTGCTCGCGATCATGATCATCCCGTTTATCTCTTCCGTGATGCGCGAAGTGTTCCAGACGGTGCCCTCGCGCTTGAAGGAATCAGCCTATGCGCTGGGCTCAAGCACCTGGGAAGTTTCCTGGGACATCGTGCTGCCCTACACACGCTCTGCGGTGATCGGTGGCATCTTCCTCGGCCTTGGCCGCGCGCTGGGCGAGACGATGGCCGTGACGTTCGTGCTCGGCAATGCGATGCAGTTGTCGGCGTCGATCCTCGATCCGGGTGCGTCTATCGCCTCCACCATCGCCAACCAGTTCAGCGAGGCCGCCGGCCTGCAGAAGTCGACACTGATGGCGCTGGCCTTCCTGCTGTTCGTGGTGACCTTTATCGTGCTGCTGATCGCCCGTTGGATGCTGCGCCAGCTCGCCCACAAGGAGGGCCGCTGATGGCCTCCAGCTCGTTCATCTATACCAAGCGCCGCATCAAGAACATCGTGGCGCTGACGCTCAGCGTGCTGGCCACACTGATCGGACTGATCTTTCTCGCGTGGATTCTGTGGGAAACACTGCGCCAGGGCGTGAGCGCCCTCAAGCCGCAGCTATTCACCAAGATCACGGCCTACGGCGAGGATGGCGGCCTGGCCAACGCCATGGTCGGCAGCTTCGTCATCGACCTCATCGGCATCCTTATCGCCACGCCCATCGGCGTGCTGGCCGGTACATGGTTGGCGGAGTACGCCAACGGCACCAAGCTGGGCGAATCGATCCGCTTCCTCAACGACATCCTGCTGTCGGCGCCATCGATCGTGCTCGGCCTGTTCGTCTACACCATCGTGGTGTTGCCGAGCACATCGTTGACTAACGGCTCCACCACCTTCTCCGGCTGGGCCGGTGGTGTGGCGCTGGCGCTGATCGCCCTGCCGGTGATCGTGCGCACCTCGGACGAAATGCTGCGCCTGGTGCCCTCCACACTGCGCGAAGCCTCGCTGTCGCTGGGCATTCCGCAGTGGAAGCTGACCACACAGATCCTGATCCGCGCCGCGCGCTCGGGCATCATCACCGGTGTGCTGCTGGCGCTGGCCCGCATCAGCGGTGAAACCGCCCCGCTGCTGTTCACGGCGTTCGGCAACAACTACATGACGTTCAATCCGTCGGACAAGATGTCCAGCCTGCCGCAGATGATTTACCAGTACGCCAACGATCCGGGCGAAGGCCTGCATGCCATCGCATGGGCTGGTGCGTTCGTACTGACCATGTTCGTGCTGTTGCTGAGCCTTGCTTCCCGTCTGGTCCTTTCCCGTTCCAAGGTGTCACATGACTGAGTCCGCTGCCGCCGGCATCCACCCGCAGTCCGCGGCCACGCCTGCACCCATCGCGCCCACCAAGCTGAAGGTGCGCGACCTGCACTTCTACTACAACGGATACCATGCGCTGAAAGGCATCAACATGGACATCCCGGAGAAGAAGGTGACGGCCATCATCGGCCCGTCCGGCTGCGGCAAGTCCACTCTGTTGCGCATCTTCAACCGCATTTACGCGATCTACCCCAAGCTGGAAGCCAAGGGCGAGATCATCCTGGACGACGAGAACATCCTCGATTCGCGCTATTCCATGAACCGCCTGCGCAGCAAGGTCGGCATGGTGTTCCAGAAGCCGGTGCCGTTCCCGATGACCATTTTCGAGAACGTGGCCTACGGCATTCGCCACCACGAGAAGCTCTCGCGCGCCGACATGGATATCCGTGTCGAGCAGGCGCTGCGCAGCGCGGCCTTGTGGGACGAAGTGAAGGACAAGCTCAAGCAGAGCGCGCTCGGCCTATCCGGCGGTCAGCAGCAGCGCCTGTGCATTGCCCGCGGCATCGCGCTGAAGCCCGAGGTGCTGCTGCTCGACGAGCCGACCTCGGCGCTCGACCCGATCGCCACTGGCCGCATCGAGCAGCTGGTGGAAGAACTCAAGAGCGAGTACACCATCGTCATCGTCACCCACAACATGCAGCAGGCGGCCCGTTGCTCGGACCTCACCGCGTTCATGTATCTGGGTGAGTTGATCGAGTTCGACCGCACCGAACAGATCTTCACCAAGCCAGGCAAGAAGCAGACCGAGGATTACATCACCGGTCGCTTCGGTTAAAAAGTAACGCTACTCCCTCACCCCCAACGGGGAGAGGGCTGGGGTGAGGGGCCACGCCGCCTCACCTTCCAATGACAGGGACTCTCCCATGAGCGGCAGCAGCAAAGAACACATCATCAAGAGCTACGACGACGAGCTGACCCGCCTCACCGGCGAAATCGTTCGCATGGGCGAGCTTGCGGTGAGCCAGTTGGAAGCAGCCATCGACGTGATCGACCGCCGTGACGAGCGCGCCGCGCAGCACGTGGTCAGCAACGATGACGCTATCGACCTGCTTGAGCAGGAAATCAGCCACGACGTGGTGCGCCTGCTGGCGCTGCGTGCACCTATCGCCGGTGACCTGCGCAATGTGTTCGCCGCGCTGCGCATCGCAGCCGACATCGAGCGCATCGGCGACTACGCCGCCAACGTGGCCAAGCGCTCCATCCCGTTGTCGATGGTGGCCCCTATCGCACCGACGAACGGCTTGGGCTATCTGGCCGAGCTGGCCGCGAAGGAAGTGCGTGACGTGCTGATGGCCTATCGCGATCGCGATGCCGAACGCGCCTATCAGGTGTGGAAGGACGACGCGGATCTGGACGAGGCCTATACCGGCTACTTCCGCCAGCTGCTGACCTACATGATGGAAGACCCGCGCAACATCACGCCCTGCACGCACCTGCTGTTCATGGCGAAGAACATCGAGCGGATCGGCGACCACGCCACCAACATTGCCGAAAGCATCTGGTACCAGGTGAACGGCGAACCGCTCACGGCGCAGCGCGCCAAGCGCGACTTCACCTCGAACCCGGAACCCACCAAGCTCGGTCACAAGCCGGACTAACCCAAACGTAGCGTCGCTCCAAAAGGCCCGCTAGACGAGCGGGCCTGCCGGTAAACAGTATCGTTACGGATCGAGCTGCGCACAGGGGATGACACCATCGGTGCCATGCCATTGGGGCGCGCGCCCGCTTTCATTGATGTGGCATCAAACCATCAAAAAAACCACCTTGACTCCGCATCAAGGGAGAATCTGTGGTGGATTGAGTTCCAGATACGCCTTGCCGGTAACGGGCACGCCGTTGACCACGCCGCTAACCGTAGAATCGCCCTCCCAATAGTAAGTATTGGGGACACCGACCGAACCCGCCAACGTCTGCACGACACCGCCGGTCAAGCCAGCAAAGGTGGCCATTTCCTGGTCTTGAACCAAGGCCGTCACGGTCACCTGTCCACCCGGCAGCTTGAGGATTTGCTGGGTGTGATAGACGAGCCCGCTCCTGGGACTGGTCCAGGTCACGCCGGTTGACTGATCGTCGATTTCGCTGGGATCGATCACGCTGTAGCTGCCATCGGCCGCGATATAGGTACCGTAGGTCTGCGTGGTATTGCCGCTTGCATCCTTAAGTACCGAGACGTCGTATTTGCGGCCATCGGATAACTCAACCGCGTACCAGTCCCACCCGGTTGGTGTGGTGGCAGAGAAAGCAGCGCCCCATTCGTGGTCGAACCAAGCCGAGCCAGTTACGTTCACCACAAGGCCGTGATCGATGATGGTGCCCGATGCACTCAGGCTGGGAAATGAGTAGTAGTTGAGAGCGCCGGTCGTCGTCGGAGGCATGATCCCGCCATTGCCGTTCCAGACAACGCCGTAATTTTCCGGCTGCACATTCAAATGAGCCAGATAGTCGAGAGTGTACATTCCGGTAGCCATTGAACCGGATCCGCTACGGGCATTGGCATTCCAGTCGTCTATTTGAATGTTATATCCGCCTCCCGGAGGAAGGACATCCGGCTGGATGGAGACCCGCGCATCATTCTCGTGCACGCCGCGATTCAAATCGGTGATTGCGAAGTTGCCGATATACCCCGAACTCAGCGGATACGTGCCCAAACCCAAGCGAAAATCGGTGACCTGGAAACCGTAGTCGTGCGTAACGCCGAAAATATCTTTACCCGTCAGGTGCCCGGTGTAGTACCACCATTCAATGGTTGCGTTGTGGGGAGACTCGTCGGCCGGAATGGAAAAGTACGGTGATGTCGACTGCGCATACACCAAACCACCGAAGCCGAGGCTGACGCCAAGGCATAGGCCCGCAGCCTGGTGCAATCGACGCCGAACAAGGATTGCCGTAGCCAAACAAGAACACATGCATTGCAGTGAGGAAGTCATGGGCTCGCCTCCACGGACTAGAAGGAATTCATCCTCAAAAAGGCCGTTCTGCTGCCACAGGCTCTGCGCATCGGCTCACAGTCCGCCTCTGTACGGCTAGGCGAGCCCACGAGCACTGCACCGTTTGCACGGCACCGTCAATAAATCACCAAGCAACGGGCGAAGCCGGCGGTGAAATGACCTAACGTGATTAACCCCAGCGAGTACGCCCGAGATCTGCGAACGGCGAACCCGGACGACACCCCTAACTGTCAAACCATGCGCCGCCCCTTGTGAGTCGACTGTGAAAGACCCACGCGCATCACACCATCCACCGACCTGTTCTTCATCGCCAAGAACATCGAGCGTATCGGCGGTCGTGCCACTAAACATCGCCGAGATCATCTGGCATCCGGTGAACGGAGAACCGCTGACGGCGCAGCGCGCCAAGCGTGACTGAAGAAGCCATGTAGAAGCGCGCTTGTGTGCGACTAGGGTTGTCCCACCGTCGCAGTAGCGCACATGTGCGCTACTGCAGAAGAGCAGGCTTAGTGAGCGCCACTGGTGAGTTTCAAGCCCACCATACCCAGCACAACCAAACCCACGCAGGCCAGTCGCAACGGCGAGGCAGAGTCACCGAACAGCACGATGCCGAGGATGACGGCACCCACCGCGCCGATGCCTGTCCAGATCGCGTAAGCGGTGCCGATGGGCAACGTTTTCAACGCCATCGACAACAGCACAACGCTGGCCGCCATCGCTGTGCCGGTGATTACGCTGGGCCATAGGCGGGTAAAACCTTCGGTGTATTTGAGCCCGACCGCCCAAACCACTTCGAGCAGACCGGCGAACATCAGATAGATCCAGGGCATGATGCGCTCCTCTGGATGAAGAGCAGGGTCGTCCCCGCTGGAAGAACGTACTTGCGGGGTCGTCCCCGCAGACCGGTCCCATTGCGGGACCGGGCTATCCATTCTACAGATACTGCCTGAACGCTATCTCAGGACGAGATCTTGCTGCCCAGTTCGCGTGCGTCCCGGCGTGCACGCGTCGAATGCACGATGCCGTAGACGCCGATGACGATCCACGCCACCTGCATCAGGAAAGCGGGCCAGTTCATGGCGGGGCCGAACACCAGCGACAGGACCACACCGAGCGCGCCCAGCACGTTCATCAACTGGTACACCAACCCGTTGCCGTGCAGCTTGTGAGCCTGCAGCAGCAGGAACGCCAGCAGTACCAGGATCACGCCGATATAACCGGCCCAGTCATGCCAGAAGAAGGTCATCGCTTGTCACTCCGTTGTCGCAGCGCTTCGAACAACACGATGCCCGTGGCCACGGACACATTGAGGCTCTCCATCACACCTGGCATCGGGATCTTCGCTACGAAATCGCATTTGTCGCGCGTCAGACGGCGCATGCCCTCGCCTTCGCTGCCCAGCACGAGCGCCACGGGGCCTCGCATGTCGATGCCGTAGACGGTTTCGTCCGTATCGCCGGCCAGACCGGTGATCCACACACCCGCGTCCTTGAGCGTGCGCAACGCACGGGCAAGATTGGTTGCAGCGATGAGCGGCACGCGATCTGCGCCACCGGCCGATGCCCGGCGTACCACCGGCGTCAGGCCCACGGCGCGATCCTTCGGCACGATGACCATGGTCGCCCCGGCGGCTGCCGCACTGCGCAGGCACGCACCAAGGTTGTGCGGGTCGGTGACGCCATCGAGCACAAGTACCAGCGCGTTCTGACCAGCCGCTTCGAGCAGGCTTTCGATGTCGTTCTCTGAGCCCATCGGCGGCGCTTCATAGCGCGCCACCACGCCCTGGTGCCGCGCCTCGCCCGACACGCGGTCCAGTTGCTCGCGTGGACGGTGATGCACAGGAATATTCAGTTCCTTGGCGCGCGTCGCCAACTCCTGCACACGCGCGTTGCGCTGGCCCTGTTCCACCAGCACTTCACGAACGCGCGAAGCATCATTGCTCAGCGCGCCTTCGACCGGGTTGATCCCGACGATCCAACTATCACTCATCGTTTGCCTTTGTTCTTTTTGACTTTCTTGACGTGTGCATCGGCCTTGTCCGGGGCCTTCTTCTTGCCCGAGGCGACGCTCTTCACCTTGGCCAACGCGCCCTTTGCCGCAGCCTTTGCCTTGGAGAACGGACTTGCGACCATGGGCTTGTCATGCGTGGTCGCCTTGCGTCCCACAGGTGGCAACGGCGGCAGGGATATGGCGGGACCGGCATTATCGCGCGTCGCAGGTCGTTCCGCGCCCTTGCCGCTCCCCTTGTTGCCCTTACCCTTAGGCAGGGAGTAGCGCTCGCCCGTCGCGGCGTAGTCGTATCGCCGCTCGCTATGCGGCGGCGTGAAGCCTTCCTTGCGCGGCGAGACCAGGCGGAAGTCAATCTTGCGGTCTTCCAGGCTCGCGCGCAGAACCTGGATACGCACATGGTCGCCCAGGCGGAACTGCACGCCGCTGCGCTCACCCTTCAACAGATGGCGCACCGGATCGAAGTGGTAGTAGTCGTTGGACAACTGGCTGATATGAACCAGCCCCGACACCTTCGAATCGTCCAGCTCCACGAACAAGCCAAACGAGGTGACGCCAGTGACGGTGCCGTCGAACTCGCTGCCAACATGCTTGGACATCCAGGCGCATTTGAAGCGCTCGTCCACGTCGCGTTCGGCTTCTTCCGCACGGCGCTCGCGCTGCGAGCAATGCACGGCCATGGCCGCCATTTCGCTGGCGCTGTACTGATAGGCCGCCGGCTTGCCATCGGCCACGGCATAGCGGATGGCGCGATGCACCAGCAGATCTGGATAGCGGCGGATCGGCGAAGTGAAGTGCGCGTACGCCTCCAGCGCCAGACCAAAGTGACCTCGGTTGTCGGGCTGATACGCCGCCATGCTCTGCGAGCGCAACAGCACAGACTGGATGAGCTCGCGCTCGGGGCGGTCGCGTACCAGGCGCAGGATGTCGGCGTAATCGGCCGGCGTCATGTCCTCCACCGGAGGCATACGCAACTTGAACTCGCGCAAGAACTGCTGCAGGTCTTCGTATTTCTCGGCCGGCGGCGGCTCGTGCGCGCGGAACAGTGCGGGGATCTTCTTCTTTTCCAGGAACAGCGCCGCTTGCACGTTGGCAGCGATCATGCATTCCTCGATCAGCTTGTGCGCGTCGTTGCGCTCGGTGGCGCCCATCGTCTCCACTTCACCGCGCTGGTCGAGGCGGAACTTCACCTCCGGCGTTTCGAAATCGATAGCGCCACGGCGCTTGCGCTGCTCCGCCATCAATTTGTAGAGCCCGTGCAGATGCTCGACCTGCGGCAGCACATCGGCCAGTTCGTGTCGCGCGTCGGCATCATTGAGGCCAATGGCCTGCCACACGCGGTCGTAAGTGAGGCGCGCATGCGAGCGCATCACGGCGTTGTAGAACTTGGACTTGGTGACTTCGCCTTCGGCGTTGACCACCATGTCGCACACCATGCACAGGCGCTCGACCTTGGGGTTCAACGAGCAGATGCCGTTGGAGAGTGTCTCCGGCAGCATTGGCACGACAAAACCGGGGAAGTAAGTGGACGTGCTGCGCTCGTAGGCTTCCTTGTCCAGCGCGGAACCCAGCTTGACGTAGTGCGACACGTCGGCAATGGCCACCACCAGTCGATAACCACCACCGCGCTTGGGCTCGGCATAAACGGCATCGTCGAAATCGCGTGCGTCGGCACCATCGATGGTCACCAGCGGCAGCGAGCGCAGATCCACCCTGCCCTCGCGCTCGGCGGCCGTCACCTGCGGCTCCACCTGCGCGGCGTCGCGCGTCACCTCAGCGGGCCAATCGTGCGGCAGGTCGTGGCTGGCGATGGCCATTTCCACCAACAAAGATGGCTGCAGGCGTTCGCCCAGCACAGCGCGGATGGCACCCATCGGGCCGCGATGCGGCGTCGGCGGGTCGGTGATCTCGGCCACCACGATCTGGCCGGAGCGCGCACCCATGTCTTGGCCCGGCACGATCATCACGTCCTGGTGGACGCGGCGGTCGTCAGGCGCCACCAGGGTCACGCCGTTTTCGATCACCACACGGCCGACCAGTCGCGGCGAACGGCGCTGCAATACTTCGACGATCGCACCCTGCTTGCGTCCGCGACGGTCGATGCCAACCACGCTTGCCAACACCCGGTCGCCGTGCAGCACGGTGCGCATCTGTTGAGGCGAAAGGTAAAGGTCGTCGCCACCGCCATCCGGACGAAGGAAGCCATAGCCCTCGGCGTTGGCGAGCACCACGCCCTGAATCAGATCCAGTTTGTTGGCCGGCGCGTAGCCCGCGCGACGCCCGAGCAGCAACTGGCCGTCACGCACCATCGCACCCAGGCGCTTGCGCAATGCATTGAGGTCGTACTCGTCGTGAAGAGACATCGCCTCGGCGATGCGTGCCTCGGTCAAGAGTTCGCCGCGTTGTTCAAGCAGGGCGAGGATCGCCTCGCGGCTGGGGATCGGTCGATCGTAGCGCTGCGCTTCGCGCTCGGCATGGGGGTCATCCACCACGCCGACGTCTGCGCGCTGCCGCGACGGATCGAGCGCCGAACGCTTCGGCCGGGCACCGCCCGACTTCGGCGGTTTCGGCCCCCGTTTGGCGTCCTGCTTGCTGCTGCGCGGTTCTTTCTTTTTGGTCACATCCGTGCCTTTTCTTGGTTTTATCGGGGTTCCGGACCGCACGAGGCGCAACCCGGGGAAAACTTAGGTGAAGAATAGTTGACAACCTGCCAACACATGCCTAATCTACGCGGCTCACGCAGACCACTTAGCGAAGCGTGACACCTGCCCAGGTGGCGGAATTGGTAGACGCACTAGTTTCAGGTACTAGCGGGTAAAACCGTGGAGGTTCGAGTCCTCTCTTGGGCACCAGATAATAACAGTTAAGCCCCGGATTCTATTGAATCCGGGGCTTTTCTTTTGCGCGACCATCTCTATTGCGCGACCGTCGCGGCCCCTGGGTGCTCCCTATTCGTGTTCTCAAGCCGTTGTTTTTACTGGTTCGTCGCTAGTACGAAAAACTAGCGGTGGAAGCCAATCGCGCGTGCGAAAGTAGACGCCGTCGCG
The DNA here is from genome assembly GCF_002878475.1 of Dyella sp. AD56. Taxonomy (NCBI): domain Bacteria; kingdom Pseudomonadati; phylum Pseudomonadota; class Gammaproteobacteria; order Lysobacterales; family Rhodanobacteraceae; genus Dyella; species Dyella sp. AD56. The sequence goes on from NZ_NRDP01000039.1 coordinate 55,079, forward strand.
AAGACCTGTGCCGCGAACCAACGGCAAGAAACGATCGCACTCCGGCCCACGCTCAGTCGGTAGCGATTTGAGGGCACGTTGGTTGACAATAAGAAGCACACCGCACCCGCCATCCGGACATTGAAGGGAATCCATGTCAGAGAAAGTTTGCTTCGTAATCGCGCCAATCGGTGAGGCTGAGTCGGACACGAGGAAGCGCTCCGATCAAGTTCTCAAACATGTAATCGCGCCAGCGGCTTTAGCTTGTGGATATAAGGCTATTCGGGCCGATCAAATTTCCGAACCTGGAATGATCACGAGCCAAGTGATTCAACATATCGTTGAAGACCCGCTTGTGATTGCAGACTTGACAGACCGCAACCCAAATGTCTTCTACGAGCTGGCAATTCGGCACGCGATTCGGAAGCCTCTCGTCCAACTCATAAAAAAGGGCGAGCAAATCCCTTTCGATGTCGCAGGCACCAGAACGATTCATGTTGACCATCGCGACTTGGACAGCGTCGAAGAAGCCAAGCGCGAGATCGGCTCGCAGATTCGCGCTCTAGAAAACGACTCTTCTAAGCTGGAAACTCCAATCTCTGTTTCCCTTGATCTTCAAATGTTGAGGCAGAGCGACAACCCCGAACAACGTTCTCTTGCGGATGTTCTTTCCGCTGTCACGGAACTTCGATCCTCGGTATCGGGCATTGAAAAGCGGCTGGAAAATCCCGATTCGCTGATCCCCCTCCCCTTCCTTGCCGAGATGATAGAGCGACGAGACATTCGCTCCAGTCGTACTCGCAGTATGCTGGCAGACCTTCGCCACATGATTCGGGAGCTAACTTCCGAAGACGAGAAGCCAGATTCAAAGAAGTCAAAGACCGATCATCGGGAAATACTTATGCGTATTGAGCATTTGACGAGGATGATCGGCGAGCGCGAGTTCTGAGGCGCCAATCCACCCTCATAGGCATCTACGCAGACACCTCGCGTCGCTATATGTCACCTGTCCCTACATGTGGACTGACAAGTGATTGAAACCACCAGATTTTCTGGCGGCTCCAGGTACTAGCGGGCAAAACCGTGGAGGCTCGAGTCCTCTCCTTGGGCACCGATTATAGAAGAAGCCCGCAGCGATGCGGGCTTTTTCGTTTCTGAGGATTTGCCCGGGCGCTTGGTCCCCGCCAGGTACTCATGCGCGGCCCCTACCCCTCCTCAGGGGCGAGACGTTTCATCTCCGAATGCGTGTTCCTGCATCGCCGGTCCCGTCATCGGCTGCAGCGAGCTAAAGTTCTCTCAACGAGAGCTTGAGTGCCCATCCAAGCCTGGGTCAATCGGCGGTCACCAATAGCCTCCAGGACGCGCGTGGCTGCCGTGTGGCGCAGCGCGTGCGGAACGCGGTCCGTGGCACTCACGCCAGAGGTCCTGCAACCGACGCATGTTGAGCTGCTTGAACGGGCCGACAAGGACGTCCAGGAATGCCCGAAGTGCCTCGAAGTAACGATCAGTGATCGGGATGCAGCGGACGCTCGCTTGGCTCTTGAGCCGCTCGCGCTTCCGCAGGTGAATCTCGCGCGCATGAAGGTGGACGTCCCCCTTGCGTGCATGCTCGCCGTGTCGTGTAGCCTCTCGCGATGTCGAGCGGCTCGTTATCGTGATGGAATGCTTGTTCCGTTGCGCGCAAAGCCGGACGACTAACCACACAAACAATTGAGAGCAGTCCGATTCCTTTTTGCTGAACTGATGAGTTAGAAGAAGCTCAATCGATGGCAGGCATTTGCTATTCGTGCCAACAAAAGGATGTGACTCGTGAGCAACAACTGTGGTTGCCCGGTTTGTCAAAAACGGAGACAACAAGACCTCGCTAGGCGACGTTTCCCCGCATTCGACGCAAAGGCACACGCGAAGCAAGTCCAGGACGCGAACGCCGCAGCGAATGCTGCTTTCCTTCGTGATGATGGAGATGACACTACGCATGCAGGGACGTGTTTGTTGGTGAACAACCAGACAGGCGCCCCTCTAGCCAACTTTCCGTACACAATCGTCCTCGAAGATGGCACGGAAATCAGCGGCGTAACTAATGACTCTGGTTACACGCAGTTGGTACAGACCTCCAATCAGCCACATATAAGGGTCAAGGTCTCGTCATGACCGAACAAACGCACACCGCCGAACTCCCTACGATTGAAAATCAGGCGACAACAACGATTCAGGTTGCTTGTCCATCCGCAGATGAGGTCAATGTGACCTATTCCCCTACGGTTGATAGATCAGGAATAAGCGACAATGCGGAGCTTGTGCTCAGAGAGATTTGTTCTAAGGCATGTATCCGCTCAGCAACAATCAGCAGCGGGGTAAGGAGCGTTGAGTCTCAAGCCAAGGCCATGTATGAGAACGCACAGAAAACGGGTGTCCCTTCTCAGCGCACTCTTTACGGTCACATAGCTGATCGCGTGCTTGACGCATATGAACAGGGCGTTGCACAGCATAAGGACGCAGCCCAAATTCAGGCAGACATGGCTGAGCAAATCAATGCGGCAGGCCCAGGAAACATTTCACACCACATATCGCAAGGTCCAGCCGTGAGCACGTTTGATGTCGCGCCTAGCTCCATTGTTGGTGATGACGCGAAGAAGCGTTTCGTTCGCGAAGTGCTAGCAGACGCAAGGGTTCAGCGCTTTTTCCAACCACCTAACGACCCTGGCTATCATCTGGAGGTAACCAACTAATGATCTTATACGGTCTACTGGCGGTTAGTGTGATTGGCTCGGCTTCGTCAGGTGGCGATTGTCCCATGCATCCGCCACCGCTTGACGTTGCAACCATGCGAGCATCAAAGGACGTCAAGGACATAGTCATTGACCCTTCAAAGCTGTCTGCAAATATGCTGTTGAAGGATGGATCCAGCGTGCGGATCATCAACATGGGTTGTCAGCACTCCGGAAGCGTTGCTCGAAGCTGGGTTATGAATCCTGCATCTCTAAGTGATAGTGCGGCGTGGATTCAGGAAGCCGACAAAATTGCGCGTATTGCTTTCACACCAACCGAGGCCAAGTCATTTGTGGCATGGGCTGCAAAAGGCCAACTCCAGAAACCGGACGATAGCCACTTAGTGCTCGATGGAACCGGCTATGGCGACATGGCGTACTCCATTGAGGTTGAGTCAGCGAGCATGGGCATGGGCGCGTGGTTGACCATCTCGTATGCGTACCCGTGACGAGGGCTAAATTCGAGACCCATGATTGCAACGAGTTTCGTCATCGCGTCCCTGCTTGCAGGCAACAACGCGACTCAATGCACCATGAATCCGTTACCGCTGGCGGTGGATGCCGTTAGGGCGTCCAAGGATGTCAAAAGTTTTGTCGTAGCAAGCCCCAAATCGATGAGCCTCTTGCTCAAGGACGGGACTCTTATACGGGTGGCAAGCATGGGGTGCGTCGACTCTGGAAGCGTGGCTCATATTTGGGTCAATAACCCCCCACCTGCCGAGGATGAAGTGGCGTGGAGAAAACTTTTCATCAGGATCGCTTCGGCCGCGTTCGACCCTATCGATTCAAAGAACTTTGCGGCCTGGTTGCCCTCGGCCAAGTTCACTCGCACAGACAGGTTCATCCTTAGCGCAGGTATTAGCGAGAATGTTGATTTGTCCATTGACGTCGAACCACTGATCGACGAGAGGAGTGCCGAGATAACGATGTCGGTTACCTACCATTGAGGCCGGAATATCAGCCGAAGAAGGCGTAGGTGGTCAGGAGTTCCGCAATGTCCGGGTGTTGCATGGACTGCGTGCTCCTCGGCGCTGGGCACGGTGCCGTAGCCGTAGCCGCCGCACGGCTTACACCGGTGGGCGCCAGTTATAGAAGAAGCCCGCAGCGATGCGGGCTTTTTCGTTTCCGGGATTTGATCAGGCACGTGGCTCCGCCTGGTATGCATGCGCGACTCCCATTCCCACCTCCAAGGTAACCCGGTACACACTGCTACCTGGATTGAGCGCACCTACGTCACGCGGGACAACCCATGCACGGTTACCCCATCATCCCGAGTGAAGCAGTGTCGCTCACCTTCAAGGTGACCGCGGGGGCAACGGTGCTGATACCCGTTTCGCGTCCATGCTGAGCAAACCCGGCCCCACAATCGCCAGCAAGGCAAAGCCGCCCGCCATGGCCACATTCTTCAACAGCATGATCACTTGAGTTTGATCAGCGAACTGGATGTGGAAAATCATCGCCGTCAACAGGCAGTAGCCCGCAAGCAGCGTGGCGACAATGCGCGTTCTATAGCCGACGATGATCAGCAAGCCCGAACTAATCTCAAACAAGATCGTTGGCCACAACAAAGCGCCTGGAACGTGCATGGCTTCCATATAAGCACGTGTAATGGCAGCGTCGCCAATCTTGAACAGGCCAGAAAGAACAAAGATCAGCGACATCAGCACGCGGGACAAGACCATGACATAGGATTGCGTTTTCAGCTTCATGAAAGCGCCCTCACGATGGATTAGATGGTTGGGTCGCCGGTGTAAAGCACCATGACGCGACCGACGTCTGAGCTATTGAGTGCCTATTGATATCGGATGAGTGGCTGCTCGATGGCAGTCACGGTCGTACTATTCGATGAGGGTTGTTCGGCCATCGCACCCCAGGGAAACAAGGCACCGAAGGCTAGTGTTGCTAGCAGGGTACGCACGGTATGTCTCCTTGATGAGTGCGTTAGAGCCGAACGACGAGCTTGCCCAGCGCACGATTGCTTTCGATCAAGCTATGGGCGTGGCGCACGTCGTCGAAGTCGAACGTCCTGGCCAGGAGAGAGGCCATGCGCCCTGTGGCGGTTTCCTTCGCGACCCACGACAACGGTGACTCCGATAGCGGCATGGCCGGCGTGCCAAGCATGCTGCTGGAGAAGGCACTCAGCTTTGTTGCGTCCGGTAGGTCTTGCATCAGATGGAACTGTTCCAGCGCAAGTGAGCCGCCCAGCAGACCGACGACATTCACGGCACCGAATGGCCGCAACGTTTTGATCGTGTCGCGCAGCGTTGATGCACCAACGACCTCGAGTGCCGCATCCACGCCGGCAGGCACTGCATGGCGAACCGCCGCAGCAATCTCGCCGCTGTCAACGATCACCTCATCCGCGCCCACCTCATACAGAAGGCCGGCGTTTTCCTGCATGCGCGTGGTGGCGATCACCGTCAGGCCTCGTGCCTTGGCGTAGGCAACGGCGGCCAAACCTAGCGACGAGGTCGCACCACGAACCAACAAAGTCTGCCCGGCCTGGATCGCCAGACTCTTGTCCAGAGCACCCCATATGGTGAGGTACGCCTCCGGCAATGCGGCGAGTTCTTCCCAGGACAATGACGTGTCACTCAGCGCCACCACGTTGCTGCGCAACACCGTCGCCTGCTCGGCATAGCTGCCGTTGCGGCTGAATTGCATGCCACCCATCGCCGTGGCCACTCGCTGCCCGGCGCGGAACACGCCCGCGGGGTCATGAATGACCTCGCCGACCGCTTCGATGCCTGGCACACGCGGCGTGGTGATGGCGCCCATCTTGCCGGCACGGAGGTAGGTTTCTCCCCGGTTCAAACCAAAAGCGCGTACGCGAATCTTTACTTCATCCGCGGTCGCTTCGGGTGACGGGATATCGCGTAGTTGAAGCGCTTCCGGACCACCGGCCTCTTCAATCACATAGGCCTTCATGGCGATGACCTCAGACGCGCGGCTGGCTGGTGGAGAACAGATAGCGATGGATCTTCCACTCACCTTTTTCTCGCTGGAACACGAATAGCTCGTTGTTGCCCTCAGTCACTTCCATGCCAGTACCGAGAAGGGTCGTGCGACCCGCGGAACTGGTCCGCGCCCACGCCACGTTGCCAGCCTCTTCGATTTCATGAATATCAAAGCGGATGGCAAGCTTGAGGTGAGCGAACACCTGCTCATAGCCAGCACGGACCGCAGTGCGCCCTACCAAGGCGGGAGCGTGCTGGGGCATGAACACGGGCTCATGGCCATACAAGTCGAGAATGGCATCGGTATCGCTCTGGTTGAGTGCTGTTTCGTAACGTTGCAGGACGGTGCGGATGGACATGGGATGAGCTCCACAGTGGCGGGGGAAGCTGGCCTTGGGCCAGCGGGCACACCTACCTTGCCCCCTCCATCACTGGCAGGGAATTCACATCAGGGGTAATTTGCCTATCAAATTTGATAGGAGGCCCAGTGGACCTCAACGCAGTCCAGATGTTCGTTAGCGTGGTGCAAGCCGGCAGCCTGTCGGCCGCCGCTGATCGCCTGGAGATTCCCCTGCCCACGTTGAGCCGCCGGATTCGGGAGCTGGAACGGCAGTTGAAAGTGCAGCTTCTGGAGCGTTCCGTGCGTGGCACCAAGCTCACCGATGTCGGCACGCGGCTGTACGAGCATGCAAGCCGCGGCATCGAAGCATTGGTCGAAGGCGAGCATGCGGTCATGAGCGACCAGGCACGGCTCAAGGGCCGGTTGCGCCTATCGCTGCCACCGACCTTCGAACCATGGTGGGAGTTGATTGCCCGCTTTCAGCAGCGCTATCCCGACATCCGAGTGCACGTGCACACCACCGAGCGGCGCGTCGACCTCATCGAGGATGGCATCGACGTTGCGTTGCGCGTGGGCATCATCACGCATGAAACGATGGTCGCGCGACACGTGATTACCTATCGTCATGTTCTCGTCGCGAGCCCGACACTGGTAGCGCGGCTCGGGCTACCAGATACGCCTAGCGACCTGCATCGATTCCCCTGTGCCGCATGGGGCGTCGATGGTCACGCCCGTGGCACCTGGCACTTGGGCGAACAGCGGATGGATTCCCAGGCCGTGCTGACTGCAAACGACTATGCGCACCTGCGTAGCCGTGCACTTGCGGGTGAAGTAGTCACCGAACTGCCTCCCTTTCTCGCGGCTGCGGCGATCCGGGACGGGCGGCTGATCGCGCTACTGCCAGACCACCTTATGCCTGAGCAGCAAATCAATCTGCTCTATCCCTCGCATCGTCATCCCTCCGCCATCGTCCGCGCGTATCTGGATTTTTGCCGGGAGTACGCGTTGCAACTGCTCGAATGACGATCCCGATCGCCTCGCCATCACATCGTCATCCCACGATGCGCAGCGCGTTGAGTCCTCCTGCCAGCGAGTACGCATGGCGCACGCCTTCGTCACGTAACAACCGCGCAGCGTGCCCGCTGCGACGGCCGCTGGCGCAAACCAGCAGATAGCGACCATCCACGAACTCGCCCGCCCTCTCAGCCACTTGCGCCGAGGGTACGTGCACGGCGGCCACCGGCATCGGATCGCTGATCCGTTCCTCGGCATCCCGCACGTCCACCAACAGGAACCCGGCGGATACGGCATCGTCCAGGCGATCGAACACGAGATCGATATCGTCGTCCTCGACGGCACGCGCGAGTGAGCGGCGCGCGACGTCTACGCATCCGCCATGTTCGGCGCAACCTTGCGCCGCATCGATCGGCAGGTGCTGGATGCTCAGGTCGATCAGGTTCACCAGCGACAAGGAGCCGGCGTTGGGTTGCGGTATTCCCAACAGAACCTTCAAGGCTTCTGTCGCTTGCATGGCTCCGAGCACGCCGGGCACGGGGCCGAGCACACCGGCAAGCGTGCAACTGCCGATCGTTTCCGGTGCCGGCTCCTGTGGCCACAGGCAACGCAGACACGGGGCACCCGGTTTGCCCGAAATAAACTGCAGCTGCCCTTCGTACTGGTAGATGCTGGCGAGGATCAGCGGCGTACCGGTGAGAACCGCCGCATCGCTGCTCAGATAACGGCTGCGCATGTCGTCGGTGCATTCCACCACCAGATCGAACTGGCGGAACACGTCAAGGACATGGCGCGCGTCCAGCGGCTCCTTCCAGAGTTGCACGCGGACCGTGGGATTGAGCGCCGCCACCCGTCGTGCCGCCAGATCAGCCTTGTATTCGCCTACGTCGCGCGCGTCATACATCGTCTGCCGATGCAGGTTGCTGGCGTCCAGCCGGTCGCCATCAACGACACCCAGCATGCCCACACCGGCACCCGCGAGATAGCTGATGACCGGACAACCCAATCCACCCGCACCGATGACCAACACGCGCGATGCCGCCAGCTTGGCCTGCCCCGCTTCGCCGACTTCGCGCAGCCGGACCTGACGCGAGTAGTCGGGAACGAAGGGCTTCGCATGCGCGTGATCATGATGGTGATGCCCATGATGATCTTCGTGCTCGTGTTCGCGATACACGTGCGTGCAGGCCACCCAGTTGGATTCGCCGGTGACGTAGTGCTCTTTCTTCCAGATCGGCAGCCGGTGCTTGATCTCGTCGATGATGTAGCGACAGGCGCGGAATGCCTCATCGCGGTGCGGCGCGGACGCCCCCACCCATACGGCCATGTCGCCGATCTTCAGATCACCCGTGCGATGCACGCAGCGTGCGTCGGTGACGCCATAGCGCGCGATGGCCTCAGCCACGATGCGCTCGCCCTCCGCAATCGCCAGTTCCGCATAGGCTTCGTAAGAGAGGCCATCAACCTCTCGCCCTTCATTGCTATTGCGCACCCAACCTTCGAAGGCACAAAAACCACCGCTGGACGGATGGCGAAGCCGGTCGCGCTGGCTTGCCGCGTCAACCATCGAGTCGAAAAGTTCGAAACGGCTCATCCGCCAGCTACCGGTGGAATGAAGACGACCGTATCACCATCACGCAAGGAACGATCCCAGGCACTGAACTCGGTGTTCACCGCCACCTTAAGCACGTCCGCACCCAACGAGAACCCGTGCGAGGCACGCAATTCCTCATAGAGATCGCGCAATGACACGGCCGAGGTGACGACCTGTTCGCTGGTTTTGCCGGCCTGTTCGCGCAACTGCGCGTAGTACTGAAGGTTGACGACCGTCATGCCGGTGACTCCAAGCGTTGTTGCATGGCTTCCCGTTCTTCGGGGGTATTGACGTTATCCAGCGCGTCGCCAGGTGCGGGAAGCAGCTTGATGGCGGACTGGATCAGTGCCTTGCGCGGGCAATAGCTGCCATCCTGGTAGCGCTGCAGCAGCAAGGCGTGACTAGAGGGCTCCCAGATGGCGCAGAGCGGTTCCGGCAATCCGTCATGACTGCTGGTGAAGGCCGTCGCTACGGCATCCGGATCGCGTGCGTCGATCAATCGCCGCAACGTGCCGCTGTCCAGCAAGGGCAGATCACAGGCGAGCACCAGCCAGGCCGCCTCGGGATGAAGATGCTGCGCGGACAGGATGCCCGCGACAGGGCCGATAGCGTCGTAGCTGTCCACGATTTGAGGCAACCCGGCGCGTAGCGGGTCGTCGCGCTGACTGTCGCGCACGGACAGATAGGCGCGCTCAGTCCCCGCCTTCAGCACACGCCATGCGCGCAATAGTTGTGGCTCACCGCGATAGGCTAGCGCCGCCTTGTCCTGGCGCATGCGCTGGCTGGCACCACCGCTCAGCAGCAGACCATAGAGGGGAGCACGCTGCTCGCTCATACGCTCTCCTCGCCACCGATGTCGTGCTTTCCGCCTGTTTTGGAGATGAGACGCACCTCGCTGATCACGATGTCATGCGACATCGCCTTGCACATGTCGTAGATGGTGAGCGCAGCGATGCTGGCGCCGGTTAGTGCTTCCATCTCCACGCCGGTGCGCCCGCTGCAAGACACGGTGCAATCGATCCAAGCATCCACGCCATCCATGCGGATACCGATATCGCACTTGTCGATGCTGAGCGGATGGCATAGCGGAATCAGTTGCGGCGTCGCCTTGGCGCCCATGACGCCGGCAATCTGCGCCACGGTGAGCACCGCGCCCTTGGGTGTTACGTAGCCGGCTTCGTGAAGGCGCTGTGCAACGTCAGCGGGAAACGTGACCCGTGCGCGTGCACGGGCCGTCCTGCGGGTCACGGCCTTGGCGCCGACGTCGACCATGCGTGGCTGCTGCTGTTCGTCGACGTGGGAAAGCGTGGTGGATATCGCGGTCACATGACACTCCGGGGAGGCGTGAGGAGGATTATCGGCCGGATGCGGGCGGGCAAAATTAAGAAACCGTCTAGAAACCACGATATTCCTGCCCCGCTACGCCGATCAGCCCCCGATATAGTGCATTTCGATCTTGCGGGGCGCCTTGCCATGGTGTTCTGCCCGTTCCTCGCTGTAACGGTCGTGGCGGCGAAGCCACGTATCGCGGAGCAGAGCGGTCAGCTCCGCATCGGTGGCGCCGCCACGCAGGAGCCCGCGCAGGTCGGTGCCACGGGTAGCGAACAGGCACGTGTACAGCATGCCCTCCGAAGACAGGCGAGCTCGCGTGCAGCCGCCGCAGAACGGCTGACTGATGGACGAGATCATGCCGATCTCCCCGGTGCCGTCCTCGAACCGATAGCGTGTCGCTACCTCGCCCGAGTATTTCGGCGGCACGGCGCGCAGCGGCCAACGCACATGAATCCGCTGCACCAGCTCTGCCGAAGGCACCACGGCCTCTGGGCTCCAGTCGTTGCGGTTGCCCACGTCCATATATTCAATGAAGCGCACGACGATACCGCTGCCGCGAAAGCGTTCGACCAGATCGACCACCGTGTGCTCGTTGACCCCACGCTGCACCACAGTGTTGAGCTTCACGCCGTGCGGGAAACCGGCGTCCCGCGCCGCCTCGATACCTGCCAGCACGTCGTCCAGTGCACCGCGTCCGCCGCTCATGCGATGGAACAGCGCGGGATCAAGCGTGTCCAGGCTGATGGTGACGCGGTCCAGGCCCGCCTCGCGCAACTCACCCGCATGCCGCGACAACAGCACGCAGTTGGTGGTCAGGGCCAGGTCGTTGATGCCGTCGATCCGACGCAGCCGCGCGACGAGATCGGCCAGATGCGGCCGCAACAGGGGCTCGCCGCCGGTCAAGCGCAACTTGCTGACGCCTTGTGCTGCAGCCAGCCGGCAGAGGCGTTCGATCTCGTCAAAGCTCAGGCGTTCGTCGTTACGCAGGAAGGCGAAGTGTTCGCCATAGGTCGACTCCGGCATGCAATACGGGCATCGAAAGTTGCAACGGTCCATCACCGAGATGCGCAAATCGTGCAGTGGCCGACCCAGTTGGTCGACCGGCAACACGGCAGTCTCGTCGCGGGCATCCATTGCGTTCATCTCACCACCGGTAAAACGGCGCCACCGTGCCGGCAGGCGCCTTGCCCTGCCCCGGTGGCAACTGCACGAATCCCTGCGTGCGCGGCAGGGACGAAAAATCACCCGAGGTACGTGAAGGTACCGGGTAGGCCGTCAGGCGCCCCTGCACATCGGTTTGTACGCGCGCGGGCACAAAGCTCGCCAGCGTCGGATTGATATCCACCGCCTCATCCAAGCAAACGTATTCAGGCGCCGTCACCGACGCCCCTTGCGCGGCACGCAGAGCCGGGCGCGCATAGCGCGTGGCGCACACCAGCGCGGAAACCGGGTTGCCAGGCAAGGCGAATACGGCCTGCCCGCGCGGACCGATGCCAAACCACATCGGCTTGCCGGGCTTTTGCGCAATGCGGTGGAACACCTTGCGTACGCCGGCTGCGGCCAACGCGGCTGGCACGTAATCGCGCTGCCCCATGGACACGCCACCGGAAAGCAGCAGCACATCGTGCCGTTCCAGCAGATCGGCAATGCGCGCCCGCGTGGCGGCTTCATCGTCGACGATATGCTCCAGGGTGACGCGGCCGAAACCGTCCAGCCGCAACGCCGCGCGGACGGCCGTATCGTTGGAACGGCGGATCTGCCCTTCGCCCAACGACGCATCGACCTCCACCAACTCATCGCCAGTCGACACGATGGCGACCGACGGCACCGCCGCCACGTCAACCATACCTACGCCATTGGCCGCCAGCAGGGCCATTTCCGCAGGCCCCAGGTGCATGCCGGGCGAGAGCAACAACGTGCCCTGCACGCAATCCGAGCCACGCCGATGAATGAACTGCCCCGCTACGGGCCGGCAGTCGTCGGATAGCGCATAACTGTCGCCATCGCGGCGCAACTGCTCCACCGGGATGACGCAATCGGCACCGGTAGGCAGCATGGCACCCGTCGTTACGTCGAGACAGGCCTCGTCACTGGTCAGCGACTGCATCCGCATGCCGGCCATTTGCGCGCCCGCCACGCGCAACCGACGCGGCAGGGCAGCGGACCAGTGCACGGCGATACCGTCCATCATCACGCGATCAAACGGCGGATGGTCGTGCTCAGCGTGCACGGCCTGTCGAAGTACCCGCCCTACTGCATCGCCCAAAGGCACGCGCTCACTGCCAAACGAGGGCATATGTTCGGCGATCAAGGCTTCCGCCTGACTGACGCTGATCAAGTCGCTCATGGTTCCCATCGGGCAAGGAAGAATGGCTTCACGCCGCTGAGCATACCGCGGCCGTCAAAGCCCCAGCGCAACGGCTTTCACTTGCGCCCATACCTCGCCACCTGGCCGCAGCTCCAGGTCATGCCAGGAACGACGCGTAATGCGGGCCAGCAAGGTGCTCCCGCCGGCATCAAGCTGCACGAGCACCTGGGAGGGATGATCCGCATCGGCCACGGCGACGATCCGGCAAGGCAGCTGGTTGAGCGCACTCGTTCCTTCCTGTGGAGCCTTGGTCAGCACCACATCGCGCGCACCGATGCGGCAACGTAACCGCTGGCCTACGCTTTCGTGGCGATAGGGTAACCAAAGCCGGCCACCAGCGAACTCCAGCGCAATCAACTGATCGTGCGCGTCGTAGTCGACTACCTGCCCGTCGATCACCGCACCCACCGCTTCGCCCAAAGCCGGAGGCAGGTCCAGTCGGGTCAGTGTTTCCTGCAGACTGCCTTGCGCCACCACGTGCCCAGCCTCCATCAGAACAAGATGGTCGGCCAGCCGGGCTACTTCATCCACGTTGTGGCTTACATAGACCACGGGCACCTTGAGCGTAGCGTGCAGCGATTCCAGGCAACCCATCAGATCGCTGCGCGCTGCAACATCCAGGGCGGACAACGGCTCGTCGAATAGCAGCAACGCAGGATCGGACAGCAGCGCCTGCACCATCGATACACGCTGGCGCTCTCCGCCGGACAGGTTATCGACACGGCGCTCCAGCAAGGGGCGCAAACCGAAACGGTCGATCAGTCCGTCGCGATCCAGATGCGCTGGCCGCCCCGCGCGGCGGTAGCCAAAATCCAGGTTGCCGATGACCGAGCGGTGGGTAAACAGGCTCGGCTCCTGGAACACATAGCCAATGCGGCGCCGATGCGGGGGCACGAACACGCGGTGCAAGCTGTTCTGCCAGACATCCGAACCGAAACTCACCCGGCCAGAGGCCTTTTGCTCCAGGCCAGCGATGGCACGGAGGCAACTGGTCTTGCCTGCGCCAGAGGGGCCAAACAACGCGGTGATGCCCTGGGCCGGCAGGCTCAGATCGATATCGAACGCCAGCGCACCACGGCGCCAGGCGAGCTTGGCTTCCAACCCGTGCGGCGAGTCAGTCACGCGCCGGCCTGCGGGTGCGCAACAGCGACATGGCGAGCAAGGCCGCGAACGACACCACCAGCAAGCACAGTGACAACACGTTGGCCTGATGGTATTCGCCCGCCTGCACATGATCGTAGATGCGCATGGAGAGCACGCGCGTCTGCCCCGGGATGTTTCCGCCAATCATCAGCACCACACCAAACTCGCCCACGGTGTGGGCAAAGCCAAGCACGGCCGCGGTGAGCACGCCCGGCAGGGCCAGTGGCAAGGCAATGCTGAAGAAGCGATCCAGCGGCCCGGCACGCAGACAGGCCGCCACTTCCAGCGGGCGGTTACCCACGGCCTCGAAGGCGTTTTGCAAGGGCTGCACTACGAACGGCAACGAATACAGCATAGAGGCCACCACCAGCCCCTTGAACGTGAACGGCAATGCGGCCAGCCCCAGCGCCGCCATGGCCCGCCCCACCGCACCATCGGGGCCCAGCAACATCAACAGATAGAAGCCCAGCACAGTGGGCGGCAGCACCAGCGGCAGGGCCACCACGGCGGCGATAGGGCGCCGCCAACGCGAATGCGTGTGCGCCAGCCACCACGCGAGCGGCAGGCCAAGCAACAGCAGAAGCACGGTCACCGTCGTCGCCAATCGCAACGTCAGCCCCAGCGCTTCGATATCCGCATCCGTCAGCAAGGCCATGAACGTCGCTCAGTGCGCACCGTCTTCCGGCAAGTTGAAACCGTAGCGCGAAAGAATGGCCTTGGCTGGCGCGCCCTGCACGTAGCTCGCGAAATCCCGGGCGAGCGGGCTATCCGCGCCATGCTTGGTCAGCACAAAGCTTTGCTTCAGCGGCTCGTAGAGCGATGCCGGCACCGGCTCAGACGTACCCTTGACCGGCGCGTTGATCACCAGCGACTCGGCCACTAGCCCCACCTGCGCGTTGCCGCTCTGTGCGAACTGCGCGGTCTGGGCAATGTTGTCGCCGAATACCAGCCGCGACTGCACCTTGTCCCACACGCCCGCCGCGCGCAGCGCTTGCTCGGCGCGCTTGCCGTAGGGCGCATGCTGCGGGTTGGCGATGGCGATGCGCCCGAAGCGAGGCTGCGCCAAGTCGGCCACCTGCACACCGCGCATGTCGATGCTCGCGCTCCACATCACCAGGTGGCCAAACGCATAAGGCACCGGCGTGCCACCTGCCTTGCCGTGTTCCACCAGTTGCTGCGGATAGTTGCTGTCCGCCGAGAAGAAAATCTCGAACGGCGCACCCTGCTCGATCTGGGTCAACAGGTTTCCCGAGGAACCATAAACCACATCGATGCGACTATCAGGATGGTCATGACGATAGGCTGCCACGACGTCGTCGAGTGCCTGGTGCAGGTCGGCCGCCGCTGCCACCGTGATGTGATTGTCGGCGGACGCGGCCATCGATGCCGACGCAAACACCGCCCCCATGGCTAGCAGGCCTTGTAACAGCCGACGCATCATCATCGTGTCACTCCTATCGCCAAGTCAGTCGCAGGATTTCAGGGTAATGCACCGGCACGTCTACTTGGTGCGACGATGACGCACGCTGTCGCGCACATCCACGTCAAACAGCAATTCCAGTGGTTCACCATCGCCACTTTCCAGTTCGAAAGTCAGGCCCTCACGGGAAGGCAACGTGCCTGCGTACGCACGCAGGGCGTCTTCTGGCAGATCGATTGACCAAGCGCCCGCAAGGCCACTGAAGCGAGCCGCTGCGCCGGCTACGGCCCGCAACGTGCACGACAGCGACATGTCGCGGGTAAAGCGCGTACTGGAAACGACGGGTTGCCCCACCAGCAGGCTGGCCAGCTCCACCTCGCCGATGCGTACGCGCAGGCTCTGCCCTTCGATCTGCAATTTCATGATCCGACTCCTGATTGATCCGTCCCGGTGAGCAGCGGCTCGTCGGGATGCAGGCTGGCCACGATGACCCGTGAGCCCGCCACGGCGTCGCCCGCATCCTCCGGCAGGACCACCCACGCGCCTGCCTGAGCGAATGGCTGAATGCGGAATGGCTGCTGCTGGGCAAGTACCTGTGCGTGGAGCTGCCCTGTCTCGTCCTGGGTCACGGTGGCCCGCAGGAAATGGCGCAAACCTGACTTGGGCTGCAGCGGTGTATCGAGCATGGCATGCCAGGTCGGCTCGGCGGCTTGTCCACGCATGGCGCGCAATACGGGCGCGATGAAAAAACGCAGCCCTACCGCCACAGCCATGGGCGTGCCCGGCAAGGCGAACACCAGCACATCGTCCAGCGCCGCCGCCAGTTGCGGTTTACCAGGGCGAATGGCGACATTGTGGAACAGCATGCGTGCACCGAGTTCCACCAGCGCATCGGGTACGAAGTCGTAGCGCCCCATCGATACGGCGCCCGTGCTGACGATCAGGTCCACTCCCACGCGGCGTGCGCGCTGCACTGCATCGATGAAGGTCTGCCCGGTGTCGTCGACCGTTTCACACGACAGCACGCTGGCCTCCAAGGAGGCAAAAGCGGCGGCAAGGTAAGGGCCGTTGGACGCGTAGATCTCTCCATCGCCGAGCGGTTGCGCAGGGTCCACCTGCAGCTCTTTGCCGGTGCAGATGATGGCTACCCGTACCGTGCGCACCACCTCGACACTGGCGATGCCCAGTGCGGCGAACAGCATCACGTGACTGGCCGCGATGCGGGTGCCAGCGCGAACGACCACCGCACCTTTCGCCACGTC
The DNA here is from genome assembly GCF_002878475.1 of Dyella sp. AD56. Taxonomy (NCBI): domain Bacteria; kingdom Pseudomonadati; phylum Pseudomonadota; class Gammaproteobacteria; order Lysobacterales; family Rhodanobacteraceae; genus Dyella; species Dyella sp. AD56. The sequence continues at coordinate 71,256 of NZ_NRDP01000039.1, forward strand.
ACTGCCGGCATAACGGACATTTGCCGCCGGCGTCACCGTATCAAGCAGGCGGATGCGCGCGGGCGAGCCGTCACTCCGCCGCTCCAGCAGTTCCGTGCGCTCCACCGGAACCACCGTATCCAGCCCGGCGGGAAGACGTGCCCCGGTCATGATCTCCCAGGCCATGCCTGCCGATACGCGCCACGCATCACCCGCAGCCTGCGAGCCCTGGACCGGATGCTCGGAACCCGCCGCGAGCGATTGCGGCGCATGCAGTGCATAACCGTCCATCGCCGAATGATCGAATGACGGCAAGTCCATCGGACTCACCACGTCACGGGCCAACACTTTTCCCAGCGCTTCGCCCACCCGGCACGAAACCGCCTCGAGCCGCCGGGCATGTCGCAGCAGCTGATGAAGGGCTTCGTCGTAAGCAATCATCCGGAGTCGTGGCCTGTATCGTCGCGCGGGTGGCAGCCCGCCCCGACATGCTCTGCGTGAGGACTGCGGTATGCAAGCTGCCAACCTACATTGATACGATGCATGCCGTCGACCGGCCCTGTCCGAGTCGGGCCACTACGCGACCGTTTGCCGCCGCAGCCGCAGGAGAACCACCCGTGCCCGAGCGCGAAGAGATATCTCCAGGCGTTGCCGTCCGCGCCGTCGACCGCTGGCGGAATGGTGTGTCATCGCACGAGGAAGACCTCATCGCCGAGGAAATCCCCATCGCGATGGTCTACAACGGGGCGACCTTCGCAGTGATGATGGCCTCGCCGCATGACCTGGACGACTTTGCCCTGGGTTTCTCGCTGACCGAGCGCTTGATCAACGACGCGTCCCAATTGCTGCAGTTGGAGACGCATGCCCTGCTCGAAGGCATCGAGCTGGCGATACAGGTCACCGACAATGCACCGGGCGCTCACCTGGACAAGGAAAGGGAACGCCTGTTGCCGGGCCGCAGCGGCTGCGGCATCTGCGGCACGCGCGACCTGGAGAACGCCGTGCGCCACGATGGTGCCGTCGGCAACGGCCCCACGGTATCCCGTGATGCGCTCGAACTGGCATTGCGCGAACTCAAGGCACGTCAGCCGATGAACCTCGCCACCGGCGCCGTACACGCGGCAGCCTGGGCCGATGCCTCAGGCCGGATTCTTCACGTCCGCGAAGATGTCGGCCGCCACAACGCGCTGGACAAGCTGATCGGTGCCATCCATCGCGCCAGCGTCGACGTGGACTCCGGCTTTGCCTTGGTCACCAGCCGCGCGAGCTACGAGATGGTGACCAAGGCCGCAAGCGCAGGCATCACCATGCTCGCCGCCATTTCCGCTCCCACGGCGCTAGCCGTGGAGCTTGCCCGCAGTGCCGGCATCACTCTGATCGGCTTTGCCCGGCCCGGCAGCCATAACGTCTATACGCATCCGGGCCGGCTGCTGTCTGCAGCGTCCGACTAGGGCGCTCACGGACGGCTGGTGGTACCGCCATCCACCACTTCGATGGTCGTGACATTGCGCACCCAGCGCGCGGGTCGCTTGTCGCCAGGAACGAGCAGGCGGAACGGCCCGTCCTTGTCCAGCGGCTTGCCGTCGCGCGTATCCACCAGCAGTACCTGCGTGTGCCCCAGGGTCGGATCGAGGTCGGAGAGCCCGAACACCACCTGGTACTGATCACCCGCCGTGATGCGAACGAAGGAGGCCAGCGCCTTCCCGCGCAGCGGCTTGTCCAGCGACACACCCGCTTTCGCCAGCACGTCCTCCAACTTCACGCCACGCCACTGGCTGGCGGGCTCGTCATGGGCCGATGCGGTCACTTCTTCGTGAGGCATGCCAGCCAAAGTGCTGGCGTCCAGGTTCAACGGGGGCTTTCCATCCGCCAACACTTTCACGCCAGCCGGCGCGCTAGCCGCGGGTGCATCCGCGGCGCTTGCCGTGAACGCCAGACAGGCGGCGAGCATCAAGCTCCCGCAAAAGTACTTAGTCGACAACCTCGTTGCCATGCACTGCTCCAATTTTATTTGTAAGGAGGATTCACACCGCTTTCACCGCGAGTCAAAGCGGTGGTGCTTAAAATTGGACGAGTTTGCGTCCAAGCATGCTTTATAGGCCATCGCCAACAACGATGGTCGAGCTGATCCAGGTCAGCAGCCCCGGGGAAACGTCGTTCTAGTTTAAGCGCAGATGTGGATAAAGCCGTCCCGCTAAGACGAGGTGCGCATGGAGCCGTCAACGAACATAAGCACGCGCAAGCAGGAACGCACCACGTTCCTGCTGCTGCTCGTGCTGTTTCCCGTGCTGTCGGTCATGTTCATCGCCGCCTTCGGTTTCACCGTGTGGTTCTGGCAGATGTTCGTGAGCGGACCGCCTCATGTCTAACGTTCATGCATCCCTCCAAGGGAACGACGCGAAGGACGAATACCACATCTCCAGCCTGGTGGTGCTGCATCGACCCGATGCCGCCAGCACACTGAAGGCCTTCATCGAGCTTCACCCCGAATTGGACATCGCCGTGCAAGGCGACTGTCGATGCGTGATGGTGTGCGAAACCGACAGCCAGCGCGCCGTGATGGACCACATCGACGCACTGGAAGCGCTGCCTGGCGTCATCAACGTATCGCCGATCTACCACCATGTGGAACCCCGCGCCGTCATGGACGACGTAGTGCAAATCGACGCAAGATCCCAAGGAGCCGACGCATGACACTCACCCTGACGCGACGGGAATTTATCCGTAACTCGGCCGTTGCGGTGGCCGCGAACGTGGCAGGGCTGGCCCTGCCCGCCAGCGCCACCAACGTGCTGCTCGAAGGGGACATGACCCAGCTCAAGTGGAGCAAGGCCCCCTGCCGCTTCTGCGGCACCGGCTGCGGTGTCAACGTAGCGGTGAAGGATGGCCGCGTGGTGGCCACGCATGGCGACCAGCTTTCCGAGGTCAACCGCGGTATCAACTGCGTGAAGGGCTACTTCCTCTCCAAGATCATGTACGGCGCCGACCGTCTCACCGCGCCTCTGCTGCGCAAGAAGGACGGTGTCTACGCGAAGGACGGCACCTTCACCGAGGTCTCCTGGGATGAAGCCTTCGATGTGATGGCCGCGCAATTCAAGCGCGTGCTGAAGGAGAAGGGGCCGGAATACGTGGGCATGTTTGGCTCCGGCCAGTGGACGGTGTGGGAGGGCTACGCTGCCAACAAGCTGCTCAAAGGCGGATTCCGCAGCAATACGCTCGACCCGAACGCACGCCATTGCATGGCCTCCGCCGTGATGGGCTTCATGCGTACTTTCGGCATGGACGAGCCGATGGGTTGCTACGACGACATCGAAGCCACCGACGCCTTCGTGCTGTGGGGTTCGAACATGGCGGAGATGCATCCGATCCTATGGACACGCGTCACCGATCGCCGCCTGTCCAATCCCAACGTGAAGGTGGCGGTACTGTCCACGTTCGAGCATCGCAGCTTCGAGTTGGCGGACATCCCCATCGTATTCACGCCGCAGACGGACCTGGTGATCCTCAACTACATAGCCAATCACATCATCCAGACCGGGCGGGTCAACAAGGACTTCGTCAACAAGCACACCACGTTCAAGCGCGGCGTCACCGATATCGGCTATGGCCTGCGCCCGGACAATCCGCTGGAAGAAAAGGCCAAGAACGCCAAGGACCCGAACGCCAGCGAGCCCATCGACTTCGAGCAGTTCGCCGCCTTCGTCAAGCCGTACACGCTGGAAAAAGCCGTCGAGATGACCGGCGTGGAAAAAGGCTGGCTGGAAAAGGTCGCCGAACTCTACGCCGACCCGAACACCAAGGTCGTGTCGTTCTGGACCATGGGCTTCAATCAGCACACACGCGGCGTGTGGGCCAACAACATGGTCTACAACCTGCACCTGCTCACCGGCAAGATTTCCACGCCGGGCAACAGCCCATTCTCGCTGACGGGACAACCCTCCGCCTGCGGCACGGCACGCGAGGTGGGCGTATTTAGTCATCGCCTGCCTGCCGACATGGTGGTGACCAACCCGGAACATCGCAAACACGCGGAAGAGATCTGGAAGATCCCGCACGGCATCATCCAACCCAAGCCTGGCTACCATGCTGTGCAGCAGAACCGCATGCTGCGCGACGGCAAGCTCAACGCCTATTGGGTGCTTTGCAATAACAACGTGCAGGCCGGCGCGAATCTGATGCAGGAGACGTACCTGGGCTATCGCGATCCACGCAACTTCGTCGTTGTGTCGGACGCCTACCCCACCGTCACCGCGCAATCGGCAGATCTCATCCTTCCCGCCGCCATGTGGGTGGAAAAAGAAGGCGCTTATGGCAATGCCGAGCGCCGCACGCAGTTCTGGCACCAGTTAGTGAAGGCGCCGGGACAGGCGCGCTCAGATCTGTGGCAGCTTATGGAATTCTCCAAACGCTTCACCACCGACGAATGCTGGCCGGCGGAGATCCTTGCCGCCCATCCGCCATTCAAGGGCAAGACACTGTTCGAGGTGCTGTTCAAGAACGGCAACGTCGACAAGTTCCCCACGTCGGAGATGGAGGCGGGCTACGACAACGACGAAGCCGCCGCTTTCGGTTTCTACGTGCAAAAAGGCCTGTTCGAGGAATACGCCACGTTCGGCCGTGGCCACGGTCACGACCTTGCGCCGTTCGACGATTACCACAAGGCGCACGGCTTGCGCTGGCCGGTGGTCGACGGCAAAGAAACGCGTTGGCGTTATCGCGAAGGCTCCGACCCGTACGTGAAGGCCGGCACGGAGTTCCAGTTCTACGGCAACCCCGACGGACGCGCGGTGATCTGGGCCCTACCCTACGAACCACCTGCCGAAATACCCGACAAGGAATTCGACCTGTGGCTGTCCACGGGCCGTGTGCTGGAACACTGGCATTCGGGTTCGATGACCATGCGCGTGCCGGAGCTTTACCGCTCGTTCCCGGAAGCCGTGGTGTTCATGAACCCGGACGATGCGCGCTTACGCGGACTCAAGCGCGGCGACGAAGTGAAGGTGGTCTCGCGCCGTGGCGAAATGCGTTCGCGCGTGGAAACGCGCGGCCGTAACCGTCCGCCCCAAGGCCTGGTGTTCGTTCCGTGGTTCGACGCTGGCCAGTTGATCAACAAAGTCACGCTGGACGCGACCGATCCGATCTCCAAGCAGACCGACTACAAAAAGTGTGCGGTCAAGGTCGTGGCTGTCTAGGAGAGACGACGATGCGAAGCAAGCCTTTCACTCTCATCATGGCGCTGGTGATTCTGGTGGCAGCCGCTATCGGTTTCGCCGTGGGCAGGAAATCCGCACCCGAGCCACAGGTGGTAACAACGGAATCGGTATCCCATCCGGCCGTTGCGAGCACGGCAGAGCCCCTACCAGCTGGCGACCAGCTCGATGGCATCCGCCGCGGCGCGCCCGTCAATCAAGAGATTGCACCACCACTGATGGCGCGCGTCGAGAACACGGACGTCAAACGCAACCGTGCCTACCCGATGCAACCGCCGACCATCCCGCACTCGATCGACAACTATCAGATCGACAAGAATTCCAATCGCTGCCTGCTCTGCCATTCGCGCGCCAACGCAGACAAGTTCCAGGCACCGCCAGTCAGCGTGACTCACTACATGGACCGCAACGACCAGTTCCTCGCCACCATCTCGCCGCGTCGCTACTTCTGCAACCAGTGCCATGTGGTGCAGACCGACGCCAAGCCGCTCGTCGCCAACACCTTCAAGGACATCGACACCATCCTGTCCGAAGAACAAGACAAGAAGGCGAACTAACCATGTGGCAGCGACTCAAGGGTTGGCTCGTCGCACTGTGGCGAACGGCTCGGCGTCCAAGCATCCATTACAGCTTGGGCTTTCTCACGCTCGGCGGCTTCATTGCTGGCGTGCTGTTCTGGGGCGCGTTCAATACCGGACTGGAAACCACCAATACCGAGGCGTTCTGCACCAGTTGCCACGAAATGCGCGACAACGTTTTCCAGGAACTGAAGACAACTATCCATTACACCAACCGTTCCGGCGTGCGCGCGAGCTGCCCCGACTGCCACGTGCCACACAAATGGACGGACAAGATCGCCCGCAAGATGCAGGCGTCGAAAGAAGTCTGGGGCAAGCTCTTCGGTACCGTCGACACGCGCGAGAAATTCCTCGACCACCGCCTGGAACTGGCCGAGCACGAATGGGCGCGATTGAAAGCGAACGATTCGCTGGAATGCCGCAACTGCCACAACTACACGTCGATGGATCTCACGCGCCAGTCCACCCGCGCCGCCGAAATCCACAAACGCTGGCTGGGCACGGGCGAGAAAACCTGCATCGACTGCCACAAGGGCATCGCCCACCATCTGCCTGATATGACGGGGATTCCGCAGGGCTGATCGTTGGCGCTCCTACCCCATCGTGCCCAGTCCAACCTGCGCCCTGCCCCAAGGACTACCAGGAACGGGCACCAACGGCCGACAATCACGGGCAAGATTTTGCGGCCGCCAAGTGAAAGGTGCGGTGCCGAGCGGCCAATGACACTCAGCCGTGCGGCGGCCCTTTCAGCTCGACCATGTTGCCCTGCGGGTCGTATAGGTAGATGGACGGGCCCTCGCCCTTCGCCCCGTAGCGCGAGCCAACCTCGCCCACGCGCACGCCGTGCGTGTTGAGGTGGGCCACGATGGCGGCCTCGTCATAACCCTCCACCTGCAGGCAGAGATGGTCCATGTTGTGCCCTTCCTGGCCCGGGCCTGCCCCGCCAAGACGACCCAGTTTGCTGTCCAGCGCCACCAGGTCGATCAGGGAATCACCAGCGCGAAGCTGCACCAGCCCGATTTCGTCCTGCCGCCGCTCCTCTTGGCACCCCAGCACCTCGCAATAGAAACGCTGCATCGCGGCCACGTCGGCCACGCGCAACACCACGTGATCGATCCGGGCAAGCTGGAACGGGGGCTTGAGCATGATGGGACTCCAGGCGGGCCTTTCATCTTATGCCGGCTGAGACCCGGGCCACACCGTGGCTGAAGCCATGGCCTGCCGGGGAGGCAATCGGGGCCAAGGCGCCTTATAATCGTCGTTTAGCGTGTGGTGGGAGAAGCGGTGCGAACCGCTGCCGAAGGCGCAACGCCCGTAATCGCTCAGGCCCCATACCATCACCCGCACCAACACTCTGGAGAGACCGGTTGAATCCGGCGCCGAAGGGGCACGAAGCCTGGGGCCATTGAGCCCGGTCTTCCAAACTCTCAGGCAAAAGGACAGAGGGGCGCTTCGCGTGCGGCTTGCACGTTTCTTACGGACGCCCCTGCCATGAGTCAGAACGCCAACCCTTCCCTGCGCGACCTCGAGCACCACGACGCCTTTATCGAGCGTCATATCGGCCCCAACGACGCAGAAGTCGCCACCATGCTGGCGCTGCTGGGCTACGACTCGCTGGAAGCGATGACCGACGCCATCGTGCCGGGCAAGATCAAGTCGCCGGCACCGCTGGCGCTGCCCTCCGCGATCACCGAAGTGGAAGCGCTGGCCAAGATCCGCGCCATTGCCGACAAGAACCAGGTGTTTCGCAGCTTTATCGGCCAGGGCTACTACGGCACGCTGACCCCGAACGTCATCCTGCGCAACATTCTGGAGAACCCGGCGTGGTACACGGCCTATACGCCGTATCAGGCGGAAATCTCGCAGGGCCGCATGGAAGCGTTGATCAACTTCCAGACGATGTGCGCGGACCTCACCGGCATGGAGATCGCCAACGCGTCCCTGCTCGATGAAGGTACCGCCGCCGCTGAAGCGATGACGCTGGCCAAGCGTTCGTCCAAATCCAAGTCCAACCTGTTCTTCGTTTCCAACGCCGTGCACCCGCAGACGCTGGAAGTGATCAAGACGCGCGCCGAAGCGATGGGCATCGACCTGCACATCGGCGACGACAGCGAAGCCACCAGCATCGACAGCTACGGCGTGCTGCTGCAGTACCCGAACACCTTCGGCCAGATCAATGACTACAAAGCCCTGGCCGACGCGGTGCACGCACGCCACGGCGTGGTCTGCGTGGCCACTGATCTGCTCGCGCTCACGCTGATCGCCGCGCCCGGTGAATGGGGCGCCGACATCGTGGTCGGCAACACCCAGCGTTTCGGCGTGCCGTTCGGCTTCGGCGGCCCGCATGCTGCCTTCATGGCTTGCCGCGACAGCTACAAGCGCTCGATGCCGGGCCGCCTGATCGGTGTGTCCATCGACTCCGAAGGCAAGCCGGCCTACCGCCTCACGCTGCAGACGCGCGAACAGCACATCCGTCGTGAGAAGGCCACCTCCAACATCTGTACCGCACAGGTGCTGCTGGCCGTGATGGCCAGCATGTACGCCGTGTACCACGGTCCGGAAGGCCTGGTGCGCATCGCCCGCCGCACGCATCGCCTGGCTGCGATCCTGTTCGTGGCGCTGCGCCAGGCTGGCGTCGCTGCCAACACCCACTTCTTCGACACGCTGCACGTCACCGGCGTGGATGCCGCCGCGCTGCATGCGAAGGCACGTGCCGCCGGTTTCAACCTGCGTGCGATCGACGCCAGCAGCGTCGGCATCAGCCTTGACGAAACCACCACCCGTGCCGACGTCATTGCGCTGGCTACGGTGTTCGGCGCCTCGATCACCGACATTGATGCACTCGATGCCAGCGTGCACGACGCCCTGCCGCCCCAGCTGGTGCGCAAGACCAAGTTCATGACGCACCCGGCGTTCAACACGCACCACAGCGAGCATGAGCTGCTCCGCTACATGCGTTCGCTGGCCGACAAGGACCTGGCGATGGATCGCACCATGATCCCGCTGGGCAGCTGCACCATGAAGCTCAACGCCACGGCTGAAATGATTCCGGTGACGTGGCCGGAATTCGCCAACATCCACCCGCTGGCCCCGGCCGACCAGGCCACCGGCTACAAGCAGCTCATCGACGAGCTGGAAGCCATGCTGGTGGAATGCACCGGCTACGACGCCGTCAGCCTGCAGCCAAACTCTGGCGCCCAGGGCGAATACGCCGGCCTGCTGGCCATTCGCGCTTACCACCGCTCGCGCGGCGAAGGCCACCGCGACATCTGCCTGATTCCGGAATCGGCGCACGGCACCAACCCTGCCTCCGCGCAGATGTGTGGCATGCAGGTGGTGGTGACCAAGTGCGACGCGAACGGCAACGTGGACGTGGCCGACATTCAGCGCGCCGCCGAGAAGTTCAGCGACCGCCTCGCCGCGCTGATGATCACCTACCCGTCCACGCATGGCGTGTTCGAGGAAGACATCGTCAAGATCTGCGAGATCGTGCACGAGCATGGTGGTCAGGTGTACACCGACGGCGCCAACATGAATGCGCTGGTCGGCGTCGCCAAGCCGGGCAAGTGGGGTTCAGACGTCTCGCACCTCAACCTGCATAAGACCTTCTGCATTCCGCACGGCGGTGGCGGCCCGGGCGTCGGCCCGTGTGCGGTGAAGTCGCATCTCGCCCCGTTCCTGCCGCGCACCTTCGGCGGTGAAGGCGACGTCGGCATGGTGTCTGCGGCGAGCTTCGGCTCTGCCTCCATCCTGCCGATCAGCTGGATGTACATCACCATGATGGGCGAAGGCGGCCTGCGTCGCGCCACCCAGATCGCGCTGCTTAACGCCAACTACATCGCCAAGCGCCTCGCGCCGCATTACGAAACGCTCTACACCGGTCGTAACGGCCTGGTGGCGCATGAGTGCATTCTCGACCTGCGCCCGCTCAAGGACGCCACGGGCATCGGTGCGGAAGACGTAGCCAAGCGCCTTATCGACTTCGGTTTCCACGCCCCGACGCTCAGCTTCCCGGTCGCCGGCACGCTGATGGTCGAGCCGACCGAAAGCGAATCGCAGTACGAGCTGGATCGCTTCATCGACGCCATGATCCAGATCCGCGACGAGATCCGCGCCGTGGATGAAGGGGTACTTGACCGCGAGGACAACCCGCTCAAGCACGCACCACACACCGCCGTGATGGTGTCGGCCTCCGAGTGGACTCACGCTTACACCCGTGAGCTGGCTGCCTTCCCGCTGCCCAGCCTGAAGTTCCAGAAGTACTGGTCGCCGGTGGCCCGCGTGGACAACGTCTACGGCGACAAGAACGTGTTCTGCAGCTGCGTGCCGGTGGAAGCGTTCAAGGGTGAGATCGAAGCGTTCAGCGAACCGAACGTCGCCTGAGCATTCTTCGGGTAGAACGAAAAAGGGCTCCGCATGCGGAGCCCTTTTTTGTTGACGCAATCGCGTGACCTCAGCTGTTTGCAGGCGCCGGCTCCTGCGCGCTGGCGACAAGCATGCGGTGGTACGCGAACGTGCCACGCACCGCATTGATGAAGCATACGAACAGCACGATCGCCATGAGGATGCCGACCAGCGCCAGGGGTTGCGTGGTGAACTGGAAGATCTTTTCCACCGTGAACAGAACCAGCCCGGCAATCGCAAAGGCGCGCGAGCGTCGACGGATGCGCCATGCGATGACCGCGAACACAACGGCATCGACATAGGCGAACGGATCGATGCCCATCACGTTGTGACTGGAAAATGCACTGATCGTGGCAAACAGCGTCGCCACTGCCGCGACGAATACGGCGGCCCAGAACCCTTGGTTCGCGGCCTGCTCCGCATCTGCCATGTTTCCGAATGACGGCCAGTACCAGCGCTCCTGCTTGTAACGCGTAGCCATATTTCTCCCCCCGTGGTTTTCCGTGGACGGCAAGGCGCGCCGCCCCGGCGAGGCTACAACCTGCCCACCGTGCGTTCCAACCGGCCGCCGGGCCAACCTTCACGCAAAGACAACGTTGTCAGGAAATTCCTGTCTAAGGCCGATGGACGGCCAAACGCCCCCGATTTGAGTTGCACTGCATCAAGGCACTGACCCGATAAAAACGCTTTTAGCGGCATCACTTCGCTGCAATGCAGAAGAAAAATGCTCAAAAACGGCCTGATTTTCACCGTACAAAGCCGATGACAACCGTGTTTCAGATTCACAACAGGCGTCACAGTTTGTGCCTGCCATTGAGGACAACGTTGTCATTTAAGGACAACCTCAACGACATTGCCCGGCATTGGCACACCGTGGCGAGCAGGGATGCAGGGAACTTAAGGGGACCTCTACCAAGGGATGCTGGTCGTTTGCCAGGGACACACCTTCCGCCTCAGTGATGCAACACAACCAGGAGACGCTTCCATGCAATTGAAGAAGTCGGTTGTTTGGTTTCGCACCGCACTCAACGCCATCGGCACCGCCACGGGCGGCGCCATGGCCATGAGCCTGATGACGCTGGCTCCGGTGCAAGCCGCGCACGCACAGTCCACCTGCGCCGCGGCGTGGAGCGCCAGCTCCGTCTACACCGCAGGCATGACGGCGAGCGAAAACGGCACCAATTACGTCGCCAACTGGTGGACACAGGGCAATGACCCGGCCACCAACAGCGGCGGTTCGGGCTCCGGCCAGCCGTGGACCTCGCAAGGCTCGTGTACGGGCGGTTCGTCCGGTGGCGGTGGTACCGGCGGCGGCGGCACGGGAGGCAGCGGCCCGGCAAATCCGCCCGGCACCGGCTCCAAGCTGTTGTTCAGTCCCTACAAGGACGTGACGATCAACCTCAACTGGAACACCAACATCATGCAGACGGCGGCGGCGACGGGTTCGTCGATCCCCGTGGTCGGCAGCGGCAGCCTGTACTCCAATTACGTAACCAACCTCAGTGCGATCACCCTCGCCTTCGCCACCGGCGAATGCGGCAGCGAGAACTGGGGCGGCATACCGGGCGCGACCTTTGCCAGCGCCAACATCACCGCACTGTCGAGCGCCGGCCTGCCCTACGTGGTGTCCACCGGTGGCCAGGCGGGCACCTTCACCTGCGGCAGCACCGCAAACTTCGCCACCTTCCTGTCGCGCTACATGTCGCCGCAGATGGTGGGCGTGGACTTCGACATCGAGGGCGGCCAATCGCAAGCCGACATCACCAACCTCGTCGCCGCCGCCGTGTATGGCCAGTCGCTGTATCCCAACCTGCGCTTCTCGTTCACCGTGGCCACGCTCGGCGCGTCAGACGGCAGCTACGGTGGCGTGAACAGCCTGGGCGACTCCGTGGTGAAGGCGGTCAAGGCCTCTTCGCTCACCAACTACACCATCAACCTGATGACGATGGACTACGGCGGCCCCAGCGCCAGCGTCTGCGTGGTGTCGGGCGGAGTGTGCGACATGGGCCAGTCCGCCATCCAGGCCGCCGTGAACCTGGAACACACCTACGGCATTTCGCCGAACAAGATCGAGCTGACCCCGATGATCGGCGTCAATGACGTGTCGAGTGAAAACTTCAGCGTCGCTAACGCCGACGCCGTCACCAGTTACGCCGTGTCCAACGGCCTGGCTGGCATCCACTTCTGGTCGCTCGACCGCGACACACCGTGCAACCAGAGCACCGCCTCGCCGACCTGCAACTCCGTGTCCACCAGCACACCGCTGCAGTACACGAAGCGGTTCCTGAGCGACCTGGGTCGATAAGGAACACCGGTCCCCCGGCTTGCGCTGGGGACCGGCCAAGCCTCTGCCCACCCACGGGTGCCGCATACGTGCGGCGCCCGTTTTTTTAGGGGGCACCCTCGTCTCCGTAGAACCTTTTCAACCCATCAACCGCAAGACTGTTGCAAACTAGCGCATGGAGCCCTGGCAACCACGGACCCGGCTCCGCCCCTACGCCACAGCCAGTGATGTATCGCCATGCAAGGACCTGCACCCTTTCCCGCCCCGCCGCCCATCCCGAGCCGGCCCCTTCCGCCTACTCCGCCCGTACCATCGCCCAAACCACGCCGCGCCATGCCCCTCTGGGTAGGCATCCTGTTGGGTGCTGTGCTGGCCGTCGTGCTGCTGGTCGCTGGCCTCGGCTGGTGGGGAATAAACCTCTTCATCGGACAGGCCACCACGGCCATGACCGAGCACCCCGTCATCCAGCGCTGCATTGGCAAAATCGACAACGTCTCGTTCGACATGGTGGCCACCGGTAACGATTCGCGCGAGGACGGTTTCGCTTTTCGTGTACGTGGCACGCGCGGCTCCGGCCTCGTGGATGCCGTATTCACCACGACGGATGCCGACCACGAACAGATCGACGCCGGTGAGTTGCATTTGGACAACGGCAAGACCGTGTCGCTCGACCCCGACAGCGAAGACGACGACGCCCTGGATCAAAGCTGCCCTTGAGTCTGCTTGATGGCTGCGGCGATGGCCTGATCAACGTTCTATCGCGTTCAGCGCCACTCAGCCTGACCCTCGATATCCCAACAAAAAAGGGCCTCGCTAAGCGAGGCCCTTTTTGCTTATCAGCGGCTCGTCATTCGACGAAGACAGATCAACCGCCGTTCTTCGCCAGCCACGCATCCACGTCCGGCAAGCGATCATTGCGCACCATGATGCGGTACTTGATGTTCGCCACCGCCGTCTCGGCATCGCGACGCGAGCCGGGCTCCAGGTACTGGTTCGCATAGGCGTTGATCTTGTCGATCATCGCCGGGGCGAACGAGCTGCGGCCAAGCGCGGGGTAGTAACGGCTACGCGAGCTGCCATCCACAACCTTGTCGACTTGCTCGCGGTGCGCGAGCGCGAAGTCAAAAGCAAGTTCCGGATACTTGCGGGAGACAACGGTGATCATGCCCGCGCTGTTGGTGGCGCCCGGCTCGTCCGTAAGGGCGAGGTCTAGCGCGCGCTGCGCGAGTGCCTTGTCTTCGGCGACGGCGAGCAGCGTGTACAGGCGGTCCTTCACCTGAGGTGTCTTCTCGGCCTTGGCTTCCTCGTGCAGCTTGTCCCACGTGGCGGCGTCGGCGTGATGCGCGACCACAGAGAGGATGGTCTTGCGCAACGCAACGGGCACCGCTTTGGGATCCGTCGCCTGCGCTGCATAACGGCGCTGCGCCTCGGCCACCACAGCCGTGTCGTTAAGACCGGACAGCACACTGATCAGATGGGTGCGCAGGATGGTGGTCGGCCCACTTTCATCCGGCTTGGCTTCCCAGCCCACGCGCTGAAACTTGGGGGCCAGCAGCTTGACCGCGAGGGCGCGGAACGCGGCCTGGCGCTTCGCATCGCCGTCGTAGTATTCATCCAGACCCGAAAGGTCACCGGCAATCTCGTCCCAGATCTGGGGATCGGCATCAAGCGGAGTGGCCTTGGCAAGATCGAGAATGCCAGACGCCGGCTGCAAGCCCGCCATGCCCAGCGCCCAGGTGTCACCCATCAGGCCGAGCTGGTCGACCGGGGCGATCTTGGCAAAGTCCTTCTTGATCGCCGCAAACTGCGTCGGTGCGTAAAGCGTGCGGTAGTAGCCGCTCTGCCCTGCGTTCACCAGCAACGTGCCACAGCCCGGTACGGTTAGCGTGGCTTCGCCATCGACCACGGTGCTTACCGCCTTGCCACCCGCCGCGCGCGCAATGACGGGTACGTGCCAGCGCAGCGGCTGCTTGTCCGGGCGATCACGGGTGAATTCACCCTGCGTCAGCTTGAGCGTGGTGGAGTGCTTGGTGCATGCACCCGCTTCCACACGAATGAGGGGAATGCCCGGCTGCAGCGTGAAGTCATGGGCAATGGTGGTGATCTGCTTACCCGGCGCAGCTTCATCCATCGCGCGCCACAGGTCGTCGGACACCGCGTTGCCGTAGGCATGTGCCTTGATGTAATTGCGCACGCCGGTGCGCCAGTTTTCTTCGCCTACATAGGCTTCGAGCATGCCGATGACCGACTCGCCCTTGGAATAGGTGATGGCGTCAAACGCCTGGCTGGCCTGATCCACGGTTTCCACATGCTGCACCACCGGGTGCGTGGTGACCACCGCGTCGCGAGACATCGCCGACTCGCGAGCGCCAACGGTATCGCTCAGCTTTGTGTTCCATTCCGGATGCAGGCGTGCCGTGGTGCGCGAAGCCATCCACGAGGCAAAACCTTCGTTGAGCCACAGGTCGTCCCACCAGCGCATAGTCACCAGGTCGCCGAACCACTGGTGCGCCATTTCGTGCGCAGCGGTGCCGAACACGTTCTGCTTGTCCTGCAGTGTGGAGAACGACGGGTCGAGCAGCAGCGCGTACTCGAAGGTGTAGATGGCACCCCAGTTCTCCATGGCGGAGAAGAACTGGCTGCTGCCCGGCGAAGCAATGTTGTCCAGCTTGGGCAACGGGTACTTCACGCCGAAATAATCGTTGTATTCCTTCAGCACCGCCTTGCCCGATTCCAGCGTGAAGGCGCCCTGCGACGACAAGCCCTTCTGCGTGATCACGCCGATCTCGGTGCCGTCCTCGCTGGTGGTGACGCGATCGAAATCACCCGTGCCGAAGAACAGCAGATACGTCGACATCTTTGGCGAGGGCTGGAACGTCACCAGGCTCAGGCCGTGACCGACATCCTTCTTCGACGCCACCGGCATATTGCTCACCGCCATCTGGTCGGATGGCACGGTAGCCGTCAGGTTGAAGGTGGCTTTGTAGTTGGGCTCGTCCCACGACGGAATGAAGCGGCGCGCGTCGGAGTTTTCGAACTGCGTATACAGCGCGCGTTGCTTGCCGGCCTTGGTGTCGTAGTCGATGGCGAACAGGCCGTTGGCCTGCGTACCGATCTTGCCGGTATAGCTCATCGCCAGCTTGTAGCTGCCCGCAGGAACTGGCTTGTCAAAGGTAAACGTGGCGGTCTGTGCCTTGTCATCCACCACCACCTTCGGCGCCTTGAACGAACCCTTGCCCGAGACTGGCGTCAGCGTCACCGAGGCAAAGCGCATGTCCAGCGCATTGAGTGTGATGCTGCTGGTGGGCGTCAGCACGTCGACGTCAACGGTCACCTTGCCATCGAAGCTCAGCGTGGAAGCGTGCGGAACCACTGAAACGTCATAGTGGGTTGGGCGCACGTCACGCGGCAACTGCGTGGTGGCCTGCGCCGATGCCGGTGCATCCTGCGCTATAGCAGCGCCAGCGGACGAAAAGCCGGCCAGAGCCAGCGCAATGGCGGATACCAGTCGAAGTCGCATATCGGGTCCTTGCGAAGTGGGTTCGGCCCCATCCCCCGGGGCACAGGGCAAAAGCTCATGATGATGCGACAAGCACCGCCCGCCGGGCAGCGCCGTTAGTCACGATCGCAGAGCAATGTGCCTGACAGACGCCCAAACAAAAAGCCCCGCTTACGCGGGGCTTTTTGATCAGACCATGAGACGGGACGATCAGGCGAACGGATGATCCAGCACGATGGTGTCGTCGCGGTCGGCGCCGGTGGCGACGAGCGAGAGCTTGCAGCCCGACAGTTCTTCCACCGCGCGCAGGTAGGCGCGGGCGGCGGCGGGCAGCTTGTCCCACTCGCGGATGCCCGCGGTGGATTCGTCCCAGCCCGGGAATTCCAGGTACACCGGCTTGCACTCGTCCCAGCCGTCCGCATCCAGCGGGGCCAGCTCACGGCGCTTGCCGCGGTATTCGTACGCGATGCAAACCTTGATGGTCGGCAGGCCGTCCAGCACGTCGAGCTTGGTGATGGCCAGGCCGTTGATGCCGTTGATCTGCACGGCGCGCTTGAGCGCGACGAGGTCAATCCAACCGCAGCGACGCGGACGGCCGGTGCTGGCGCCAAACTCGTTGCCGACCTTGCGCAGGCGTTCACCCATCTCGTCGTGCAGCTCGGTCGGAAACGGACCGCCACCGACGCGCGTCGCGTAGGCCTTGCAGATGCCCAACACGTAGTCGATGTCGCCCGCGCCCACGCCGGTACCTGCCAGCGCGCCACCGACGGTGGTATTGGACGAGGTGACGTACGGGTAGGTGCCGTGGTCGATGTCGAGCAGCGCGCCCTGCGCACCTTCAAACAAGATGTGGCCGCCTTCCTTGCGCACGTCGTGCAAGATGGTGGCGACGTCGTCGACCATCGGGCGGATGAACTCGCCATAGGCCAGGGCATCGTCCAGCACGGTCTGGAAATCCACCGGCTCGGCCTTCAGCCACTGGGTGAGGATGAAGTTGTGGTACTCGACAGCAGCCTTCACCTTCTCCGGCAACTCGTGCGGGTACATCAGATCGGCGACGCGCACGCTGCGGCGAGCCACCTTGTCTTCGTACGCCGGGCCGATGCCGCGACCGGTGGTGCCGATGGCACTCTTACCGGCGGCGATTTCGCGCGCCTTATCGACAGCAATGTGGTACGGCATGATGAGCGGGGTGGCCGGGCTGATCTTGAGGCGCGAACGCACTTCCACGCCCTGCGCTTCCAGCTCTTCGATTTCCTGCTTGAGGGCCTGCGGCGACAGCACGACGCCGTTGCCGATCAGGCAGAGCGCGTCGTCACGCAGAATGCCCGAGGGGATCAGGTGCAGCACGGTCTTCTTGCCACCAATGACCAGCGTGTGGCCGGCATTGTGGCCGCCCTGGAAGCGAGCGACGGCTTTGACCTCTTCGGTCAGCAGGTCGACGATCTTGCCTTTGCCTTCGTCGCCCCACTGCGCACCAAGGATGACTACTGACTTGCCCATGATGATCTTGCTCTCGTCAATTTGAAGAATCGGGTGCCCCAAGGGGCCAAATTGCCAAGGGAACGTTTCAACCTTGCCAGCGCGGGCTGGCGACCGGCGTCCACTCACTCGCGAACCACCGGAAGGACGATCACGCATCCCTGAAACCGTGATGGGTTGAGCGGCCCATCCGCCGCATTAACTCAATGCATCAGTTGCAATGCCGCCAGGCCGATAACGATGGCCACGGCGCCAAACAGGCGTAGTGCTCGCGGGCTGAGTTTCACCGCCTCACGCATGGTGGCTTGCCAGCCACGCGGCGCGGCGAACAGCACCAGTCCTTCGATCACCAGCACCAGGCACAACGCGCCCAGCAGTTCACGCCACATCACTCGTCACCACTCAGTGACGGGGCGATGCACCATCGTTGAAATACTTCAGGAACTCCGAATCCGGCTTGAGCACCAGCACGCCCTTGCCGTCCTTGAACGAAGTACGGTACGCGGTCAGGCTTCGATAAAACGCGAAGAACTCCGGATCCTGACCGTAGGCCTGCGCGTAGATGGCCGCGGCCTGCGCGTCACCCTCGCCCTTGACCTTGGCGGCGTCGCGATCAGCGTCGGCCTTGATCACCTGCGCCTGGCGGTCGGCATCGGCCTTGATGGTTTCAGCCGCCTGCTGGCCGGTGTAACGCAGCTCGTTGGCGAGCTGCGCACGCTCGGCGCGCATGCGCTTGTAGACCGACTCGCTCACTTCGTCCGGCAGGTCGATGCGCTTAATGCGCACGTCGACCACAGCAATGCCCAGGTTCTTGCGGGCGGCGGCGTCGGTTTGCTTGCGCACGCGCTCAGTCACGTCCTTGCGGCCGGCGGAGACCAGCTCCTGCAGGGTGCGACCGTTGAACTCGAAGCGCAGCGCATCCTTCACGATAGGCGTGAGGCGGTTGGCGGCCTGCAGCTCGTCGCCCGCGGTGGCACGGTAGTAGGCAGCGTTATCGGCAATGCGCCACTTCACGTAGAAGTCGACATTGACGCTCTTCTTTTCCGAGGTGAAGTAACGCTCGGGCTGCGCTTCCAGGGTGAGGATGCGATTGTCGAACGTCATCACTTGCTGGATGAACGGAAGCTTGGCGTGCAGACCCGGCTGGTCGCCGGTGCGCACGATGCGGCCGAACTGCAGCACGAGCGCGGTCTGACCTTCGTGCACCACGAACAGGCTGTTGAAGCCGAGCAATACGATCAGCACGGCGATGATGGCTGAGCCTAACTTCATGGCTGCTTCTCCTTGCCGCCGCCGAGGCTGCTGTCGCTACCCGCCGATTGCATGACCGAACCCACACCCTGCAGTTCCTTGCCGACCGTCCGGTCCAGCGGGAGATAGATCATGTTGCGGCCGCCGGAACCATCCAGCACCTTGGGATTGTTGGACATCACATCCTCGACGGTTTCCAGCCACAGGCGGCGACGGGTGACGTCGGGCGCGGCTTTGTATTCCTTGAGGATGAGGTTGAAGCGCGACGCATCACCCGTGGCGGTCGCCACGCGTGCAGCGGCATAACCCTGCGCTTCGGCGGCAATGCGCGAAGCGTCACCACGCGCGACCGGCACGACCTGGCTGGAGTACGCGCGAGCGTTGTTCTCGGTGCCCTGCTTGTCTTCGCGAGCGGCGTTGACGTCGTCAAAGGCGTCCTTCACTTCCTGCGGCGGGGCCACGTTCTGGAAGCTCACGTCGGTCACCATCAAGCCGGCGTCGTATTCATCCAGCGTGGCCTGCAGAATTTCGCGGGTCTGCTGCTGCAGCGTGTCGCGGGTCTGCGCCTTGGCGGATGCCGGGATGGCAGTGGGTATTGCGGTCGCCACCGAGGGTGCCGAGGATGCAGCGGCCACGCTGCTTGCCGGCGCAGGTGCCGGCGCGGCCGGTATGGCCTCGGTGCCCTGGCTGGTGAGGATGTTGTCCATCACGTTGGCGCCCACCACCGTGCGCACGGCAGCCTCAGCGGCCTGGCGCAGCGTCTCTTCCGGCGGACCGCTCAGTGAGAAGAGGAACTTGCGGGCATCCGACACCTGGTACTGCACGTTGAAGTCGACGGAGATGATGTTCTCGTCGCTGGTCAGCATGCGCACCTTGTCCGACACCGAACGGATCTCCGTGGTGCCGACCTTGGTGACGGTTTCTATGGGGCTGGGCGCCTTGAGGTGGAAACCCGGCTGCAGCGTACGGGCGTACTTGCCGAAGCGCAGCACCACGCCAGCCTGACGGGCATCGACGATGGTGAAGCTGCTCATGCCTACCCACACGATCACGAAGGCCAGCAAGATGGTGAAAATGCCGCCGGCACCGCCACCGAGCTTGCCGAAGCGGTTGCGCAGTTGCTTAAGCATGTCCTCCAGCCCCGGCTTGTTGCCGGTCTGGCGATTCCTGTTCCACGGATCGCGTTGCCCGTTGTTACCGGGTTCGTTCCAGGCCATGGTCAGTCTCCTTGAGGCCGCTGGGAGGCCGGCAGCTTTGGCCGGAAAACGCTTTGAACGGGTTGGGACATGGTCTCGGGTGCTTGTCGTCGCAAGTGTGCCGTCCAGGCCCTGATGGCCGCACAAACGCCGTTGATTCTACCAGACCCGGACGACGATTCCTCACTCGCAGGGCGCCTTCCAGCGATGAGGAGCACCTCACAAGACCTCGGACTCTTCTACGGTGCCCAGTAAGTCTTTGAGCAGCGCCGCCTCGGCCGCGCCCCCGCCGCTAAGCGGGGCAATGACACTACGCGGCGCATCAATGGTCAGGCGCCAGCCTTCTTCGTCCACTTCTTCACCGACAATGGCACCGGCCGCCTTGAGGCGAGCATGCAGGCGCCCTGCCGAGTGCGGCAGCCGCAGTTCGGACTGGACGCGATCGCCACCGAGCAACTCCCCCAACGCCTGCCGCAGCAGATCCAGCCCCTGTCCGCTTGCGGCCGACAGCCAGACGGTGGTGGGACGACCTTCGCCGTCGCGGTCGATACGCGGCTCGGTGCCGGCGAGGTCGATCTTGTTCATCACGCGAAGCTGCGGCAAGTCGCCCGCGTCGATCTCCTCCAGCACGCTGTCGACCACATGGGCGAGGCGCCCGCGCTCCTCGTCGGCCGCATCGCTCACGTGCAGCAGCAGATCGGCGTCGCGCGCCTCGGCCAGGGTGCCGCGGAACGCCGCAACAAGGTCGTGCGGCAGTTCGCGGATAAAGCCGACCGTGTCCGCCAGCACTGCCGGGCCGCAGGAAAGGCCATCCAGCTTGCGCACGGTCGGGTCCAGCGTGGCGAACAGCAGGTCGGCGGCGAACACCTCGCCTTCTGTCAGCACGTTGAACAAAGTTGACTTGCCGGCATTGGTGTAGCCCACCAGGGCGACCCTTGGCACGGTGTTGCGCAGACGCGCACGACGCTGCTGCACGCGCTGGGTCTGCACCTTCTCCAGGCGTTTGCTCAGCATCTTCACGCGCTCGGCCAGCAAGCGGCGGTCGGTTTCCAGCTGAGTTTCGCCGGGACCGCGGTTGCCAATGGCGCCGCCGCGCTGGGCGTCAAGGTGGGTCCAGCCTCGGACCAGCCGGGTAGCCAAGTGCTTGAGCTGGGCCAGTTCCACCTCGAGCTTGCCTTCATGCGAACGCGCGCGCTGCGCGAAGATGTCCAGGATCAGGCCGGCGCGATCCACCACACGGATACCGAGGTGCTTTTCGAGGTTGCGCTCCTGCACGGGCGACAGGAGATGGTCGATCAGCACCAGGTCGGCGCCCATGGCGCGGGCCGCCTCGGCCACCTCGTCGGCCTTGCCGGTACCGATGTAGTAACGGGGATTGGGCACGTCGATACGTGCCGGAATGCTGCCGAGGATGTCGGCGCCGGCCGAACGGACCAGTTCGGCGAATTCTTCGGCGCGCCGGG
Organism: Dyella sp. AD56; assembly: GCF_002878475.1. Lineage (NCBI taxonomy): Bacteria > Pseudomonadati > Pseudomonadota > Gammaproteobacteria > Lysobacterales > Rhodanobacteraceae > Dyella > Dyella sp. AD56. The sequence continues at coordinate 92,602 of NZ_NRDP01000039.1, forward strand.
CCGAATCGCCCTCGCCGCGTGAATGCGGGAGAACAAGGAGGGCGCGTTCGCCTTTCTTTTGACGATCAAACACGAGGGCGGAAAGACCTTTATAGAGACGCCGCGCCCTGAGCCCAGGCGGACCCACGGCGCGAATCGGAGTGGAAAGTGTATGTGCATAAGCCGTCGGCGGATAACACCGAGGCGCCTTCCCTACTCAGATGGGTCCTGGGACGCACTGATCCAACCCTGTGGATTGGATTAGAGCGTCTCCGCCCCGCGTTGAATTAAGCTTCCGGCTCTACCGTAGCCGAGCCTTCGCCCTGCCCCTCCTGGCCGTTGCCCATGCGGACATTGCGGCTGGGTACCACGGTGGAGATGGCGTGCTTGTAGACCATCTGGCTCACCTGGTTACGCAGCAGGACGACGAACTGATCGAACGATTCGATCGTGCCCTGCAGCTTGATGCCATTCACCAGGTAGATGGCGACCGGAACGCGCTCGCGGCGCAGTGCATTGAGAAATGGATCTTGCAACGATTGCCCTTTGGACATTTCTTGTTCTCCCCTCGCAACGGACAGACCGGGATAAAAGACGCATGACGCGCCCCGGTCCAAGGCCGAGGAATATTAACCACTTTTAAATCGTTGATGAAAGGGCAAATGCGCGCTTTCATCATGTGTGAAAAAGACGTTTAGAAAATGCTGCGTGGCACTATGCACTAATTACCTACGAATAGCGCCATCGCATCGGTGGCGATACGCTGGCTATCCGGCCTTTCTGGATCGATCACCCGCGCGTCGAGCTCGCTGCGCAGCCAGGTGATCTGCCGCTTCGCCAGCTGACGCGTGGCGAAAATACCGCGATCGCGACATTCCGCGGCGTCCATTTGGCCGTCCAGGTATTCCCAGGCTTGGCGATACCCCACCGCCCGGATGGCGGGAAGATCGGCATGCAGGTCGCCACGTGCACGCAGCGCACGGACCTCGTCCAGGAAACCGTCCTTGAGCATGGCATCGAAGCGTTGAGCGATCCGCGCGTGCAACGGCGCCCTGTCGGTCGGTACCAGGGCCAGCTTGAGCACACGCCACGGGAAGCGCTCTCCGCTTCCGCCTCGCTGCTGCTCGGACAACGGACTCCCGGTGAGTTCGATCACCTCCAGCGCGCGTTGGATGCGCTGCGCATCATTGGGCCCGATGCGTTCCCCCGCCGCCGGGTCCAGCTGACGCAACCGTGCGTGCAAGGCGGGCCATCCCTCCACCGCGGCTTCCGCAGTGAGGCGCTCCCGGATGGCCTGATCAGCCTCCGGCAACTGGGACAGCCCTTGCTGAAGGGCCCGAAAGTACAGCCCCGTGCCACCGACCAGCAAAGGCACCCGACCCTTTGCCGTGATGTCCTGCATCGCGGTCACGGCATCGCCGCGGAAATCCGCGGCCGAATAGGGCGCGGCCGGATCGCGGATGTCGATCAACCGGTGCGGGTAGCGCGCCAGCGTCGCTGCATCGGGCTTTGCTGAGCCGATATCCAGGCCGCGATACACGAGCGCCGAATCGACGCTTATCAAATCAACCGGAAAACGGTCACTCAGCGCGCAGGCGAGCGCAGTCTTGCCCGACGCGGTCGGGCCCATCAGGAACACGGCGAGCGGGCGCTGATCGATCGGCATCCGCCCATTGTAACGGTGAACCCAACTAATGCCCGTAGCAGCGCTGCCTCAGGCGTAAAACTCCACCTGGCCACCCACGAGGTGATACATCGACCCGACGATCTTGATCTTGCCGTCCTTCTCCAACCCAGCAAGCACGTCGCTGCGGCGCCGTATCTCGTCAACGGTGTGGCGGACATTGGTCGCCGCCACGGCATCCACAAAGGCGTCGTTCTTGCTAGACCGTTCGCCACTGAACTGCGTGGCGTCCACCGCCGGCCTGATTTTGTCGAGCAGCCCCGTCAGGTTGCCCAGTTTGGCGCCGTCGATCGCTCCTTTGATGGCACCGCACGCGGTATGCCCCATCACCAGCACAACCTTGGCCCCAGCGAGAGCGCAGGCGAACTCCAGGCTTCCCAGCAGATCATCGTTGGCAATGTTGCCGGCGACTCGCCCGGTGAACGTCTCGCCAATGCCGGTATCCAGGATGATCTCCGTGGGTGCGCGCGAGTCGATGCAGCCAAGGATCACGGCAGCGGGATATTGCCCGGCGGCACTAGCCCGCTTCTGCGCCAGATAATCGTGGCCCTGCATCTTGCCCGCACGGAAGCGCTGGTTGCCATCCTTGAGCATGGCGATGACCTGGTCCGGCGTCATCGCATCGCGCTGATCCTTGGTAAGCGCCCCAGCCTGCGCGAGTCCGGGCAGCAGCCACGACGCCCCACCGATGACAGTAAAAGCAGCTGCACCAAGAGTCGATGTCAGCATCGTACGGCGCGAGGTGTCCACCGCACCCGCGCAACAGCTCTCGTCTTGATGATTCATAACGCCCCCGAAGCGACATGAGTTGCTTACTTCGCGCTGGGTGCGATGAAACGGGTGTGAACCCTTCCAACCGCGCCCCTATAGAAGCGCATTTGTGCGCTTCTATAGGGGCGGAATGAAGCTAATCAGTGCGCGGGCACACCCATTTCCTTCAACAGCTGCGGTGCCGGATAAACCTTGTCCATCAGCCAGCGCATGTAGCGCAGGTCGACGTGGATGGCACGCTTGTAGCGCGGGTCGAACATCCAGCTCGCGCTCACCGCTTCCCAATTGCTGTCGAAGTTGAGACCGACCAGCTCGCCCTTGGCATTGAGCACGGGCGAGCCCGAGTTGCCGCCAGTGGTGTCCAGGTTGCTCAGGAAATCCACCGGCATGGCGCCCGTCTTCGCATCGGCATAACCCTCGTAATCGCCCTTGGCGATGGCATCAAGCAAGGGCTTGGGTGCATCGAACGGCGCAACGCCGGTGTTTTTCTCGACGATGCCGGTCGTAGTGGTCAGCGGTTCGTACGACACGGCATCGCGCGCCTTCAGCGGCGTGACCTTGCCGTAGCTCACGCGCAAGGTGGAGTTCGCATCCGGGTACACCGCCCTACCCTGTTTCTCGCGGTAGGCGATGAGTGCGTCCATGTATGCGGGGCGCAGATGCAGCAGGTCGCCCTCACGGGATTTGCGCTCGCTCTCCACGCGCAGCAAGGCCGGTTGCAACTGAGCGGCGAGCGACAACAACGCGTCACTGGACTTGGCCACCGACGCCGGATCGGCCTTCAGCCAGGCCAACCGCTGCGTTTCATCGCCAAGTTGCGTAGCGCCGTAGACCTGGTCGAGCTTCTGCGACAAGGCCTCCGGCGTACGCCCGAAAACGGCATCGAATTCCGGCAGGCGTTGCGCATCGGGCAGCTTCTGATAACGCGTGAGCAGCGCGGTAAGCAGCCGCTTCTCGATCAATGGATCGTAACGGCGCTGCACTTGCCTCAATGTGCCAGCCATCAGGTCTTCATCACGCACCTGATAGCCCGCTTCGCGATGTGCATCGGGGTTTCCGCGCTCGTAAGCCAGGCGTTGCAGCATGATGGCGGAGCGCATCAGCTGCGTCTGCGATTGCATCAAGGTCAGCAGCACATCGCGCTCGCGCGTAGCGTTGGCTGAGGCAACCAGTTGGTTGACCTGATTGATCTGCGGACGCAACGTGGCGGCCTGCGGCTGGGCCGCAAGCCATGCCAGCATGGCGTCCTCATCCTTGCGCCGCACGGCAACGGCATCGCTGCGCTTGAGGCCCTCCAACTCGCCTTCGAAGCGCTTGATGCCATTCTTGAGCGATTGCAGTTGCGAGGCGTAACGGATAGCCGCCTGCCGATCGTCGCGCCCAGTGTCCTCGATGATGTGCTGCAGTTGCTGCATCATTTGCACCGTGGTCGGTAGGCGCCACTGCACCTGATCAGCAAATTCGGCCGCCGTACGATGGCGATAAGTGATGCCGGGATAACCGGCAAGCATCACGAAATCCCCTTCGCGCACACCCTCTTGAGCTACCTGCAGGTGCGCCGGCGGGTGATAAGGAACGTTGTCCTTAGCGTAGTCGGCCGGCTTGCCGTCCGGCCCCACGTAGGCGCGCAGCAACGTGAAGTCGCCAGCGTGGCGAGGCCACACGAAGTTGTCCACCTCGTCGCCATAGTTGCCGATGGCGCGCGGCGGCGCGTATACCAGGCGCACATCGCGCAGCTCGAGTTGCTTCACCAGATAGAAGTCGCGGCCGTAGAACATGTTGACTACGCTGCAGCGCATGCCTTGCTCGCGCTCGCATTCGGCCACCAACGTCTTGCTGATGGCGTCCACCGCGTCGAAGTAAGCGCGCCCCGTTTTGCCCTTGGCTGCCGCGAGCACCTTGTCGCTGACTTTGTCGAAACCGGTGGTGACGCGCAGGCGGAAATCGGGATTCGCCGGCAGTTCTTCCACGCGCTCGTGCGAAACGAAGCCGTTCTGGATCAGATCGCGCTGCGCGTTGCTGTTGTACTGGATGACGCCAAACGCCACGTGGTGGTTGGTCAGCACCAAACCGTCGTCGCTGACGAAGGAGCCGGTGGCGCCACCGACCTTCACCACCGCACTGAGCGGTGCCTTGGTGAGGTCGGCCAGATCCGACGGATTGCCCTGGAAACCGGCAGCGCGAAGCGACTTGCCGATGGAGGGCAACTGCGAAGGCATCCACATGCCCTCATCGGCCTGCGCGGCGGGGGCCAACACCATGGTCATCGCCAGACCCAACTTCTTCCTCAAACGCATGGGTGTCTCTCTACATCATTCGCAATAAATTGCGACATTAGAACGAAGCGGCTGAGTTCGGCAACGCCGCACCGTACACGGCATCGACCAAGGATCATTGGCAGGAAGACGCCCCGCTAGCCGTCTCCGGAGGCGGCAAGGCGAGGAACACCGTGCTCCAAAGCTGCGCGGCGTTGGACTCGTCCTCATGCGCACCTTCTGCGCCGAACGGCTCGATACGGTAGCGGCCATTGCTATAGGACCAGGACCACAGCTCCGACGTACGCATAGCGCCGGCTGCACAAATCCCGCGCCATAGCTCGGTCTGTGCAGCGGTCAGATGTGCACGGGTGGTGGCGGGCAGATCGGTGCGCGCCAACTGGCGCTTCAGTCCGGCGGCCATGATGGCCTGTTGCCAAGCCCAGATCACCGTGCCGTGATAGGCGTTGTTGCCAAAGCGCGACCACACGTCGCGATCGGCATACGCGGGATTGGCCACCACCATGCCCGCGTCGGTCATCAGGCCTGCCGGAAAGGGGCGCATCAGGGTGCCAACGTCACGATCCAACGTGGCTGCATCCGGCTGACCGAACAGCAAGCCGAAGCCTTCATCGGAGTTGAGCACGGGAACCGGATGGCCCTGGGCGTCCAACGAGATCGCCGGAAACTGCAGCGCGCCACTGCCCAGCGCCTTCAGCGCCGGTGCGTCCGCCACGCCGATCTGCTTGGCGTAATCGCTCACCTGTTGCGCGGCGCGCTCGCTGGACAGGTTCACAGTGAACAGAGCACTGGCGTGGCGCTCCCAGCCGCCAGCGCTTGCAGCAGCAGTCCGCAGACGCTCGCGCTGCGCCGGCGTGGTGTAGTCATCCAGCAGGCCCGCATCGAGGAACTGGCCGATCGCGCGCAACGCGGCGGGCATCCATACGGCGTTGACGTCGTAAGGGTAACGTCCCCGGCCAATGCCCTCGTTGCTGTCACGCCACTGGCCGACCTGACTATTGGGCTTGAGCGAGACCAGATTGGTATAGACCGGCTGTCGCGCGAAGGCCTCGCTGCTGGCAGCGACAAACAGCAGATTGCGCACCAACGCGTCGCCCTGCCGCTGTGCATCGACCTTGCCGGCAAGGAACGCCCGCGCGCCCGCGCGACCACGCGGGTCTTCCAGCAGCCAGGCCGCGGCGACTTGCGGCAGCATGTAGTCGTCATCGACCATGACATAGTCGTAGAGCGGCGTGGCCGAGGGCTTGCCCAAGTCCTTGAGATGCTGGAGCACCGCAAACTCGCCGATGCCTTCCTCATGAGCGACCTGCCCGTCAGGTGCGAGCCGCGCGAGCACCGAGGCGATGCCGGCATCTACGGCCCCAGGCTGCAGCACCGGCATCAGCAGGCGCAAGGACATCAGGGTATCGCGTCCGAAATAGGTATCGAAGCGCCAAGAGCCGGCGAGGAATTTCTCGCGATAGCTCAGGAACTGCAGCGCTTGGCGGCTGCGTGCGTCGGGCTGTGCCTTGTCGTTGAGTAAATTGGTGAACGGAGTCAGGGGCGTCTCGCCCGTACTCGCTTCGATATGCAGACGCACCGCCTCGCCAGCATGGTCAGGATGCAGCACGATGTGCTCACCCTCGCGAACGAAGCGGCCGTTATCTGCGGTCAACGCGATGGCGTATCCCGGCGCGCCGTCCACCCTCTGGCGCTGCCAACGCACGGAACGCTCTGCCAGCTCGGGCTTCGCCACGATCTGCGGCGTAGCAGCCGCCTGCCGGGCAAAGCCCTGCCCCAGCTGGTAATCGCGCAACACACGAATGCTACCCAGCACGGCGTCCTTGATCACCAGAGTGTCACCCGTGACGGTGGCCCGGGCGACGATGCCATGCCAGGCGTGACCATCCACGGTGTGACTCTGGCCCGTCACCGAATCCAGGGACCATCGCACCGGTGCGATGGTCGGCTCGAACCAGATGCCTGCACCGCTGTTGCCGGCAGGGAACGCCACCAGCACGCGTGGCTTGGCGCCGGAATTGAGCAACAGATGGGCTGCGACATCGCCTTGCTGAAAGAAGGCGTTCTCGATGTTCCCCTCGGTGATGCGGAACTGAAGCGGTGCCGCCGCTGCTGGTGGCTGGGGCTGAACGGCCCATGCGGCAGGCCATGCCACCAGGCTGGCAACCAGCACCAGCGAAGAAGCCACCGTGTGCCACCGGTTTGTCCGCCCCGTCTTTCCACCCCACCGACCCATCATGTCCAAACGCATGCTCCCCGCTCCGTTCAGTGACGCATAAAATTGCGACAGTAAAAGCTGGGGGCCGGATCGGCAACGTTGCAGTGCACGAAGCCTCAGCCCCACCCGGCTTCTATAATGTCTGTTTCCCCGCCCTTCCCCACGGAAATCCCATGCCTCAGATGATGAAAGCCCTGGTCAAGCGCAACCCCGAACAGGGCATCTGGATGGAAGAAGTGCCTGTTCCCGAGGTCGGCCCCAACGAGGTGCTGATCAAGATGGAGAAAACCGCTATCTGCGGTACCGACCTGCACATCTATAAGTGGGACGACTGGTCCCAGCGCACCATCAAGCCGGGCCTGACCATCGGCCACGAATTCGTTGGCCGCATCGTGGAGATCGGCCCGGGCGTGACCGGCTACAAGATCGGCGACCGCGTGTCGGCCGAAGGCCACATCGTGTGCGGCCACTGCCGTAACTGCCGTGCCGGCCGTCAGCACCTGTGCCCCAACACCATCGGTATCGGCGTGAACCGCAACGGCGCGTTCGCCGAGTACATGACCATGCCGGCCTCGAACCTGTGGCCCATCCCGGACCAGATCCCGTCCGAGCTGGCTGCCTTCTTCGACCCCTACGGCAACGCTGCGCACTGCGCGCTCGAGTTCGACCTGATCGGCGAAGACGTGCTGATCACTGGTGCTGGCCCCATCGGCGTCATCGCCGCGGGTATCGCCAAGCACGTGGGCGCCCGCAATGTGGTGGTCACCGACATCAACGACTACCGCCTGAAGCTGGCGGCGGACATGGGCGCCACGCGTGTGGTGAACGTGGCCAACCAGTCGCTGAAGGACGTGATGAAGGACCTGCACATGGAGGGCTTCGACGTAGGCCTGGAAATGAGCGGCAACCCGCGCGCCTTCAATGACATGCTCGACTGCATGTACCACGGCGGCAAGATCGCCCTGCTCGGCATCCTGCCCAAGGGCGCCGGCATCGACTGGGACAAGGTGATCTTCAAGGGCCTCACCATGCAGGGCATCTACGGCCGTCGCATGTACGAGACCTGGTACAAGATGACCCAGATGGTGCTGACCGGCTTCCCGCTGCAGAAGGTGCTCACACACCAGATCCACATCGACGACTTCCAGAAGGGTTTCGACCTGATGGATGCCGGCAAGTGCGGCAAGGTCGTCTGCTCCTGGAGCTGAGCGTAACCTGTCACACCTTGGCGTTTCTGCAGAAAATGCCATGCTGAAATCTCGGCCGCCCTAGTACACTCGGGCTTAGGGCGGCCGACAGAATCGCTGGGATTGTGAAGGTGTGTGGCCCAAGGGCCGTGCACGGTCGGCACGCGATGTCATGGGAGCATCGTGATGGCGGGCCTTTTCAGTAATCCTCGTTTGGCCGCGGGACGCGACCGCGCCCTCACCATCTATAAGTCACACCGCACGCGCAAGATCGTTCTGATCCTTGCCATCGTGGTGGTGGTGTTTGGTCTGCTCGGCTTCCTAGCCGCCCCATCCATCATCCGCAGTCAGATCGAGAAGCACGCCACGGCAGCGCTGCAACGCCCGGTCACTTTGGGCGCCGTGCACCTGAACCCGTACACGCTGCGGCTGGAGCTGGACCAACTGCACATTGCCGACCAGGACGGCAAATCACCTTTCGTCAGCATCGACCAGGCCGTCGTCAATGCGTCGTGGTCGTCGGTGTTCCGTCTGAAGCCGGTGCTGGACGAACTGTCGTTGCAAGGTCCGCGCATCCGCATCGTGCGCACGGGCGACCAGCGTTTCAATTTCAGCGACATCATCGATCGCATCAACGCTACGCCGTCGGACCCGAAAGCAGCGCCCACGCGGTTCGCCATCTCCAACATCAGCGTGCACAACGGCAACATCCAGTTCGATGATGAAACGCTGAAGACCGAACATCGCGTTGAAAACCTGGAACTGGGTATTCCGTTTATCGCCAACCTGCCCAGCGACACTGACGTGTTCGTGCAGCCGCTGCTGTCGATGAAGGTGGATGGCAGCCCGTTACGCATGGAAGGCCATACCAAGCCCTTTGCAGACAGCCGCGAATCGACCATCGATTTCCGGCTCGACCGCTTCGATCTCGCGCGCTACATGAGCTATGTGCCCGCGAAGCTGCCAGTGGCGATACCCAAGGGTCTGCTCAGCGGTGACCTCACCCTGCACTTCGTGCAAGCCAAGCCCACGCCGCAACTGCAAGTCACCGGCAAAGTGGAACTAGACGATTTCGCCCTCAACAGCAGCGACGGCCAGGCGATCCTGACACTCGGCAAGGGCACCGCGGATCTGTCCGACGTGCAACCGCTGCAATCACGCTATGCACTCGGTGTGCTCGCGCTCGACCAGGCACAGCTCTATTACACGTCCACCGCAGATGGCCATAGCAACTTCGATACGCTGACGGCGCCCCCTGCTCAACCCGCCGATACCAAGGCCCAGCCGACCGATCTGCGCATCGCCTCGATAACGCTCGCCAACAGCGCCATCCACTACGCCAATGCCACCGGCAAGATCGACCTGGGCAGCCTGCATGGCGGCATCCAGGGGCTGAGCATGCTACCCGCCCCGCCAGCGAAGCTGGACGTGGCAGCGCAATTCTTCGGTGGCGAGCTTTCCATGAAGGGCACGGTGGATCTTGCCAAGGACAAGCTTGTTGCCGCATTGGGCACTAAGCAGGTCGATTTGGCACCACTACAGGCCGCCACGTATCAGGGGCTTGCGGCCCGCCTGACCAGCGGCAAGCTGGATGCCGCCGGCCAGCTTCAGGTGGACTGGGGCAAGCCGTTCAATGTGCACCTGTCCGACGCACACACCACCGTCACCGATTTCGCGATGGAGCCGCAATTCAAGGGCCACGGTTCGCCGGTGGCCTGGAAAACGCTGGAGTCGGAGATCAAACAGATCGACCTGGCTTCGCAACAGGCACAGCTGGGTACGGTCAAGGCCAACGGCTTGGCGCTGGACGTGCAGCGCAACAGCAACAAGTACATCAGCCTTGTCGATCTGTTCGCCGCCAAGGACGCACCCAAGAAGAAGGCTGCGGACAACAGCCCGCCATGGCATTGGAGCATCGAGCACCTGACATTCGACAACGCCGCTGTTGTGTTCACCGACCTGGCCGCTGGCGGCAAGCCGGTGAAGATCAAGATCGACTCACTCAGCGGCGGTATGGACAACCTGAGCGACAAGCTCAACGAACCGCGCGAAATGAAGTTGGCTGGCAATGTCGACAAGGGCAGCTTCACGGCGAGCGGCAAGGTGCAGCCCCTGCCGACACTCGCCGATATCCAGCTCGACACCAAACGCCTGGATATCTCCACCTTCCAGCCGTACATCAGCGTGCCGCTGAACGTGACTATTTCCAGTGCGCGCATCAGCAGTAACGGTAAGGTGCACTACGACGGGCGCAGCGCAGACCCCAAGCTCACCTACAAGGGCGATGCCGCGCTAGAGCAAGTACGCGTCCAGGATAAGCTCACCGGTGACGACTTCCTGCGCTGGCGCACGCTGAGCGGCAATCAGCTCGACGTGTCCTACGGCTACGGCGTGCCACGCATGCACGTGGGCAGTTTGGTGCTCAGCTCGTTCTACGCGCGCATGATCGTCAACTCGAACGGCACCCTGAACTTGTCCGAGGTCGTGGCCAACCCCGAGGCGGCTCCGGTCTCAGTGACGCGCGGCGAGAATGAGCAGCCCGTCGCCGGAGCAACGCCGGCCCCGGCAGCGCCAGCCCCCACGCCGCCGCCCGCGCCAGCAGCCGCCTCGAAAGCGAAATCAGAAGTCGCTACGGCAACACCGGCGCCGGCCTCTTCCGCGCCGGAAGCACCTGCGGCCGACATTCGCATCGGTGGCCTCACCCTGGTCAACGGTCAGCTCAACTACACCGACAACTTCATCAAGCCCAACTACACCGCGAATATGACTAAGGTGACCGGCAAGATCGGCGCCTTTGGCACCAAGCCGGGTGATCCGCCGGCCGATCTATCCGTGCAGGCAGCGCTGAACGATGACTCGCCCATCGACATCGACGGCAGCATCAACCCGCTGCAGCCCGTGGCCTTCCTCGACATCAAGGGCAAGGCGAACGAGGTGGAGCTGACTGGAATGAGCGCGTACTCCACCAAGTACACCGGCTACCCCATCACCGCGGGCAAGCTGACGATGGACGTCCACTACATGCTGGACCAGCGCAAGCTCAACGCCGACAACCACATCTTCATCACGCAGCTGACCTTCGGTGATCGCGACGAGAGCCCTGGCGTCAAGCATCTCCCGGTGAAGCTTGCCGTGGCGCTGCTGAAGGACACGCAGGGCAACATCGACGTGAACGTGCCAGTCTCCGGTTCGCTGGACGACCCGCAATTCAGCATGGGCAGCCTGATCTGGCACGCCCTTGGCAACCTGATCGCCAAGGCTGCCACGGCCCCCTTCCGCCTGCTCGGCGCCGCGTTCGGTGGCGGCAACCACGAGGACCTGGGTTATGTGGAGTTCGATCCAGGCTCCGCCGTGCTCGACAAGAATGCGCAGGAGCGACTGGGCAAGATCGTCACCATGCTCACTCAGAAACCCGCTCTGAATCTGGACATCATCGGCCGCGTCGATCCGTCGAAGGATCAGGACGCACTGCGCAAGGTGACCGTGGACAACTTGGTCCGCCGCCAGAAGGTGCTCGACCAGGATGGCAAGAACGCCGATACCTCAGACGCCGCGCTCGCCGCAGTCAACGTGACGCCAGACGAGTACGAGAAGTACCTCAAGCGCGCGTACAAAGACGATGACTTCAAGGGCAAGCCGAAGAACTTCATCGGCCTGAAGAAGTCGCTTGAGCCCGATGACATGCGCAGCCTGATGGAAACCAACATTGCCGTCGACGATGCCGCCATGCGTGACCTTGCGCAGCGTCGTGCCACCGCGGTGCAGGCCTGGCTGAAGGGCAAGCTGGACGACAAGCGCGTCTCGGTCAAGGATCCCAAGCTGGACACCAAGGATATCGACGACAAGGGCAAGACGACGCGCGTGGAGTTTGGGTTGCATCAGGGGTGAAGCTCGGCATTCGCGGTCCAAAGCTTCATCCGGCTTACGGCGAAAACCGTGTGCCGTAGCCACTGGATTCCGGCCTTCGCCGGAATGACGAGCATGGGGCACACGACCAGCACACGGGCTTTCCTTCCCACTCAGCCCCTGAGGGGTCAAAATAGGCTTTTGACCCAGCTGGAATTTCCCCATGAGCTACCCCGGCCAGTCGCGCTTCGCCAGCGAACTCGAATCGATCCGTGAGCAGGGCCTGTTCAAGGCCGAGCGCATCATTACCTCACCGCAGTCGGCGAAGATCCGCCTCGACAGTGGTAAGGAAGTGCTCAACTTCTGCGCCAACAACTACCTCGGACTGGCCGATCACCCCGAAGTGATCCAGGCCGCGAAGGACGCGCTGGACACCCACGGCTTCGGCATGGCTTCGGTACGCTTCATCTGCGGCACGCAGGATTTGCACAAGGAGCTGGAGAAGAAGATCGCTGATTTCTTCGGCACCGAAGACACCATCCTTTACGCCGCCTGTTTCGACGCCAATGGCGGCCTGTTCGAGCCGCTACTCGGCGAAGAAGACGCCGTCATTTCCGACGCGCTCAACCACGCGTCTATCATCGACGGCATCCGTCTGTGCAAAGCCAAGCGCTTCCGTTACGCCAACTGCGACATGGCCGACCTGGAAAAGCAGCTACAGGCTGCCGAAGCCGCTGGCGCACGCACCAAGCTGATCACCACTGATGGCGCGTTCTCGATGGATGGCTTCATCGCACCGCTTGATCAGATCACCGCGCTGGCCGAGAAATACAACGCGCTCGTGCACATCGACGAATGCCATTGCACCGGTTTCCTCGGTGACACCGGCCGCGGCTCCGCTGAAGTCAACGGCGTACTGAACAAGATCAACATCATCACCGGTACGCTGGGCAAAGCACTCGGTGGTGCGCTGGGCGGCTTCACCACCGGCCCTCGCGAAGTGATCGAAATGCTGCGCCAGCGTTCGCGCCCGTACCTGTTCTCCAACTCGCTGCCGCCGCACGTGGTCGCCGCCGGCATCAAAGTGTTCGACATGCTGTCCACCGCGGGCGACCTGCGCGATCAGGTCAAGGAGAACACACGCTACTTCCGCGAGCAGATGACCAAGGCGGGCTTCGACATCAAGCCGGGCGTGCATCCCATCGTGCCGGTCATGATCTACGACGCCAAGAAGGCACAGGCCATGGCAACCGAATTGCTCGACGAAGGCATCTACGTCACCGGCTTCTTCTACCCCGTCGTGCCGCAGGGTCAGGCCCGCATTCGCACGCAGATGAGTGCAGCGCACACGCGCGAGCATCTCGACCAAGCCATTGCCGCCTTCACCAAGGTGGGCAAGAAGCTCGGCGTGATCTAAGGCTCAAGTTATCGCCTTGCCCGATGGGCAAGGCGATGTGTCTTTTATATACAGGCGCGCACAAAAAGCCGGCTCCTACTGCCTGGAGTTCGCGTTACGGCGCAGCGGCACCGAGCAAGCGAACTTCCTCTGCCGACAAATGCCGCCATTGCCCCTTGGGCAGCTCCCCCAACATCAACGGGCCGATCGCGACTCGCACGAGGCGCAGCACGTCAATGCCGTGTGCGGCTAGCAGCCGCCGAATATGCCGGTTGCGCCCTTCGTCCAACACAATCTCCAACCACGCATTCTTTTCACCTTGACGCAGCACTATCGCGCGCCGGGCGGCCAATCGCTCGCCCTCTTCCACCACGCCTTCGATCAGACGATCAAGCAGCGCTTGGTCGGGAACAGCATTGACCTGTACATGATACGTCTTGTCCACGTGATGCTTAGGCTCGGTAAGGCCTGCGGCCCACACGCTGTCATTGCTCAAGAGCAGCAAGCCCTCGCTGGCCTTGTCGAGCCGCCCTACCGGCCCTAGCCACGGCAAACCAGCGTCCTTCAACAGGTCATAGACCGTGTCGCGCCCGCGCTCATCGGCAGCGCTCACCACGAGGCCGCGTGGCTTGTTTAGCGCGATATAGACACGCTTGCTCGCGGCCACCGGCTCGTCATCGAGCAGGATTCGCTGCCGCTCCGGATCAGTGGGACGTTCGGGATCAAGCACCGGCTTGCCGTCCACCTGCACCCTTCCCTCGCGTATCGCCTTCTCCGCTTGACTACGCGAACACACACCCATCTTGCTGAGCACCCGTGCAAGACCGTGGCGCGGCGCCGATGATGCTGAAGCTCGCGATGAGGGTCGGGACGAACGCATGAGGAAACTCGGGCAACGGAGAACGACATCACGCATGGTAGGCGATCCCGCCGACGCATTCGCGCAAAAAGAAAAGCCCGGCTTGCGCCGGGCTTTTCAGTACTACTGGAACAGATCCGATTACTGCTGGACCTGGAGTTCCGTACGACGGTTCTGGGCGCGGCCAGCGTCCGTGTCGTTGGAGCCGATCGGGTCGTTCTTGCCGTGACCGATCGGACCAACCAGACGGTCAGCCGTGATGCCGTGCGCAGTCAGGTACTTGAAGACGATCGCAGCGCGACGCTCGGACAGATCCTGGTTGTAGACGTCCTTACCGACCGAGTCGGTGTAGCCGGCAACCGTGACCTTGACCTGCGGGTAACGCTGCAGGGTGTCGACAGCCTGGTCGAGGATGGCAACCGAGTCAGCGGTCGGCTCAGCCAGCGCCTTCTTGATGTCCGTCTCGCCCTTCTTCGGACGGTCGAACTTGAAGTTGACGCCGCGCAGGTCGATCACAACCTTCTGCGGGCAGCCGTCCGGACCGACGATCGTGCCTTCCGGCAGATCCGGGCACTTGTTGTCGCACAGGTTCACGCCGTTGCGGAACTGCTTGGAGCAGTCCGGAGCAACCGGAGCCACCGGAGCCGGGGCCGGAGCAGCAGCCGGCTCGCCGAAGCGGGACACGATGCTGAAGCCCAGGAACCAGTCGCCGTAGCCGTTCTTCGACGGCTGGCTCTTGTCGTCCCAGTCGTAACGGTAGCCACCTTCAACACGGAAATCGGTGCTGTCGGTGATGGTCTTCGAGATACCGCCGCCGAGTTCAGCAGCCGGCGCCCAACCCTTGTCACCCGGGTTCATGTGGTAGCTGCCCATCACGCCCACGAGAGCGTACGGACGCCATGCGTTCCAGTCGCCGTAGTAGAAGCGAGCGGCGACGCCGACGTTGTTGTTTGCCCAACGCTGGCTGTTGCCACCATCAACCGTACGCTTGGTGCGATCGAAGAACAGATCGAGCGAGGTGTACGAGTTAATGAAGCGACCAAAGCCCAGGCCGTAATAGACCTGACGGCTGTTGGTGTTGCGATCGGTGTCGTTGTAGTAACCGCCCACGGTCGGAGCGATGTACCAACGGTCATCATAGCTCGGCGTGGTAGCACCAGCGGTGCTGTCTTGCGCGTGTGCCGCACCCACGCCGCCCAGGGCCAGAGCGATCAGGAAATACAATCCCTTACGATTCATCAGGTGTCTCCTCGTTTTATTGGTATTTCGCGTCCGTTCCACCCCAGACGGAAAGCGCGTCAAAACTGACTTCTACTCCGGGACTTTTCCTATCCCGCGCTTTGCGTCCCGATCGAAGGAAGTGTCACAAGATCAAAGCGCCGCGGAGTGTAGCAAAACCGTTAAGAGCATCGCACGCGTAAATAGACGCACATGGTGAACCCCTGTTCAGGCAGCTATTGAAGGTGGCGCACAAAACCACTCAACTGCGACATTCTGTCACCACGAAACAACACCTTACTTCGCAAGGCATGCTTGTAAAAAAAGAAAAGCCCGGCTTTCGCCGGGCTTTTCTGACTTTCCGAGAATTGTCGGATTACTGCTGTACCTGCAACTCCGTACGACGATTGCGGGCGCGACCAGCATCCGTGTCGTTGGTATCGATCGGATCGTTCTTGCCGTGACCGATCGGACCTTCCAAGCGACTGGCGTCAATACCGTGCGTGGTCAGGTAGTCGTACACGATCTTCGCACGACGCTCCGACAGGCTCTGGTTGTACGCGTCCTTGCCGACCGAGTCGGTGTAACCAGCAACGGTCACGTGCACGTTCGGATAACGCTGCAGGGTGTCGACCGCCTGGTCGAGCACTGCCAGCGAATCCTTGGTCGGTTCGGCCAACGACTTCGCGATGTCCTTCTCGCCCTTCTTCGGACGATCGAACTTGAAGTTGACGCCACGCAGATCGATCACGACCTTCTGCGGGCAGCCATCCGGACCAACGATCGTACCTTCCGGCAGATCTGGGCACTTGTTGTCGCACAGGTTCACGCCGTTGCGGAACTGCTTGGAGCAGTCCGGAGCCGGCGGCGGCGGCGGCGGTGCCGGCGGAGCCGGCGGTGCGCCGATGCGTGACACGATGCTGAAGCCCAAGAACCAGTCGCCGTAACCGTTCTTGTTCGGCTGGGTCTTGTCGTCCCAGTCGTAACGATAGCCGCCTTCCACGCGGAAGTCGGAACTGTCGGTGATGGTCTTGGACACACCCACGCCCACTTCCGCGGCCGGGTCGAAGCCGTGGTCGAAGTTGTTGATGTGCTGGCTACCCATCACGCCACCCAACAGGTACGGGCGCCATGCCGTCCAGTCGAGGAAGTAATAGCGGGCGGCCACGCCGTAGGTGTTGTTCGCCCAACGACCACCGCCAGCAGATGCGTCAACGGTGCGCTTGGTGCGGTCACCGAAGAAATCCAGCGAGAAGTTAGGTGAGAAGAAGCGGCCGAAACCGATGCCGTAGTAGAACTGACGGCTATTCGTGTTGCGATCGGTATCGTTGTAATACCCACCGACAGTCGGTGCGATGTACCAGCGATCGTCGTAGGTCGGCGTTGTGGTCGGAACGGTGCTGCTGCCAGCGGCAGTATTGTCCTGTGCGTGAACGGCGCCTGCGCCGCCCAGCGCTAGGGCAATCAGGATGTACAAGCCCTTACGTTTCATCAGGTGTCTCCTCGTTTATTGGTGTACGCGTCCGTTCACCCCAGACGGGAAAAGCATCAGGCCGAGGATTCCTAATCCCGGTGAACCGCGACCTGACTTTGAACCTAGTGGTGCTTGTTTTACCCGAAACGGGCGCGGAGTAGTTTAGCAAAAGTTAAACAATTGCAAATCGACCCCAAACGCCCGTTCATTTTCTGCTCACGCCGTCTTTACAGCGTGAAGAGACCAAGAAATACCTGAACAGGCATTGCGTCCAGTCTGACCGGGTCAGTCGTGGCCTTGAGGATGGCCTTGACCTGGTGGGCCGGCAAATGACCACGCATGGCTGCCTCGAACTTCCGGAGCAGGACGGGGATACCTTCGGCACGGCGCTTGCGGTGGCCTATGGGGTAATCAACGGACACCTTATCTGTATGGGTGCCGTCCTTGAAGAAGATCTGCACCGAGTTTCCGATATATCGTTTGGCCGGATCGAAATAGTCCTTGGTGAACTGCGGGTTCTCGCTGACCACGGTCTTGTCCCGCAAAGCGTCGATGCGCGGGTCAGCAGCCACGTCGTCGTTGTAATCATCGGCGGTGAGACGACCGAAGATCAGCGGCACGGCCACCATATATTGAATGCAGTGGTCGCGATCGGCGTAGTTGGCCAGTGGGCCGGTCTTGTCGATGATGCGTATGCCCGCCTCCTGGGTCTCGATCACCACCTTTTCGACCTGATCGACCTTGCCGGCCACGGCACGGTGCAGCCTCATGGCGCACTCCACCGCCGTCTGAGCGTGGAATTCGGCCGGGAAGCTGATCTTGAACAGCACGTTTTCCATGACATAGCTGCCAAACGGGCGTTCGAATTGGAAAGCGTTGCCCTTGAAGGCCACGTCGTAATAGCCCCAGGTCTTGGCGCTCAGCGCCGACGGATAGCCGACCACGCCGCGATACACCGCATTAATAGCGTGGGTGACGGCGCGGCGGCAGGCGTCACCGGCCGCCCAGCTCTTGCGCGGCCCGGTGTTCGGGGCGTGGCGGTAGGTGCGCAGGGCCCCGTTATCGATCCAGCTGTGCGACACGGCCGTGGTGATCTGCTCCCGGGTACCGC
The DNA here is from genome assembly GCF_002878475.1 of Dyella sp. AD56. Taxonomy (NCBI): domain Bacteria; kingdom Pseudomonadati; phylum Pseudomonadota; class Gammaproteobacteria; order Lysobacterales; family Rhodanobacteraceae; genus Dyella; species Dyella sp. AD56. The sequence continues at coordinate 110,621 of NZ_NRDP01000039.1, forward strand.
CCAACATGGCCGTGGTGACGGCCGTGGAGGCAAGGCGGACCAGGATCACGTGATCCTGACCGACACGGTTGAAGCTGTTCTTGAGGGCATAACAGCCCTGGATCTCATGGGCCTTGATGGCATAGGTCAAGACATCCCGTACCGTCAGCGACTGGCCACCCTCGCGCTCGGCCTTGCGGCTGAGATAGTCAGCCACGGCCAGGATGGCGCCCAGGTTGTCTGACGGGTGCCCCCATTCGGCGGCCAGCCAGGTGTCGTTGAAGTCCAGCCAGCGGATCTGGGTACCGATGGCGAAAGCGGCCTGTACGGGATCCAGCTCATGGCTGGTGCCGGGCACGCGGGCTCCACCGGGCAGATTTGCCCCCGGCACAACCGGGCCGAGGTGCTTGACGCATTCAGGAAACTTCATGGCCATCATCGCCGTGGCCAGCGAGTCCAGCAGCATGTATCGGGCCGTGTCATACGCCTCGGGGGAGTCGATCTCGTAGTCAACAACGTAGTTGGCGACGTCGACCATCGGCTGATCAGGATCAGGACGCTTGGCGGAACGGATGTCATGCGCACTCATGGAAGATCTCGCGGCAACACGGAAGCCCAACATTAACGCCGTCGCCGTCAATCGCGCGCCACACCGTTTTGCTGCTGCGCATCACGACCAATGGACCGGGCGCGAATGTCGTTTCCGGTTGGGTCGCATCAGGGAGGGCGTTACAATAAGCGGCTTGATAGTGCGATTTCTCGATCGTGCCTTTGCCACAGGTGACATGTTCGCCTTGGCCGTCGGCACACGGATTTCAACTGTTGGGACACGCGTGGGCCACATCCATCCGCCCGGGTGTGCGCGGCCATAGTCCACGAGATTGTCTGCACGTGCCGATCGATCCACGGCGCATCGGCCTGAGGTCACTCGGGCGTTTATCCAGAGCATCGCTAGGGTTCTTGATACATATGAATACTGCCTACCGCCAATCCCTCCCCGGCACATCGCTGGATTACTTCGATGCGCGTGCCGCCGTGGAGGCGATTCAGCCGGGCGCCTATGACGCACTGCCCTATACCTCGCGCGTGCTCGCCGAGAACCTGGTGCGCCGTTGCGACGACGCGATCCTCACCGAGTCGCTCAAGCAAATCATCGAGCGCAAGCGCGAGCGCGATTTCCCTTGGTTCCCGGCGCGCGTGGTGTGCCATGACATCCTCGGCCAGACAGCGCTGGTGGATCTGGCTGGCCTGCGCGATGCGATCGCCGAACGCGGTGGCGACCCGGCCAAGGTGAATCCGGTAGTGCCGGTGCAGTTGATCGTCGATCACTCGTTGGCAGTGGAGTGCGGTGGTTTCGATCCGAACGCGTTCACGAAGAACCGCGCCATCGAAGATCGCCGCAACGAAGACCGCTTCCACTTCATCAACTGGACCAAGAAGGCGTTCGAGAACGTCGACGTGATCCCGCCGGGCAACGGCATCATGCATCAGATCAACCTGGAGAAGATGTCGCCGGTGATCCAGGTGCAACACGACGATCAAGGCAGGGGCATTGCCTATCCGGATACCTGCGTGGGCACCGATAGCCACACGCCGCACGTGGATGCACTGGGCGTCATCGCCATCGGTGTCGGTGGTCTTGAGGCCGAGAACGTGATGCTCGGCCGCGCGTCGTGGATGCGCCTGCCCGACATCATTGGCGTCGAACTTACCGGCAAGCGTCAACCGGGCATCACCGCCACGGACATCGTGCTCGCACTCACCGAATTCCTGCGCAAGGAGAAGGTGGTCGGCGCTTACCTGGAGTTCCGTGGCGAAGGTGCATCCAGCCTGACGCTGGGCGACCGCGCGACCATCTCCAACATGGCGCCCGAATATGGCGCCACCGCGGCGATGTTCTTCATCGATAACCAGACCCTCGACTACCTGCGCCTCACCGGCCGCAGCGATGAACAGGTCAAGCTGGTCGAAACCTATGCCAAGGTCGCCGGCCTGTGGGCCGACACGCTGGCGCATGCGCAATACGAGCGCACGCTGACGTTCGACCTGTCGTCGGTGGTGCGCAACATGGCCGGCCCTTCCAATCCGCACAAGCGCCTGCCCACCGCCGACCTCGCCGCACGCGGCATTGCCGGCGAGTGGGAAGAAAAGCCGGGCCAGATGCCGGATGGCGCGGTGATCATCGCGGCCATCACCAGTTGCACCAACACCAGCAATCCACGCAACGTGATCGCAGCCGCGCTGCTTGCGCGCAATGCGAATGCACGCGGCCTTACGCGCAAGCCATGGGTGAAGAGCTCGCTCGCTCCCGGTTCCAAGGCCGTTGAGTTGTACCTGAAGGAAGCGAACCTGCTGCCGGATCTGGAGAAGCTCGGCTTCGGCATCGTCGCGTTCGCGTGCACCACGTGCAACGGCATGTCGGGTGCATTGGATCCGAAAATCCAGCAGGAAATCACTGATCGCGACTTGTACGCCACTGCCGTACTTTCGGGTAATCGCAACTTCGACGGCCGTATCCATCCCTATGCGAAACAGGCGTTCCTCGCCTCGCCGCCGTTGGTGGTGGCGTATGCCATCGCCGGTACCATCCGTTTCGATATCGAGAAGGACGTACTCGGCATCGATACCAACGGTCAGCCGGTAACGCTCAAGGACATCTGGCCGTCGGATGAAGAAATCGACGCCATCGTGGCGTCCAGCGTAAAGCCCGAGCAGTTCCGCAAAGTCTACGATCCGATGTTTGCACGCACAGGCCACACCGGCACCAGCGCTGCACCGCTGTACGACTGGCGCGCCCAGAGCACCTATATTCGCCGTCCGCCTTACTGGGAGGGCGCCCTCGCGGGCGAGCGCACGCTCAAGGGCATGCGTCCGCTAGCGGTGCTGGGCGACAACATCACTACCGACCATCTGTCGCCGTCGAACGCGATCATGCTCGACAGCGCGGCGGGCGAATACCTCGCCAAGATGGGCCTGCCGGAAGAGGACTTCAATTCGTACGCGACCCATCGCGGTGATCACCTCACCGCGCAACGCGCCACCTTCGCCAACCCCACCCTGCTCAACGAGATGGCCGTGGTTGATGGCGAAGTGAAGAAAGGCTCGCTCGCCCGCGTGGAACCGGAAGGCAACGTGATGCGTATGTGGGAAGCCATCGAAACCTATATGCACCGCAAGCAGCCGTTGATCATCATCGCCGGCGCGGACTACGGTCAGGGTTCCTCACGCGACTGGGCAGCGAAGGGTGTGCGCCTGGCAGGTGTGGAAGCCATTGCGGCCGAAGGCTTCGAACGCATCCATCGCACCAACCTGATCGGCATGGGTGTGTTGCCGCTGGAGTTCAAGCCCGACACGAACCGCAAAACACTCGGTATCGATGGCACTGAAACCTTCGACGTAGTTGGCAAGCGCACCCCGCGCGCGGACCTTACGCTGATCATCCATCGCAAGAACGGCGAGCGCGTCGAGGTACCGGTGACGTGTCGCCTGGACACCGCCGAGGAAGTGTCGATCTACGAAGCGGGTGGCGTGCTGCAACGCTTTGCGCAGGATTTCCTCGAAGCTACGCAGACGGCTTGAGCATCTGACTTCACGAGCCCCTCTCCCATAAGAGAGAGGGCCCGCGATTGAACTGCATCGACACAGGATTTTCATGAGCCACAAACCCCAGATCCGCATCTCCGCCACGTACCTACGCGGGGGCACCAGCAAGGGCGTGTTCTTCCGCCTGCAGGATCTGCCCGAAGCGGCGCAGGTGCCCGGCGCCGTACGCGACGCGCTACTGATGCGCGTGATCGGTAGCCCCGATCCCTACGCTAAGCAGATCGACGGCATGGGCGGCGCCACGTCCAGCACCAGCAAAACGGTGATCGTGTCCAAAAGCACACACACCGACCACGACGTGGATTACCTGTTTGGCCAGGTCGCCATCGACAAGGCATTCGTCGACTGGAGCGGTAACTGCGGCAACCTATCGGCAGCGGTTGGCCCATTCGCCATCACCGGTGGTCTGGTCGACCCCGCACGCGTGCCGCATAACGGCATCGCCACGGTACGCATCTGGCAAGCCAACATCGGCAAGACGATCATCGCGTACGTGCCGATGACCGACGGCGCGGTGCAGGAAACCGGTGATTTCGAGCTGGACGGCGTGACCTTCCCCGCCGCTGAAGTGCAATTGGAGTTCATGGATCCTGCTGCCGAGGAAGACGGTGCCGGCGGCGCTATGTTCCCCACCGGAAATCTGATCGACGACCTGGACGTGCCGGGCGTTGGCACGCTCAAGGCAACCATGATCAATGCCGGCATTCCTACGATCTTCGTCGAGGCCTCCGCCATCGGCTACACCGGCACAGAGCTGCAGGATGCGATCAACAGCGATGCCAAGGCGTTGGCCATGTTCGAAACCATTCGCGCACACGGCGCGCTGCGCATGGGCCTGATCACATCGCTCGATGAGATCGCCACACGCCAACACACTCCCAAGGTGGCCTTCGTCGCCAAGCCGGCCGACTACGTCGCGTCCAGTGGCAAACCCGTGGCGGCAGGCGATATCGACCTACTCGTGCGCGCCATGTCCATGGGCAAGCTGCATCACGCCATGATGGGTACGGCGGCAGTGGCCATCGGCACGGCTGCGGCCATTCCGGGCACTCTGGTGAACCTTGCAGCCGGTGGCGGCGAACGCCAGGCGGTGCGCTTTGGCCACCCGTCGGGCACGCTGCGGGTGGGCGCCGAGGCGGCACGGGTCGACGGTACCTGGACGGTCACCAAGGCGATCATGAGCCGTAGCGCGCGCGTGCTGATGGAAGGCTGGGTGCGCGTACCTGCGGCTTGACCCAGGCGCACCACGACATCGACAATACGTAAATACTGATCCCAAAAGGGAGTAGTTCCGGGCATTGGCTTCATCGATGCTCTTGCAGTGGTCGTCATCACGAGCGGAAACCCGCTCCGGTCACTGCGGCGGTCCTGCCGCGAACGAGACTTTTGCAGTAATGACAGGCCGCGCGTGCCTGTCATTGCTGCATTTGTCTTACGCGCAGAGACTGACCCATGGAACTCACCGAATTTCTCTCCGGCCTGTTGGCCATCGTGCTGCTCGACCTGGTGCTCGCAGGCGACAACGCCATCGTGATCGCGCTGGCCGCACGCAACCTTCCCCGCCAGATCCAGAAGAAAGCCGTGCTGTGGGGCACCGTGGGTGCTGTCGCCGTGCGTCTGGTGCTCACCGGTGTGGTCGTCTATCTGCTGGAAGTGCCGGGCCTGATGTTGGTGGGCGGCCTACTGCTGCTGCCTATCGCTTGGAAGCTGTTGCAGCCCGAGGACAAACCCGCGCATGCGGTCGGCGCGGCCGGCAGCTTCTGGGTGGCCATGCGCACCATCATCGTCGCTGACGCGTTGATGGGTCTGGACAACGTGCTGGCCATCGCCGGCGCTGCGAAGGGTCATATGGTGCTGGTCATCATCGGCCTGGCGATCAGCGTGCCCTTGGTCGTGTGGGGTTCGTCGCTGATCCTGCGCCTGATCGAGCGCTTCCCGACGATCGTCTACATCGGTGCAGGCGCCATCGCGTGGACGGCAGCGCGCATGATCGCGCACGATCATTGGCTGTCGCCCTGGTTCGAGGCGAACGCATGGGCCAAGTACGTGCTTGATGCCGTGCTGGTCATCGGTGTGTGCCTTGGCGGGTGGCTGATGCAACGCCGTCGCCTGCGCGCACAAGCCACGGCTTGAGGGTAATGCGCCTGGCGGGCGACACTTCATGGATAAGACCTAACAAGGAAATCCGCATGAAGCTGTACTACCTGCCGGGCGCCTGCTCGCTCTCCGACCATATCGTCCTCGAATGGATCGGCCAGCCCTATGAAAGCCATCGCGTCGCGCGTGAGGAACTGGGTTCGCCGGCGTACCTGCAGCTCAATCCGTCAGGCATGGTCCCTGCCCTGCAGGAACCGGATGGCTGGGTGCTGACGGAGAACGTGGCCATCCTCAACTACCTTGCCGACAAGTTCCCGCTCGCCGGACTTGGTGGCGAAGGCGCGCGTGGCCGTGCCGAAGTGAACCGCTGGCTCGCCTATCTCAACTCGGACCTCCATCCGCTATTCAAGCCGGTGTTCCGTCCGGAGCGCTTCATAGACGACACAGCTGCGCAGGAAGCGCTGCGCGACAAGTCGATCCAGCGACTGCGCGCCTACTACGAGCGCATCGATACACAGTTGCACGGCCGCGACTGGCTGACCGGCACGCGCTCGTTCGCCGATCCGTACCTGTTCGTCGTGCTGCGCTGGGCCATGGGCAAGGGCGTGGATCTGTCCGGTCTCGACAACCTCGCCCGCTTCCACCGCCGCATGATGGAAGACGCTGGCGTGAAAGCCGCCATGGAGCAAGAGGGGCTCTGACCCTCATGCCAGGCACGCCAACGCCATCGTTGGCGTGCAGGTTTCCATGCTTCAGAACATCATTGGCATGCGCACGGTCACCGTCAGGTCTGGCGTGTCGCGCGTCACGCCCACACCCAGCGTAAAGTTGAGCGTGCGCTTGTCGCTGAAGCGCCATGAGCCACCGATCAGCAGCGTGCCGAGCACCGTTTTCACCGAACCCGGCACGGTCTGGTTGTTCTGCTTTGTGATGCCGACAAAGCTCTGGTCGTAACCGATGCTCATGGACGCCTTCTCGTTGAGTGACAGGCCCATGCCAATGCTGATGTCGGCCACGTCCCCCTCCTTCACCCTGCCCAGCTGTTCCGTGCCGCCCAGCAGTATCTTGCGGGACAAGTTATCGCGCGCAACGTTGTAGATGTAGCTCACGTTGCCGAAGAAGACCACCGGATCGGTCGGGTACAGCCAGGTCACGCCAGGCTGGATGGCCCAGAAACCCGATCCCGTCGGTTCCTGCAACGGCAGGCCTGTACCGGTGGCGGAAAGATCCACTTCGTTGATCACGTTCTCCACGCAACGCTGGATGCAATCGGTAGTTACCTGGAACGGATCCGTGCCCGTGCGCGACTTCACTCGCAACCAGCCGACGTAGAACGCTTTGTCCGGACCACCCACGTTGAGCTGGTAACGCAACGTCGCCTCGATGTCGCCCAGGCCGTGACCGCTGGCACCGAAGGCATTGTCGGTCGCCGAGCCGGTAAATATTTCACGGCTTATGGTGTCCTGGTGCGCGTAGACGTAGGGAACACGCACTTCGACTTCCATGCGATTGGTAATGCCATAGCGTGTGGTCAACCAGCCGGTCTGGGTCGTGTCCTTCACCTGGCGCGCATCGATCAGGCCGATCAGGATCGCCGGAATCACCGTGTAGCCGACCAGTGCGACACGATCGACCGAGGAATAGCCGAACTGGTAAGCCGGCTCGATGATCAGCTTGCCCTTCGGCGTCAGCACACCGGGCTGCTGGAAAATCTGCGCGACTTCGGGGGGCCGCGTGTCCGGCTTGGGCGCCTGTCCCACAGGCTGCTGGCCTTGCGTCTGGTCGTCGGTCGATGGTGCGTTGGCGGCTACCGCATCCCCTGCCGGCATCGGCAAGGCCGATGCACCGGGACCGCCGGCCGCAATGCTGCCAGCGCGTTGCTTGTCGAGTACATCCATGCCTACCGCATGACGCAACGCCTGATAGTCGGCTTCCTGCTGCGCGAGCGCGCGCTTCATGGAGTCGAGTTGCTCAATCTGGGCGCTGATCTGGCTACGCATCGCGTCGATGCGCTGTCCCTGCTCCGACACCGTCTTGCGCAAATCGTCAGATGAACTAGAGGGCGCCTGCGCATCCGGGGTTGCCGTTGGGGCCTGCGGCTGCACCGCTGGTGTCGGCGGAGATGACGACGCATTCTGTTGCGCCGCTACGGGTGCACCAAGCAACACCAGCCCGGCGCATCCCGACGACAAGAAGTACCGCCACGTTGTATGTCCCATCATCCTTCCCCTAGGCTTCCGACTTGGTGTCACGCAGACGAATGCGCCGCGGAACCACCCGCGGCGCCGTCGCGACCCGGAACGAAACGTGGCGGCGCCCTGCTCATCTCAGTGCACCAAAGACTGAAGTTGGGACTGCTGCAACGCCTGCTGGAAACTGGCTTCGCGGAAGGCGTTGAGCGAGTTCACCGAGGTATTGAGCGTGGTGATGGCTTGGATATTCTGGTTATTCAGCGTGTTCTGGATCACCGTGCCGCCACTGGTCGAGCCCAGCGACGAGGGATCGAACGAATTGTTGGGGCCGATCTGCGTGATCGACATGGCGTTGAGCGCGGTCGCCATCGCACCCGCCTGCATTGCGGTTATATGTGCGATGTCGGGCACGTTGAAACTGGTCTGGGTGACGAGATTGCCGTTGACGTAAACGGCGCGATCGATGCCAAACGAGGCCGTCAAACCATTGCCCATGTCGTAACCGCCGCGCATGCTTTCAAGCACGTCCTGATCGACGGGAACCCAGGCGGAAAGCCCTACCGGCGCAGCGCCGCTTACGTCGCCAGCCGTCGGTGTCCCGTCCTGCGCCCTTGCGCTCATCCCATACGCTGCGCCAACGCAGAAGAGCGAACTCAGGCAGATGACGCGGATAGCGGATCTCATCACCATACCCTCAAAGATCGTCCGGCCCTTTCTTGGGCATCACTGTGTAGAAGAGACTGTTGCGGTCGATGGCTGTATCGAGCGGCGACGGCGGCGCCACTTTCCAGTCGCTAACGCTATTAAACACAGCCTGGTTGCGGCGATTGTGGATAACGAACACTAGTCCGCTCGTCCACATCGTCATGAAACGACTCTGCGCGATCACACGAGTGCCGCGTGCCGGATCGCCAACGAGCACGCGGTCATTGCGAACCCCCTTGATCACCACGAAGTGGTGATAGCCCCTCTCATCGATCAAGACGATCGCTGGAAGTTTCTCCTCCACCAGCTTGTCGAGCGGCACGCGGAAACCATCGGCATCAAAGCCGTTGGCCCCCAGGAAACGCTTGATGTCGAGCAGGGAAAACCCTTCTTTATTTATTTTCTCGCGATCACCGTGTGAGTACATTTGCTCAAAGGCCACCTGTTCATTCATCGGGTAGCCGTACTGATACGTGAGCAACGTCGCCACGGCTGCGGAGCCGCAACTGAAATCGTACTTCTGGTGAAGCGTGGTCTTGTAGCGAGCCTCCTTGAGGCTCGTCAGGTGAATGACGTAGTTGCCATCACCGCTGACGACACCGACGGTTGCAGCATGGCTCCCCAGTGGCAGCGCCACCGAGATAACCAGTAGCGCTGCGAGCTTTTTCACGGTTTGAACTCTACGCTGATGACGGTAGCGTTCTGGATGAGCACGTTGCTTCCCGAATTCTGTATCACCGTTGGGATGCCGACCTCACCGCCGAAAGAACCACCGGTAATGACATTGGCTCCGGAAATGACATGGTCAGCGCTGTCATTGGTCACCGTGCCATTGAGGTTGGTGTTCTGCGTGACCAGCGTGCCCCCGCTCATACCGGCTAATGTCGAGTTGTCGACACCCGATCCCAGTCCTGTCGCACTGCCCGCTTCACCCTCACCTTCCACGGCCGCAACATAAACCGCGATGGGCGATGGCGCTCCATTGAGCAAATAGGCAGCGGGTATCTGCGCATCCTCCGCGCAGAGCATCGTGGGTGCGGCCATCAGACATAGCGCGATCGCGCCGGGTATTCCATTGAAAATCCGCACGGCACTATCTCCCAAGGCCTGCGTGTCGGACGTCGATGCACGCATCGCGCGCCGCGCCACCCGGGCCTTTGCAGGTGCACCCGTGCATGGCAGAGCCGAAAAGGCTCCACCATGCCGGATGCGATCTCACTCAATGCGCGAAGTTCAGGTTGGCCTGGACGTTGACGCTCTGCTGGATCAACGATGCCGCGCCACTGTTCTGCGCAAGGATCGAAACACCAGCCGCCGCCGCTGCCGAACCGTTCATCTGGTTCGACATGTCGAAAGCACCCGTGGTAGCTGAGGTCGAGCCGCCTGCGCCACCCGCACCGCCTGCGCCGCCCGAACCCGCACCACCGGTTCCACCACTGCCCGCACCACCTGCGCCACCGGTGCCTGCCGTAGCGTCAGCTGCACCACTGGTGCCGCCGGTCGCGGTCGACGAACCGCTGTAGCTGGTCGGCGAGGCCGCACCCGAACTGCC